>JBPYFR010000059.1:0-8414 GCA_051985685.1 Acidimicrobiales bacterium
CGGTGCGCGGGCGAACTGACGGCTGCCGCCCGGGCCGGCGAGCCACTCGAGTCCATCCCAGCCACTGGTCGCGGTGAGAGTGCCATGTGCGGCAAGACTGGGGCCGACGTACATCGGGCACGAGAAGTAGGGGGCGTCGCCCGGGGAGACGTTCACTCCCGACGTGTTGCGGATGACCGTCGAGAGCTGGCCACAGGGCCCGAGCGTGAGCGAGGCGCGGCCCGGGGGAACGTGGCGGTTCGGGGGCGCGCATGGCGTGCTCCCCGAGTTGTGGAGCGTCAACTCATATTGAACGGGCGCCTTGGCTGCCGCGGCGTTGTGGATGGTGACGGTCAGCGTCACGTGTTTGGCGCTGCAGTTCTCAAACGGGACGTGGACCGAGCGGGTGGTCGACGATGTTGATGGTGTTGGGGCCGTTGGTGCTGCGGGTGGGGCTGGTGCCGCCGGTGCTGTTGGCGGGGCTGCCTGGGCCGTCTCGATGCCTGCAGCGAGTGTGACGGTCGCGATGGACGAGAGGACCAAGAACGTCAGGGTGGGACTCGTCAGGCTGCGCATGTGCTGGGGGGGCCAAACGGCCCTGCCTTGTCGGGGTCATCGAAACCGTGCGGTGCCATCGCGCTGACGGATAGGAGTGTGCTCTACGCTCAGGCGCAATCATGAACACTGCCTCCTCCTCCTCCCAATCCTCGAGTGCTGACCATTCCTCCGGTGCTGGGTTCCGGCCGAGGGTACGCCCTCTCCTGCTTCTCGGGGGCGCCGTCGCGGCCGGGGTCGTTGCTGGTGCGGTGGCCCGGCGGTTCAGCCATCGAGCCGCTGAAGTGACCGACGACGATCGGCTCCCTCTCGGGTGGGGCTCTTTCGTCGACCGCCCGTCAGCTCAAATCCTGGACACCCGTGACGGAGCGCAGCTCGCGCTCTGGGACATCGACGGTGCCGAACCCGACGCGCCCATGGTGGTCCTCCCCCACTGCTGGGGCTGCAGCCACGAGATCTGGGTCCCCGTCGCGCGCCGCCTCCGCGAGCAGGGGTACCGGGTTGTCCTGTACGACCAGCGGGGTCACGGCGCGAGCACCCGGGGGACCGCACCGCTCTCCATGGAGACGTTGGCACACGATCTCGCCGTGGTGCTCGAGGCGACGGACGCCCACGATGCAGTGCTCGCCGGACACTCCATGGGCGGTATGACCGTGATGTCCCTGGCCACACACCGACCGGAAGTCTTGCGGGCACGGGCACGAGCCACCGTCCTCGTCTCAACGGCCGCGACGAGTGTCGGTGCGATGTCAGCTCGGCAATTGCGGTTCGCCTCGGCTCTCGTCGCGTCACCACTCGTGACCCGCGCCCTCTGGGCGAAGAATGGTCACGTCCTGGTGCGCGGCGTATTCGGGAGCGACCCCGTGCGCTCCCACATAGTCCTCACCCGCGATCTGTTCGCCGGTTGCGACGGACAGGTCCGCGGCGAGTTCCTCACATCGTTCGCTGGGATGGACCTCTTGGAGGGCATCGCCACCATGGACGTGCCGACGACCGTGGTGGTGGGCCTGCGTGACACCTTGACGCTGCCAAAGAAGTCGGACCAGATCGTGGCGACGGTGCGCGGGGCTCGGCTGGTCACCCTGAGCGCGAAGGGACACATGCTTCCGCTGGAGGACCCCGACGCCGTCACCGACGAGATCGTCCAGGCGGTCAAGGGCTGAGCGGGCGAGCGCTGTCGGTCCTGGCTTCGACGATGGGTCGCGGCGTGACGTTCCGGTGTGCCGGCCGGCACCGGGGATGTCTCTGAGAATTACAAACGGGAACGTTTATAGGTTCGGGAAGACTGCCGCCGGGCGGAGGGTGATGTTCTGACGCCGGCGCCGGCGCCGGCACCGGGGATGTCTCTCAAAACTGAAAACGGAAACGTTTATGGTTCGGGAAATATTCGGGGAATGATTGTCGCCCGGGGCGGTCAGGAACCGAAGAACGGAGTCGCCCGACCTCGAGCGACAGTCGCATCGCGGCACATCTGCGCGAAGAGCCGGTGCACTCGTCGATCGGGCGTGAGCTCCGGGTGGAAGACCGATGCCAGCACAGGCCCCTGGCGCACCAGCACGGGCACATCATCCAGTGTGCCCAACACGTCCACCTGCTCCCCCACCGACTCGACAAGCGGCGCTCGGATGAAGACCGCGGGCAAGGGGTGATCCTCGCCCGACCCGAACACGACCTCGCTCTCGAACGACTTCACCTGCCGCCCGTAGCCATTGCGGCGCACGACCGCATCGAGGATGCCAAAGGTTCGTTGGTCGGGTCGCCCGTCGAGCACCTCCCGCGCCACGAGAACCAGGCCGGCGCAAGTGCCGAGGATCGGGAGGGACCCAGCCGGGTCCTCGGAGCTCTGACCTTGGGAGCCCTGGCGCGGCAATCGCCCGGCGATCGCATCGAAGAGGCCCGTCGACTCCAGGAGCATCGAGAGGGTGGTCGACTCCCCTCCGGGCAGGATCAACCCGTCGATACCTTCGAGGTCGGCCGGACGCTTAACGGGACGGCCGTCGCTCCCCACGTCACGGAGCGCGGCGAGATGCTCACGCACGTCACCTTGCAGGTCCAGCACTCCGATGCATACCGACGGCTCGGTCTCCGTCTCAGTCCCCGTCAGCATGTCCTCGCCCGCTACCACCCCCGGTCAGCGAGATGCTCTCCGTATTGGGACGCCTCCAACCCGCGCATCGCCTCGCCCAACCCGCGGGACACCTTGGTGACGTAGTCGGGTTCCTCGAAATGTGCCGTCGCCTCGACGATGGCGGACGCCATGCGGGCCGGATCGGACGACTTGAAGATGCCCGAGCCCACGAACACGGCCTCGGCACCCAGCTGCATGACCAACGCCGCGTCTGCCGGAGTGGCGATGCCTCCGGCACAGAACAGGGGCACCGGCAGTTTCCCGGTGGTGTTGATCTCCTGCACCAACCCGACCGGTGCCGACAGGTGCTTGGCCCAGCCGTACAGCTCGGCCGGGTCGGCCTGTGTGATGGCGCGCAAGTCGCCCAGGATCGAGCGCAGGTGGCGCACGGCCTCGACGATGTTCCCCGTGCCAGCCTCGCCCTTGGACCTGATCATGGCCGCACCCTCGCTGATCCGGCGCAAGGCCTCGCCAAGGTTCGTCGCACCGCAGACGAACGGAACCGTGAACGGCCACTTGTCGATGTGGTACGCCTCGTCGGCCGGCGTAAGGACCTCGGACTCGTCGATGAAGTCGACGCCGAGGGACTGGAGCACTTGTGCCTCGGCGAAGTGACCGATGCGGGCCTTTGCCATCACCGGGATCGTCACCGCGTCGATGATCCCTTCGATCAGGAGGGGATCGCTCATGCGCGCCACGCCGCCATCACGGCGGATGTCGGCCGGCACCCTCTCCAGGGCCATGACCGAGACGGCACCGGCATCCTCGGCGATCTTTGCCTGCTCGGCGGTGACAACATCCATGATGACGCCGCCCCGCAGCATGTCCGCCAACCCTCGCTTGACCGTGAAGGTTCCGGTGGTCATGGCTCCAGTCTACGAGGGTGCACCGCCCCTCCTCACCACCCGATTCCTCCTCACCACTCGCTCAGCGCGGCGGCCCGCAACGACGTGGCATCCAAGTCCCCCGGGACCATGGGGTCGTGGCGATGCCCCACGGACGGGTCGATCCACACCCAGCGCGTTGTCCCAAAGCGGGGCGCGGCGAACACGGATCCTTCGACGGGAGCGGGAGCATCCATCATGAGGTGCAACGCATCGAGCAGGCCCCGGGGATAGCGCACCGCCGACGCAGCGACCGCGTCTGCCCTGTACTCACGACACGCGTTGGCTCCGACGCAGCGTCGCAGCGTCGCTTCACCGCCGAAGACGCAGGCCAGCGTGACGCCGATGGAGGAAACGCCGTTGTCGCCGCGCTTGACGTGGGCCAGCTCGTGGGCGATCACGCCCTCGAGCTCAATGGGGCCGACCATCCGGAGCAAGCCGGTCGTGACGATCAGATCGGACGATCGGGCGTCGCGGCCGAGCGCGCACGCGTTTGGCACCGTGTCCTCTACGACGTGGAGTACGGGCATGCGGACCCCGAAGGTCGCGCACAGCCCCTCGGTGATGTTGTAAAAGCCCGGGTAGTCGTGCTCATCTGCGGGGACGGCACCGATCCTGTGCATGGAGACCCGGGGTGCCAGCCGCCACACGGCGTAGCCGACGCCCAGCGCCACCGCCACGAAGCCGATGCCGCCCGCGACCAGCGACATCGCAGCTGCCAGAGCGACCCCGATCACGATCGCTGGGATGGCCGCGGTCCAGGCGCAGAGGCTGATGGCGCGTCGACGGTTCGCCGCCACCTCGGACGGGAGAACTTGTGTTGGAGCGAGGCCGAGCCCGCCGTGCAAACCGTGCGACGGCGCCGTGGCGGGTGCCGCCGTGACGACTGTGGTCTCGACGGCGATTCCACCTCCACCGTCCCTGCTCGAGCGCGTCGGGGCCCCGCTTTGGCGCGCGTTCGCTCCCGGGCGTGACCGTCTGCTGCCGGAACCCCCGCTGCGCTTCCCACCGCCTCCGCCACCCGTTCCAGGCCGACGGCCGCTGCCGGTGCGAGCGCCGGTCCCGCGGTCCGTGCCGGCACCGGTCCCCGCGGGGGTACCGGAGCGCCGGCCGTCTCCGCCGCCACCGTTCCCAGTGCCGCCCTGCCCCTTGCCTTGGCTTCTCCCGCCAGCCGTCCCCGATTCGGCCTGACCTCCCGAACGGCCCGCGGCCTCGCTTCCCCCAGCGGGCTTCCGACGTCGATTCCTGCCTCGGTTTCGATTGTGCTGACGGTTGCGATTGCTCCCGCCGCCGGCCGGGCTCCCGCCGCGCCCACTCCGCCCGCCCGTTCCACCAGGAGAAGGCGCGTTGGACGAACTGTCGTTCTGGTCGGCCATGGGCGAGCCAGCCTACCGGCCGTGCTTGCGAGCCGTCGGTACCGGCCATCTGCTCATTGGCCGCCGGCTCAGTCCGTGGTGGTCCTCTGCACCTGGCGCCACCTGCGATGGGCGTCGCCGTAGGCCTCGATGGCACGCCGATACACGTCGAGATAGCACTCGGCGAGCACCTCCATCGACCAGCCTCGGGCGTGCTCGAACGCTGCCTTGCGCGCGTCGGGCGACGATTGGCCACTGCCCTCGACTGCGTCAGCCAACGCCACGCCGAGGGCCCGGGCCAGCGCAGCGACGTCGCCCGGCGGGACCAAGGTTGCGTACCCGCCCGAAGCAGCTCGATAGCCCTCGATGTCCGATGCCACGACCACGCACCCGCCCGCCATCCCTTCGAGAAGCACCATGCCGAACGACTCGCCCGCGACCGAGGGTGCACAAAGCACGTCAGCTCCGGCCAGCCGCGCCGCCACCTCGTCATCGCTGATCGTCCCGAGCCAGTGGACCCGGTCGGACTCAGGGTGCCGGCGACGCTGCACTTCGCCGGCTGGCCCGTCGCCAGCAATCCACAGCACCGCGGGACGCTCGACCATGGCGAACGCATCGAGCAGCACGTTCAAACCCTTTCGCTGCTCGTGCCGTCCCAAGAAGAGAACGGAAGGTCGCCTCTGCTCGTCGCGGAAAGGCTCTGCGTGTGCGAATCGCTCGACGTCGACCCCGTTGAACAACACCTCGAAACGGCCGCCACTCGAGAGCTCACCAGTTTTCTTCGCTGCCTCCGACACAGCGACCCGAATCGTCATGCGTCGTCCGACGAGCTCGGCAAGTGGTTTGAGGATCGGGACCCAGCGGCTGACGCCGGCGCGGTGATACGTGCCCACCATCGGGAGACGCCCAGTGAGAACGAGGCCGTAGGCCGCCATCGGCGCCAAGGGCTCGTGCGCGTGCAGGACGTCGAAGCCTCCCTTCCGTGCGGCCCGCTCGATCCGAGCCACCGTGTTCGGCCAGAAGGCCACCGGCGCCACCGACCCGTTGGAGTGCAGCTCTGTCGGCCGACCGACGATGACGTGCTGGCCCACGGCGCCGGGAACGCCCAGCGCCTCATCGGCGGGGCCGATCACCGTCACGTCGTGACCCAGCCTCCGCAGCGAACGCGCCAGGCCGATCACCTGGCCCTGCACGCCCCCCGGGCGCGACAACGAGTACGGCGAAAGCATCGCGATCCTCATTGGGGCGTCCGCACCGTGGGCGCTCCTCCCCTCCGGCTCCGGCACACCGGGCGTCGCATCTGCGGGCGACGTCACCGCGGATCGGTCGGCCAGTTCGGTTGGTACATGTGCCACTGTTCGGGACGACGGCGGATGTCGTTCTCGAAGACGGTAGCGAGCTCTTGGGTCACCCGGGCGATGTCCGCCCGCAGGGATCCCTGGCGGGAGGCGTCAATCGGCGAGTGCACGACCCCAGTGTGCCAATTCCCTGGCCCGGTGTAGACGACGACGGGCACGAGGGGCGCGCCGGTGCGCAGGGCCAGCGTGGCCGCCCCACCCGGCAGCGTCGTCTTCTCGCCGAAGAACTCGACTTCCACGCCGTTGCCGACCATGTCGCGGTCACTGACCAGACCGGCGAGGTGATTGTTCTTGAGCGCTCGTATCAGCGCGGAGCTCGATCCCTCGCCGATGGGCACTGCCGTCAGCCCCATCGTCGCTCGCTGCCTGACGAACCAGTCGAAGAGCTGCGGAGGCTCGAGCCGCTCCATCACCGCGGTCATCGGCATGCCCTCGAGTGCAAGCCAGTATCCGCCCCACTCCCAACTCCCCACGTGCGGCAACGCAACGATCGCGCCTCCGCCGCGCGCCATGGCGGCGCGGAGGTGTTCGATGCCACCCTCGAGCCGCCACTTCGCACGCACACCCTTCTCGCCGGTGTACGGCAGCCGCGCCCCGTCCGCCCAGTACCGCGCGTACCACCTGAATGAGCGCTTGCTCCACCGTCGCACGAGGGCAGGGTCGGGCTCGACGCCGTCGGGACACTCGCTTGCCAACACGCGCCACATGTGGCGCTCATTCATCGCGAGCGCCGAACCCCGGGCCATGAACCGAGAGACGACGTTGGCCACGCCGTAGGCCACCTCCTCCGGCACGTGCCCCATCGCGTAGGCGAGGCCCGTGTAGGTGAGGTATCTGGCGGTGTCGCGGCCCGTGTTCGGGGCCGGATCGGGTGAAGACGGGGGGGCAGCGATCACGTACCCCTTAGACGTTCGACGCGCTCAAAGCGCTCGGCCATCGAACCGGAACGGCAGGTGGTCAGGCTGGTGAGTCGGGCCACTGCCGGCCGCGCCGGCGGATACCCGAGCTTCGGCTTCTCTCGCCGTGCGCCTGCGCGCGAGCGGCGCGGCGTCGCTCGCGCAGCGTCCGCCCCGAGCGACTGCTCAATGCCTCTTGCCGGCGGGCCCGCCAGCGGCCTACGGGCGCGCTCGACGTGCGCGTGAGCTCTCGGCGCGGCACGCCCCGCTCTCGACTCTCTCGCCACGCTCGCCAACGGGAGTCGACTCGGCCTTCACGCCAGGCTTCGATGCGGTGCCGGATGACCTCGTCCCGACCCGAGGCCGCGTTCCAAACCTTGACGAACCGCGCGATGGCCGTCAGCGAGATCAGGACGAACAGAATCCAGAGCACGGGCACGAGGACGGCGGCGCTCAAGAAGCCCACGCCCAGGAGGAACATCCGCTCGGCCCGTTCCATCAAACCACCCTTGGCGGCAAGGCCGAGTGACTCCGCCTTCGCCCGCTCGTAGCTGACCAGGGCGGTGACCGCCAAGATCGCCATCGGGAGCAAGACGAGATGACCCTCGTTGCGGCCGATCAGGTACCAGGCGACGCCGCACATGAGAACGGCATCCGCGATGCGATCCGTGACCGAATCGAAGAACGCACCTCGCACCGAGGCGGTGCCGGCGGCTTTGGCGACCGGGCCGTCGAAGAGGTCGTGCATCCCAGTGATGATGAGGAAGACGATGGCGAGATGGAGATGACCCGTCGCCACCAGCAGCGCGGTGATCGTGGCCGAAATCAAGCCCGTGGCCGTGAGGACGTCTGCGGTGATGCCTCGTCGGTGAAGGGCCTCTCCGACCGGACCGGTGGTCCGATCCACGGCACTGCGCCAGCGCCCGTCGAACATGGAGCTCCTCGTGGTGCGCCGGCGGCTGGGGAGAAAGGATGCCGGCGCTGTGTTTGCAAAAGTTTACCATCGCAACGCGTGGCGCGGCCACGATTACGGCTCGGTTTGGAAGCGCGGAAGGTGGTTCCGCGCTGCGCGCCCGATGCCAAGGATGGGCACCCGAAGGGGGCGTACTCCCTGGTCCACCGACAGGCGACCATTCCTTCGAAAATCCCGGGCCTACGCTGAGGCGTACTCCTTTCAGTTTTCTCTCAGTTTCTTCTTTCCGTTTCGAAACCATGACAGAGGACTTCATGTGAGCGTTCGCAACGCACGGGACCGTGCC
>JBPYFR010000060.1:0-4234 GCA_051985685.1 Acidimicrobiales bacterium
TCGCTGTACATGCAAAAGGTGTTGGGGTACAGCGCCATCACCGCCGGGATATCTCAGCTCCCGCTCGCCGCCGGAATCGTCGCCGCCGCGGGGATCGCCTCGTCTCTGGTCACGCGGTACGGCACCAGGCGAATCCTCATCGGCGGCCTGGCGCTCTTCGCAGCCGGACTGCTGTGGTTCGCCCAACTCCCGGTTCACGGCACGTACGTGTCCAATGAGCTCGGCCCTTCGCTGCTCATCGCCCTGGGCCTCGGTCTGACCTTCGTCCCCATCACAATCCTGTCCCTGACCGACGTCGAAGACCGCGAATACGGTCTCGCCAGCGGCCTGGTGAACACCTCGCAACAGATCGGGGGCGCCCTCGGACTGGCCATCCTCAGCACGATCGCCACCTCCAAGATCAACCACTTGTTGGCGACGCACCATTCGATGAGTGAAGCACTCACGCTCGGCTTCCATGTCGCCTTCTACGCCGCAGCCGGATTTGTCGCCCTCGCCGCCATCGGCGCGGCGACGATTGGGACCAGCCGAAGCCGGAGTACCGCGTGACTCCGAACGTCGATCCGCGGCACAGCTCCCGTCAGGAGCCTTGGCGGGTGAGCCGCGCGTCGAGGGTGTATTCCCAGCCTTCCCGCCACTCGAAGTCGGCGTTGACCAGATCCTCGAGGCGTCGACCACCAAGGCGGTGCTCGAGGGCCCAGCGAGTGGCCACGTGACCGATGATGAGCACCCTGGTCCCATCCCAACGGGTGGGGAGGTCTTCGAGGAAGCGGCCGACTCTTCGTACGGCTTGCCGCCAACTCTCCCCGCCCGGATACGGGACATCGACGAAGTCGTGGCGGTCCTGGACATGCCGCTCCGCGGGCCCAGCGTTTCGCTCGCCGAAGTCACATTCGCGAAGCCGCCAGTCGAGAAACACCGGAATACTTGTTTCGGCGAAGGCGATGTGGGCGGTCTCAGCTGCTCGGCGCAGATCGGAGGCGAACACAGCCGTGATGCGATCGGACCGGCGGCGCTCGCCGAGTCGCCGAGCAAATTCGCGGCCGCGGACCGAGAGGCGGCTCGGCACCCACCCAGACGCGATTCCCGCCTCGTTGTCCTCGCTGAGGGAGTGAGTCTCGAACACCACCTCTATCATCGGGCCTCCACCCGGCTTTCTCTCTGCTGTATCTCCGAACGCGGGTCAGTAACCCGGGCGACTGTGAACGAACCAGCGTGTTGAATCAGGACAGCTCCATTCTTCAATGTTCCACCACGAAGCATTCCTTCATCCGTCGGACGTCGACTGACCCATCCGCGCGCTACGCAGCGGTAGGTGCTCCGAACCAGGTCGTGCATGCATCGGAGAGCCCCACGTCGGTTTGATCTCCCACCCAGGCGACGTGCCCGTCGGGTCGAATGAGCACCACGGAGGGAGCAGGAACCACTCCAAGTACCGGAAGCTCCCACACGCCGGCATAGTTCGCCTCGATCGACTGAATACGATCCGCCCATGGAGTGACGTCGAAGCCGGCGGGCTTCCCGAGGTTGAGGAGCACGGGGCTGGCGTCGTGCAGCAGAGTAAAGACCCGCAACGAACCGTTCGTGGTGTCGAGGTCGAGATCGGGCATGCGGCGCCCGAGGAGCGGGTGTCCTTCACCGAGGTCGTAATGGATATCGAGCCCAGAGATCATGGCGGCGACGTGTCGGCGCGGCTCGTCCATGCTCAGCAGCTCGGACATGGTGTCGCGCAGCGCGTCCATCCGCTCGTCGCTTCGGATGAGCGCCGTTCCCGCCATGGTGTTCCGCAAGACACGGGCAGCGACCGGATGCCGCTCGGCATGGTAGGTATCGAGCAGGCTCTCCGACGATGTCCCCTTGACCACCTGGGCCAGCTTCCATCCCAAGTTCACCGCGTCCTGCACCCCGATGTTGAGGCCTTGCCCTCCGACGGGGTAGTGCAGGTGCGCGGCGTCGCCGGCCAACAGCACATGTCCCTTGCGGTAGGACGCCGCCTGCCGGGTCATGTCGGTGAACCGGGAGATCCAGGTCGGGCTGTGCACCCCGAAGTCGGTTCCCCACACGGTGATGAGCGCGCGGCTGAGATCACGCAGGGTCGGCTCACCGGCTTGCCCGGAATACCGCTCGCTCACGACCACCCGGACCCGCGTCCCGTCTTCCAGCCTGCCCAGGCCGTGCTGGCCGTTGTCATCCCGGCGTATGCCCCACTCCGGCTCTTCGCGCATCTCGACCTCGGCGATGAGGGAGCTGACTGACGGATCCCAGCCGGGGAACTCGATGCCGGCGGTCTTACGGATCAGACTGCGTCCACCGTCGCACCCGACGAGAAATTCCGCCCGTATCGTGCGGCCGCCGGACAGCTCGACGTCGACGCCGGTACCACCCTGCGCGAACCCCGTCACCTCGCGCCCGCGAGCGATCGGAACCCCGAGCTCCTCGACCCAGCCGGCCAGGATGCGCTCGAAGTGCTTCTGCCACAGCGCGAGCCCGTAATTGTGGCGGGTCGGAAAATCGCTGATGCTCAACGGGATCCCGGCAAAGCTCTGAACCTGCATCGCCTGCCCCTCCGCGAGGAACCGATCGGCGATACCCCGCTGATCGAGCACCTCTATCGTGCGTGAGTGCAGACCGCCCGCACGCGAGCCGTCGAGCCCCTGGCTGGTACGCAGTTCGACGACCGTGACATCGACGCCCGCTAGCGACAACTCACCCGCCAACATGAGCCCGGTCGGACCTCCGCCGGCGATGACCACCGAATGCTCCGTCATGGGCACTTCGCGGCTTCGCTCATTCCCTACTTCCCGTCTCCGTAGATTCCGCTGACCGATGGTGATTCTGTAGGACGATCGGGGTCTTGTTGCAAGGGCCTGGTGCGTTGTAAATTGAAAGTGGCGGAGTGAGTCATTTGTTCCTGCTGCCGCTGGCGGTCCCTGAAACTTCGGAGCCTCGACCGGCTACGGATCCTGAGACTGGCACCCACACGAACCACCAGCTCGACGAGTTCTGTGCCGGAGAAACTCTTTGAATGACGACGCGATCGCAAACGGTGCCTGCGCCTTTTGGAATGTTCTGAGGGTCCGCGCAAGATGCTGGTGACCCGTGACCACCTGTTCGGTGAGACGCGGGCGAAGAATGGCCGGTTCGATCGGCGCGACGCGATGATGCCACCGATGGATTCGGTCGAAGCAGTGGTTGCACGGGCCATGAGGCCTGGGCTGGAAGCCACCGAGCAGGACGTCTTCGGGACGACAGCGCCCAATGAGATTGCCCGACTCATCGGCCGCTTCTGTCTGACCCACCTCCGGACCAGACCCGCCTGGGCTCGGTTCTACGCCTCATCGGCCGGGTGCGTCATCGGTGTCCAGCTCGACACCGGCGAAGATCTTGTCCTGAAGGCGTTTCAGCCGCGCTGGGCGGCGGAGTTCCTCGCCGCCGTCCAGGACGTACAGCGAACTGTGCTCGAAGGCGGCATCCCCTGCCCGCGTCCCAGTCGTGGGCCTCTGCCCCTGAGCGAGGACAGCCGCTCTCACGTGGTCGTCGAGTCCTGGCTGCCCGATCCCGGCATGCAGGCTCCAACGTCCACACGTTGCCGACGGGTCTCTGCCAGTGGGCTGGCCAAGCAGATCGCTCTGTGTGGCGGGTTGGGAGTGTTACCGGCATTGTCCAATCACCCTCTGCGAAAGCCAGACACAGAGCTGTATCCCGAGCCTCACAGCCCTTTCTTCGACTTCGGCCTGAACGCGGTGGCGGCCCATTGGATCGACCAACTGGCGACACAGGCCGTGGCCATCCGGGATGCGGACACGACGCGGGCTGTGGTGGCCCATACGGACTGGTCAGCGCGCAACGTCAGGCTCAACGATCATCAGCTTCTGGCCGTCTACGACTGGGACAGCGTGGCCTTGGTACAGGAAGCCACCGCCCTGGGCCAAGCCGCTGTGACGTGGTCGGTGACCGCCGATCCCGGCGGCACACGATTTCCGACCGTCGAGGAGGTCCTCAGCTACTTCGATGACTACGAGGAGGCTGCGGGACACCAGCTCACCGAGCAGCAGTGGAAATCGGCGGGCGCAGCGGCCGCCCAAACCCTTGCCTACATAGCCCGGTGCGAGCATGCCCTCGAGGCGGCCGGAATCGAGAGAACAGATCCTCGGGCAGCGCGCGATCGGCTGGCGGATGCAGGCGCCACTCTGCTGACGCTCAAAAGGTGAGAGTCACGCGATGAAGCGCCGAA
>JBPYFR010000061.1:0-2561 GCA_051985685.1 Acidimicrobiales bacterium
GAGCAGCTCCAGGAGAGGCTCGCCATGCTCGAACACTTCGCCGGCGAGCGCTTCGGGGAGCTCGCGCTCATCCTCGGCTACTCCGGTCCCAGCCTCGCCCGGTTCGAGAAGGACGCCGAACGCATCAAGGAGCGCCTCGGCGAGCTCGAGGAGCTCGGGGTGGACTGGACGATCGTCAGCCCACCTTGGACCCCGGCACCGGGGCCCCTCGAGTGGCTCGAGGCGTTCGCCGCGACCTTCATCACGAGCTGAGCGGTCGGAGGCCGACCCGATGGCCAAGGCGCACATGGGGCTGTCCGGCGGAAAGGGTGCCAGCCTCGCCGGGAAAGCGGGGGCAGAGCTCATTTCCCGGCCGGGGCAGGACCAGGTAACCCATCGCTTATGATCCGCGCGCGGGTTGCCGAGAGAGAGAAGATGGGATTGTCAGTACGCGACCTGCTTGTCAGCGGAGAGAACGAGTCCTCGCTCTCTTCGCGCGCCCGGCGACGGCGTTGGGACGAGCTGTGTCAGCACTTCCCGGATCTGTCCGACATGACCGTTGTAGACCTCGGCGGCAGGCCTTCGTCGTGGAGCGGGTCGCCGGTGATGCCCCGATCGATCGTTTACGTGAACATCGAACCGGTAGACAGTAACTCGGAAGACCACGTGATCACGGCCGACGCCTGCACGGTCGAGGGCATCGGCCACTTCGACCTGGTGTACTCCAACTCGACGATTGAGCATGTGGGCGGCCACGACCGGCGGCTGCAATTCGCAGACACTGTGCGCAAGTTGGGCGACAGCTACTGGGTCCAGACGCCGTATCGGTACTTTCCAGTCGAGCCGCACATGGTGTTCCCCTTCGCGCAATTCCTCCCGACGCCGGCGCGGGTGAGCGTCTGTCGCCACTGGACGCCCTCGCAGGTGGCGGCCGATCCCAATGAGATCATGTCCATCGACCTGCTCGGCATCACCGAACTTCGGACGTACTTTCCCGAGGCGACCATCGTGAGGGAGCGTTTCGCGGGACTCGTCAAATCACTCGTGGCGACGAAGTCACGGCACTGACGGAGCGGAGGAGCGAGTGAGGACGTCGCAAAGCCGGTGCAAGGAGACCCGCAGTCGACACACAGATCACGAGCAGCTCCGGTGACCAGAGCCGGCTGAACTCTGATACTGCCGGCTCTACTCGCCTTCTATCCCTAACGCTGATACGTCGGACGACAGCGCCCGGCCGAGTTCTCCGATCATGTGGCTCCCGCGGTGCCCGGTCTCTTCTCGCGCCACCCTCCCAGCGTCAGCACGAAGCGCGTCCCCCCGTGGTCGCCGAGTGGTGACTCGGCCCGCACCGCGCCACCCATGGCGGCCGCCAGCTCCGCGACGATGGCGAGCCCGAGGCCCGAGCCCATCTTTCGGTTGGCGCCGCGGTCGGCGCGGTAGAAGCGCTCGAACACCCGAACGAGGTCGCCCTCCGCGATTCGGGGTCCATCGTTCTCAATGGAGATGACACAACAGCCTGCTGCCTCATTCGTTGCAGAGATCGTCACCGTCGCCCGGGCGTAGGTGATCGCGTTCTCGAGCAAATTGGCCAGGAGCTGGGCCAGCCGGTCCGGATCGGCCGCGACGGGTGCCAGGGCTCCCTCCGGGGGCAGCTCGACCGCGAGGTCGAGCCCGTTCTTCGCCGCGGTGAGCCGGAACCCCTCTGCCGTCGTGGTCACGACTTCGCGCGCATCGGTCGGGCGCATCGTGATCGACATCTGCCTCGCTTCGAGCTTGGTGAGATCGAGCAGATCGCCCACGAGACGCTCGAGCCGCCGGGACTCCGCGATGATCACGTCAGCCGCCTGCCCGCTGTCCTCGATCGCGCCGTCCTGAATCGCCTCGGCGAAGCCGCGGATTGAGGTCAACGGGGTGCGCAGGTCGTGGGACACGGCCAGAAGCAGGTGGCGCTCCCTGGCCCGTCCGTCCTCCAGGCTCTGGGCCATGTCGTTGATGGAACCCGCGAGCGAAGAGAATTCGGGATAGTCACCGCCTCTGACGGGCACGCGGCTCTGCAGGTCGCCCGACGCGATGCGGCCGGTGACCTGCATCGCCTCGACGAGCGGCCGGGCCATCCGCCGGCTCATCTGCCACGCGACGAGGGCCGCTACGAGCAGGGCCGCTCCCCCCGCGAGCAAGAAGTAGCCCCAGCTGGGTCCGAGGCCACCCACGTCGCGGGTGAGCAGGACGGCATAGGTGCCCTCGACGTGCCGCCTCGCCAGACGTGCCCGTTCCGCCGGGCTCAGATTCACCCGTGCCGCGGCATAGACGAGATTGCCGGTTCGGCCCGACACGGTGTGGCCGGACTGCAGCGCTGCGGTGTTCAGGTCTTGTGGGGTGATGCCTTTGGGAAGAGACGAGACGACCGTGCCAGAACGGTCGATCCGGATGACGTCGGCGTTCTCGAGCCGTAAGGTCCTGCGTATGACGGCCAACACCCCGACCCGCTGCGTCCCGATATCGCTCGAGGTGAGCGAGTTCGCCTCCGAGACCAGCTGCGCCTTGGCGTCGTTGCGCGCGGCATTGCGAGTCAGGATGAGCCC
>JBPYFR010000062.1:0-10723 GCA_051985685.1 Acidimicrobiales bacterium
GTGTCTGCAGCGCAGCGCGGAGCGCTGCCCCGAGCACCGGGCTCGAAACCGGCCGCCGGCCCTCCCCCGCCAGGCGGGCGGCGCCCAGGAGCTCGCCGAGGCGGTAGACGGTGAGGAAGGTCACCGCGGCGATCCCCTCTCCGCGGTCGCACAACGGGCCGAGCGTGCCCGACGCGAGCAGCCGGCGTGCGGCAACTCCCACGTGGTTGCTGGGAACGACGATGCCGACTGGCGCCAGCGGGTCGTTGTCCTTTGCGGCGCGGATCTCGCGCCGGAGCGCCTCGGCGGCGGGCCGGCCGTAGCCGACCCATTCCGTGCGCACGCTCACGAAACAAGAAGAGTAGGCCGATGCTGTGACGCTGACACCCGGATCGCCGCCCGCGCGTGGTCGAGGGTCGGACTCTTCGAAGGCGGGCCGTGGGCCGAGGCGTCCCGGAGGACGCCCGCGCTCCGATGCGGCACCGCCGTGACGTCTAACGTTAACCAGGCTGTAACCCTTTGGAGGAGTGCGAGAGCGGCCGAATCGGCACGACTGGAAATCGTGTGACCTTCACGGGTCCATGGGTTCAAATCCCATCTCCTCCGCTGCGATCGCTCCGCGCACATAACCGCGAACCACCGTGCCACCTGCCCGGACTCCCGGACGGACTGGCGGGAACGACGCCGCGCCCCGCGACCCCGGCCCGCCGGCTGGCCCGCGGCCGACAGCGGATCCCCCTCTTGCGCCCACCCCGGAGCCGTGTGCATCAGCACCCGTTGCCGCCTGGCCGGTGACCACACGGGCCCGAAGTCTCGATAGGGTCTCCGGATGTCTGGCGGTGACACCCATCCGAGCGACGCCCTCGCGGGAGTGACAAACGTGAATCTTCCTCACGACGAATCTTTGTCCGCGCCCTCACTCGAAGACCTGGCGCACCAAAAACAGGACGCGCCCGCCGCCGACGCACTCGGACCTGAGCAGAGCGAGCCCAAGCAGAGCGCACCCGGTCTGAGCGCGCTCGCCGATGCCTTGGGAACGCCGTGGCTCTTCCGCCTCCCGTTGCTCCGCGTGTTCCGCCGTCCCGCGGACGGACCCAGGCCAGTGTTGCGCACGGTGGCCTCGAGCGTCGCTCTCCTCGCCGCGCTGCTCGCACCCGCTCTCATCGCCGGCCTGTCCTTGCTCGGAGGAAACGCTCCGCATGGTCAGGCCGCGGCCGCGGCGCTCCACAGGGGGCACCCCAACAACCGGGCCATCAGAAGCGACATGGCCCACTTCATGGGCGCGGATCCCAACCTCCCACCCGCGACCGCGCCGCCGGCCCCTGATCCGCCGACCCTGGCCAACGCGGCACCACTCAGGCCACACGAGGTCTTCGGGTTCGCGCCCTACTGGACCCTGTCTCAGGAAAGCGGGTTCAACGTGGACGGGATGTCGACGCTCGCCTACTTCAGCCTCGACGTGAACCCGGACGGCAGCGTCCAGACGTCCGGCGCGGGCTGGGACGGCTACCAGAGCCAAGCGCTGGCCGACCTCGTGACGCGCGCCCACGCTGCCAACGACCGCGCCGTCCTCACGGTCACCGATTTCGATCAGGCGTCGCTCGATCAGCTCACCTCCTCGCCCACCGCGGCCCAGACGCTCGCGAACCAGCTCGTCCAGCTTGTGGGGGCCAAGAATCTCGATGGGGTCAATCTCGACTTCGAGGGCCAAGGCGCCGCGGACCAAGCCGGGCTGACGTCACTGGTGAGCACGGTGTCCTCCGCGCTAAAGACCGTCAACCCGCACTATCAGGTGACCATGGACACCTACGCGAGCTCGGCCGGGGACACCGGGGGCTTCTACAACGTGCCGGCGCTCGCCCCGGCGGTCGACGCGTTCTTCGTCATGGCGTACAACCTGAACGTGGCCGGATCGCAGTCGGCGACCTCGCCGCTGACGAGCGGGCTGTTCTCCGACCAGACTGCCGTGGACGAGTACGCGGCGAATGTCCCGCCGTCCAAGGTGATCCTGGGCCTGCCGTACTTCGGCCTCGACTGGCCCACCACGGACGGCACGCTCACCGCCCAGGCCCAAGGTGGATCCACACCGGTGTCGCTTGCGCAGGTGCAGGCGAGCGGCCACCCGATCTACTGGGACGCGACGACCAGCACGGGATGGACGTCGTACCAAGTGGGTTCGCAGTGGCACGAGACGTTCTTCGAGACCCCGACTTCGTTCTACCTCGGCGCGGCGATGGCCCAGAACAGCGGCCTGGCCGGCGTCGGGATCTGGGCCCTCGGCATGGACGGGAACGACCCGGCCGACCTCTCCGCCTTGCTCGGCTTCGCCCCCGCGGTCAAGGGAGGTCCCGCTGGGCCTGCTGGAACTTCCTTGTCGCCCAAGGCGCCGACGTCGCCGGCTGCCGCCACGACGGCGCCGACGACTTCCGCCGGCTCCAGGCCGCAATCTCCGCCGAGCTCTCCGCCCTCGACCAGCAAGCCGACGACCCCGGGTTCGGGTTCGGGTCCCCCCAGCGGTTCTGGAGGCGGCACCACGACGACGACCACGCCGCCGCCGCCGACCACCACGACGACGACCACGACGCAGCCGAATCCCCCACCGTTCACGTACACCGGGGACTGGAACTTGACACCCGTCCAGTTGACCGCGGTGGCGGCCGGCACGCCCCCGCCCCAGGTCACGGGAGGGCAGGTCGGATACCTCACCCTCTTCGCAACCAACGACCCGGCCGCGACCTGCTTGGCCGCAGAGCCGGGACTCAGCGTGTACGCGGTCAGCGGCAACCCGTCGGAGTTCCTCGTGCAGGCGGCCGCGCCGACGGACTGCACCACGATGGACTTCGTCTTCACGGTGCCTTGACAGCGCGCCCTGACCGCATGACCTGACCGACTGCCCTGACCGGGGCTTCCGACGCGGTGCCAGCCACCGCTGCAACGGACTTCGGCCTGCTGCGCGTTGGGTCCTCGACCACCTGGATATGCTGCGACGGTGGGAAGCAGGCGGTCTTCCCCGGAGGGGATACATCGATGCTGACTTCGACGTCGCGACTGCGGCGCGAGGCGGGGCGGCCTAGGGGGGAAGCGCACGCGCACGAGAGCGTGGGCATCCGAAGGACGGGCACGAGGTGCGTGAGGTGAGTCCCGACTCGGCCTACCTCGCCTCTTGTTCGAAGTGCGCGGAATGCACGCAGTTCCGCGCCGATCGCGACCGGCTCCGGGCCGAGGCCGCCGCGCTGCAGACCGGGGAGCTGCAGACCGCCCGGCACCAGGCCGCGGAGGCCCTCGCGAACGATGCCGCTTTGGTCGGCACCGCGACGCACGCGCAAGCCCAGGCCGGCGCGGCCGGCGGCTCGATACGCAGCGCGAGCCAAACGCTGGCCGAGGCGCAGGCGCGGTTGAGGAAGACGGACGCGACCTGGCAAGGAACGGTCGACGAGGTCGCCAGCCGGATCAACGTCCTCCTGCGCCAGGCCTGCGACGCGGACAATGCGTGGCGCCAGTGTTGCTTCAACAGCCATCAGGCCAGGCGGCGACGGATGTGGCGCGCGCTGGGGGCCGTCCTGTTGTTGGTGGCAGTGGTGCTCGGAGTCGTGTTGATTGTCCGTCACCACTCGGTCCCCACCTCGGCCTCGGGCCCCGGGGCCACCGCGGTTACGTCCGCGGACGTGTCCCGTGTGGAGACGGCCACCACTGACGCCTTAGCGTCGACGGAGACGTTGCGGACGGGGTTCGCGGCGCTGTCCGGCGTACCGACCAAGCCCCAGATCACCAATCTCGTCAACCCGTACGTCTCGGCGCTGCAGCTCTATGGGACGGTCCTCACCGGCACCCCCGTGCCGCGCTCGGCGGCAGCGGTCGACCGGCACGTGCAGGCCACCGTCAGCGAGAACGTGACGTACCTCCAGCGAATCAACACGGATCCTGGGGTGGACATCGGCACCTTCCTGCGCGGCGTTCTCGTCCGCGATGGGCAGTTCCAACAATCGGCGGGAAGCCTCGCCCACGCGCTGCGAACGGGGCCCGGCAGCTGAGCAAGTCGCGCCGACTCGACGTGCCCCGGCTTGGTCTGGCCATCGCTTGCCGTGGCACCGGGGTGCCGCATACTGGGGCATCGCCACCGCAGCCACCCCTTCCCCGTTGAGCGACGACGACGCCATGGCGCTCGCCCTGGAGGAGGCGCGCGCCGCGGCCGCCCGGGGCGAGGTCCCGGTCGGGGCGGTCGCCATCGTCGACGGCCGTGTGGTCTCGTCGCGCCACAACGAGCGCGAGGGGTCCGGTGACCCGACCGCTCACGCCGAGCTGCTGGCCCTGCGGGACGCTGCGGCCGCTCTGGGCGGATGGCGGCTCTCCGAGGCCACCGTGGTGGTCACGCTCGAGCCGTGCGCGATGTGCGCCGGCGCCCTGGTGGCGAGCCGTGTGGCGCGGCTCGTGTTCGGCGCGGATGACCCCCGAGCGGGGGCCTGCGGGACGCTCTACAACCTCTGTGCGGACCCCCGCCTCAACCACGAGGTCGCGGTCACCGCAGGCGTCCGGGCCGCCGAGTGCGGTGAGCTGCTGACCTCGTTTTTCTCGCAGAAACGGGCTGGTGGCGGTGCCCCGCCAACCTCCGCCGCAGGTCAGAGCGGCTAGAATCGCGACGGAGGAGTGCGAGAGCGGCCGAATCGGACGGTCTCGAAAACCGTTGTGCCTCATGGGTACCGTGGGTTCAAATCCCACCTCCTCCGCTCACGGGCCGAATGGGCCCGTCGCATCCGAGGCGAATGCGAAAGAACATCGGCGGCGGGACGGCCATCCTGCCGGCAGCGTCTGGTCGTCCCCCGACCGGAAAGGAGTGAATCGTGGCACGCGCACGTTCGACATTCGGAAAACTGCAGCGCGACCAGGCCAAGAAGGATCGCGCCAAGGCGAAGGCGGACGACCGCCAGATGCGACGCGAGGACAAGGCGGCCGCGGCCGCCAACGCGCCCGAAAACGCCCCCTCGGCCGACGAGGTCGACCAGACGGCTCTGCTCGAGCAGTTCGCGGCGCTCCACGAGGACTTGGCCGAGGGCCGGATCTCGCTCGACGACTTCGAGGTGCGCCAGGAGGAGCTCCGGGCCAAGCTCGTCGTCTGACCCTGGATCCGGAGCTTCGGCTCGTCTGACTCCCGCTCGCCTGATCGCCGTGACGCGCCTGCCGGGCGCGCCGCTCCTTTCGCAGCTTCTTCCCTGAGCCGCTTCGTGTCCACGCCGTGGTCGGATACGTCCGGGACCGCCGGCACCCACGGGGTCACGCAGGACGAGATCGAGGCCGTGCTCGCGGTAACAGGTGGTCGTCCTCGTCCAGAGGATGTTCGCGCCGAGCTCATCTTCTCCGAACCTGCCGCGTCCGCCACGCTCGGCATCTGGCGGTTCAGCTCCGATGGGTGGTCGGCGGTGCTGAAGGTCTTGAGGCACTCGACGACCGGCAGTGCCCTCTGGCAGTCCGGTGAGCGCGTTGACGACTGGTATTACTGGCGCCGAGAGGCCGACGCCTATTCCTCTGGTCTGCTCGCAGCGTTCGCCGATGGCATGCGGGCGCCGAGATGTCTGGGCGTGTTCGACCGGTCCGACGGGAGCGTGGGGGTCTGGTTAGAGGATCTTCGCGACGGAGAACCCGCGGTGACATGGGAGTTTCAACGGTACCGGTCCGCCGCGGAAGCACTGGGCCGGGCTCAAGCGCGCAGCTCGACCATGGCCGCCCGGGCGAGGCAGTCGTGGCTGGGGCGGGAATGGTTGCGCCGCTTCGTCGAGCGACGAGGCGAGTTCAGGGCGGTGCTGCAAAGCCCAGGCTGGGATGACCCGATGGTGCGCGAGCTGCTACCGCCGGACACCGCCGAACGGGCGACCGCGATCTGGGACGATCGTGAAACCTTCCTGGCGCTGGTGAAGCAAGCGCCTGCGTGTGTCACCCACAATGATCTGCACCCGGGGAACCTCTTCGCCGTCGCCGCGTCGACGGTTCTGATCGACTGGGGCTTC
The DNA here is from genome assembly GCA_051985685.1 of Acidimicrobiales bacterium. GTDB lineage: Bacteria > Actinomycetota > Acidimicrobiia > Acidimicrobiales > RAAP-2 > Bog-473. The sequence continues at coordinate 5,979 of JBPYFR010000062.1, forward strand.
GTGAGCATCGGCCGGATGGGCGAAGACCCGGGCAATCTGGTCTTCGACGCGGTGCTCGACTTCTTCGTCAGACCGGACGAGTTCCCGTGGTTGGAGGAGGCCGTGACAGCGGGTTACCTGGAAGGTGTCGCGGCGGGGCTTCCCGGCGTGGACGTGGGTGCGGTGCAAAGGGCCATCTGGGCGACCGGGGCGGTGCGGTATTTCTGGATCCCCCTCGCGATGGTCGAGGCCGTGCACGAACGGCGCACGACGCTGAACCGCAGAGCGATAGACGAAGCGTTCCGGGCCTGGGGTCGGCTCGTACCCCACATCTTCGAGTTCGCGAACCGAGCCCGCTCCGCCTGACGCGCAGCGGTGACCGTCTGCCCACATCCTTCATCGCGCCTCGGGGTGTTCAGCTGCTGGCCTCGGCGGAAGCACGCCCCTCGAGCCAGCGGCGAAAGCCGGCGGCGTTCGAATGGACGCCGTTCATGATGTCAAGCTTCTCCTTGTGGGCGGGGTCCACGTCGCCCAGCAACGGGTCGAAGCGGGCCGAGAGCGCGTCGGCGATGTCGGTCCCCTCGCGGAAGGCCTTCTCGGCCGTCTCGGCCCACAGGCGCAGCGTGTCGTCCGCCTCGGCCAACAGCTCCTCGGGGCCTTCGAGCAGCCCGTAGTGGGCGAGGGCGATCGCGGCTGGCCTGCGGGCCGCGAACTTTCCCAGCGAATGGAGCGCCTGGTCCAGGTCGAAGTCGGGCGGTGGCGTCGAAGGCCGAAGCACGCCGCCGTCCGGCAGCTTGACTCCCACGGCATCGCCCGCGAAGAGCACTCCGCTGAGCGAGTCGTGCAGCCCGAGATGGTGCTTGGCATGCCCCGGCGAGTCGACCGCAGTAAGGGTGCGGCCGGGCGAGACCTCTACCTCCTCGCCATCGGCGAGCACATGGAGCCGTTCGGCAGGCGTCGGATCGAGCCGGCCGTAGAGCGAGTCCAAGAGCGGTCCGTACACCCGCGCCGCCGAGTCGATGAGACGTCCCGGATCAGCGAGGTGGCGCGCTCCCTTCTCGTGGACGTAGACGGTGGCGGCCGGGAACGCGCGCGCCACGTCGCCCACACCGCCGGCATGGTCGAGATGGATGTGGGTCACGGCCACGCCGGCCAGCTCGTCCGGCCCGACCCCGATCTGACCAAGAGCGGACAGGAGGACGGGCACCGAGGTCTGGCTGCCCGTCTCAATGAGCACCGGGGCCACGCCCTCAATCAAGTAGCCGGCCGTCACGCGCCGCCAGCCTCCGAGCATGGTGTCGATCTCCAGCACCCCGGGCGCGATGGCGCGCGGGGCCGGCACCGGCGGCGTCACGTCCCCACCCTCGGGGCCGGGGCCGGACGGTCCCGCGTGGCCGTGCGCGTGAGGATGCGAATGGCCGTCGTGATGCTGTGCGTCGCGGGAGTCCATGCCGCTCACACGCGCCTCACTTGCGGCGCGCCTTGGCCCGGCCGGACGAGGCGTTGGGGCGATGGACCCGGCGCGTCCGCTTCGATCCGGGCCCGAGCAACAAGGGGTGGTCGATGATGCGCCGGGTGCCTTCGGGAGCCGGCGCCAGAGGGTCCGACCCGCTCAGGCGATAGGCAGAATTGATCAACGACACGTGAGAGAAGGCCTGCGGGAAATTTCCCACCAGGCGCCCGGCGTGGGGGTCGTACTCTTCGGACAGCAGACCGAGGTCGTTGCGCAGCGCAAGGAGACGCTCGAACAATTCCTCGGCCTCGTCCTGGCGCCCGATCATGTGCAAACAGTCCACCAACCAGAAGGAGCAGGCCAGGAACGCGCCTTCACGGCCGGTCAAGCCGTCCACCGCGCCGTCGTCGCTCGTGCGGTAGCGCAGCACGAACCCGTGGTCCATCAGGTCACGCTGTACTGCATCGACGGTGTTGACGACCCGCTCGTCGGTGGCCGGGAGGAACCCAACGAGCGGGATCATGAGCACGCTCGCGTCGAGCTGGTCGCTCCCGTAGTACTGGGTGAACGAGCGGAGGTCCGTGTTGTACCCCTTGTCACACACTTCGTCGTGGATCTTCTTGCGCAGCGTGCGCCACTCGTCGAGTGGACCTTTGAGGTCTTTCCACTCCTCCAGCGTCCGGACAGCGCGGTCGACCGCGACCCACGCCATGACCTTGGAGTGGATGAAGTGGCGCCTCGGTCCGCGCACCTCCCAGATGCCGTCGTCCGGCTCGAGCCACGCCTTCTCCAAGAAGCCGATCAGCTGGGTCTGGAGGCTCCAGGCGGCCCGGCTCTGCACCCCCTCCGCGTGGACCGAGGAGTAGAGGGCCGACATAACTTCGCCATAGACGTCGAGCTGGAACTGATCGGATGCGGCGTTGCCGATCCGCACCGGGACCGAGCCCTCGTAGCCGGGCAACCAGCTGGCCTCCCACTCGTCGAGCCGTCGCTCTCCCGAGGGCCCGTACATGATCTGCAGCTTCGTGACGTCCCCGGCCACGGCGCGCAGGAGCCAGTCACGCCACGACATGGCCTCCAGGTGGTACCCGCCGCGCATCAGCGACTCCAGCGTGAACGTGGCATCACGCAGCCAGGAGTATCGGTAGTCCCAGTTGCGGTTGCCACCGAGCGCCTCAGGCAGTGAGGTCGTCGCGGCCGCGACGATGCCGCCGGTGGGTTCGTACGACAGGGCCTTGAGCGTGATCAACGAGCGCACGACGGCCTCGCGGAACGGTCCCTCGTACTGGCAGTGCGAAACCCAGTCGGTCCAGAACGACTCGCACAGGTGGATGCCGTACCAGCTGTCCAGCGGCGGGGGTGGCTGTTCGTGCGACGGGTACCACACGAACGTGAAGGGGTAGCGCTCCTTCTCCTTCACGGTGAAGTCAGAAAGGGTGTGGAGGTCCTTGCCCACGGTGTCGACCCGGTGCCACAGCGCCACCGACTCCGGTCCGGCGGTCAACCGCAAGAGCCCCTCCTCCGAGGTGGCCCAGGGAACGACTTCCCCGTAGTCGAAACGGACGGCGAGGTCCATGTGCATGTCGACCGACCCGCTCACGCCTTCGACGGCTCGCATCAGGTGCGGGTAGTCCTCGCGCACGGGCATGCAATCGGTCACGAGCACCGTGCCGGTCGAGGTCTCGAACTCGGTCTCGAGGACAAGCGAGTCGGGCCGGTACCACCGCCGAGTTGTGATGATGGTCGACTCGTCTGCGGGCGCGAGCTTCCACAAGCCGTGGGACTCGTTGCCCAACAGACGGGCGAAGCAGGAGGACGATTCGAAGTGGGGCAAGCACAGCCAGTCGATGGAGCCGTCCCGACCGACCAAGGCCGCCGTGTGGAGGTCGCCTATGACGGCGTAGTCCTCGATCGGTTGGCTCATGGCCTCATTCTTGCGGGTTCGGCCGCTCGCCGTTCCGCTTGGGTTCCCGGCTCGTGGATGTTCAGCCGGAGACGCACTGCCCCGTGCTCACTGCGGACCGATCGGTCTGTGCCGCTTGCACCCGCGTCAACACCCCGGGCGACGTCAGCGCGTAGCCGACGTTCTGGTACACCGTCGAGCGGGAGAAGACGACGCCGACGACTTGTCCACCCGATCCCACCAGCGGGCCGCCGGAGTTACCGGGTAGCACGTTGGCGGCGAGTGCGTACACGCCCCGGGTGACCGCTCCGTTGTTGTAGATGTCTTTGCCGAGCGCGGTGATCTCGGCGGTCACGCCCGCTCCCTGGACCGTCAGCGGCCCGTTCTCGGGATAGCCGAGCAGTGCGACCTGTGTGCCCTGGGCCACGGTGGTCGGGCTGATGGCGAGAGCCGGGCCGAGCGGCGCGTCCGTGCGCAGGACGGCCAGGTCGAAGGAAGGATCGTAGAAGACGGTCGTGGCGCTGTAGACGGTGCTCCCGATGAGCACCGTGGTGTTGCCGGGACTCTCTCCGGCGACCACGTGCGCGTTGGTGGCGACCAAACCCCTGCCGACGACGAATCCCGATCCCTCCTGCTCGTTGTTGCACGCAGTGCCGAGGATCTTGACGACCGAGTCGAGGGCCGGAGCCGCGAGGGCCCGCGTCTGGGCGGTCGTCGGCGTCGACACGTTCGGCGTCGAGGGTGGGGTCAGCGTCGAGAACACCTGGGGGAAGCCCTGGGCGTTGAGGAACGTCTGCAAGTCGCCGAACACGGAAGGCGCCTGAGGCAGGATCGTGTCGATCGAGTGGAGGATGTTGGAGCGAGCCACCGCGGCATCGAGCGACGTGAAGCGGCTGTTGGGCGAGGAGATGACCGCCGCGACCAGCCACGCCGACAGGAGCACGGCGGCCACGGCGACCCCGACGCCCAGGGCGGCATCCACGTTGCCGAGGTGGTGCCGCCTCATGGTCACGTTGCTCCAGGTACCGAGGACGCGACCGGCGTAGCTGACGACGCCCGCCGTGGCCAGCACCAGGACCACGATGAGGATCGATCTCGTGACGTCGTCGTGCGGGGTGTGGAGGATCGGCACCCAGATCAACGTCCCGAGGAGGAAGCCCAGCCAAAAGCCGCCGAAGGTGAAGAGCTGAACGAGCGCCCCGAGCCGGAGCCCGTGGACCGCGGCGAGGAGCATGAGCCCGATGATCAGCAAATCCACCCAGTCCACCGGTGCGAGGGTAGCCAACGGTGCAACGGAATTTCGGGCCCCCACCGCTATTGTCGAGGCGCCGTGGCTCAACGCTCTGTGCCTCGCAAATGGTGCGACCGGCGTGTGGGCGGCCCTCTTCCGCTCCTTCTCCTGGCCGTGGC
>JBPYFR010000063.1:0-29044 GCA_051985685.1 Acidimicrobiales bacterium
AGTCAGCCGCAGAACCCGGGCCAGAACGGGTCGGGACAAAACCCGAGCCAGAGCGGGACGGGACAAAACCCGGGCCAGCGTGGCCAGAACACGACGACGACCACTACGACAACGACAACGACGACGACGCCCCCTCCGCCCTTCAGCACCACTGTGATCATCCCGGCGGGTGGCGACATCCTGGATCCTGCCCAGGGTTATGAACTCGCAGCGGTCGCCTCGCCCGGAGCTACCGGGGTCACCTTCGAAGGTTCGCTTGGTCCGTTTCCCGGTTCCGCCACGCAGGACCTCAGCGGCACGTGGGTCCTCGACGTGCCCGCGCACACACCCATCTGCAATAACCCGATCGGTGTGTGCTTTCCCAAAACCGTCGGGATCACGATCCAGAGCGTGGCCACCTACCCCGGCGGGGTGAGTGTCACGAGCCCGGCCGTCGATGTCGGCCTCGTCCTCTACTGCCTGAGCCCTGTGGGTTGCATACCGGCGCCGTAGGGGGTTGCGGCGCGGAGAGCACCGAACGCCGGTTCGAAGACGGACGTTCTCGAAGCCCCTAGGGTCGGGGCCGGGTTTTTTGGTGGGGTCGAATCCGGAGTCCCGCCGGGATGGGCCAGCACCATAAGGAATCGCCGCTGGCCGACGACGTCGACTGGTTCCCGTCTCACACACTGCACTGGACCAGCTGGCGGCGCCCGCCTTGGATTGTGCCTCCGGGCGTGGTGACATGTCCGTCGTGGGGACTCGGGTCGGGCGGCTGACGTGCAGATAGCGGAGCGTGGACCCTTCGCGGTCGAGCGTGCCGGCGTCGCACGGCGTTCGTCGCGCCTTCTTCGCTGGGTGCTGACACTCGCGCTCCTCGGCCTCTGCGCGGGCGCGCTCGGGTACCTGGTCCACGACGAGATGCAGGCCAATGACCAAACCGCTCGGACACAGTCCTCGCTGCACGTCGTGCGCGAGCAGACGGCTCCCGTCTCGCAACAACTGGCGGATGCGCGTCGCGAGCTCTCCCTCGTCTCGACCCAAGTCGGGAGCGATTCCACCGCGTTGGCGCAGGACGTCTCGCAATTGAAGGCGGCCCAGTCTGCGCTCGCCGCCGCCCGCTCGCACGTGTCGCAACAGTCCTCGCAGATCGGAGTCCTCCATGCCTGCCTGCGAGGGGTGGAGCAGGCCTTGAACGCACTCGCGATAAAGAAGCGGGCGCGCGCGGTCGTTGCGCTCAATGCGGTGTCGGACAGCTGCCAGGCCGTGTCCGGTGGGTAGGCCGCAGGTGAAACACGGGGCACGGGGGAGGAGATGGACCCGATGGCTCACGGTCGCCGTCGCCTCGGCCAGTGTCGTCGTCGTGCTCGTCGCGCTCTGGACTGACGTCGACGCCCACGCGCGGAGCCGACAAGCGCAGACCGACCTGGTCGATGCGAAGGCGCATCTCGCGGGGGTGCGTCACGACCTCGCGGTGACGCGGTACGTCAATGCCGCCACGTCCCAGAAGCGGGATGCCCTCGAGGCGTCCATGACGTCGACGCTCCGGCAGTTGACCACGATGAATGCGTCACTCGCCAGCATCGACAGGGACGAAATGCTCCAGGGCGCGAGCATCTCGACGCTGCAGACCTGCCTCGGCGGGGTGCAGAACGCGCTGCAACAGATCAATGCCGGCAACAACGGCCAGGCCGCCAAGGACATCTCGGCGGTCTCGGGCCCCTGCACGGCCCTCAACGGCGGGTCGACCGGGGGCCTGGTGTACCCCTTCGACTTCCCCGACCCGGACGTCATCGTGGTGGGGCAGACCTACTTCGCGTACGCGACCAATTCGGTGGCCGGGAACATCCAGATCCTCCAATCCAGTGACCTGACGCACTGGACCGGCATAGGGAACGCGTTGCCGAGCCTGCCGCGCTGGGCGGCACCCAATTACACCTGGGCGCCGTCAGTGGCCCAGCTCGGCGGCCGCTTCGTCTTGTACTACGCGGTGAACCTGGCCGGAAGTAAGACCGAGTGCATTTCGGTGGCGACGGCCAGCCTGCCCCAGGGGCCCTTCCACGACACGTCGAAGTCCCCGCTCGAGTGCCAGCCCGCACTCGGGGGCTCCATCGACCCGTCCTCGTTCATCGACAGCGACGGCACCCCGTACCTGCTGTGGAAGTCGGGCGGACCTCTGGCCAAGATCTGGTCCGAACGGCTGGACGCGTCCGGGACGGCGTTCGCATCGGGCGCAGCGCCAACCGCGCTGCTGATCCCAACTCGCGCCTGGGAGGCCGGTACGGTCGAGGCGCCCGACATGGTCGTCGCGAACGGGCGCCACTATCTCTTCTTCTCAGGGAACAACTGGGACCGCGCCAGCTACGCCATAGGCGTCGCCGTCTGCACGGGGCCGCTCGGACCCTGCCTCGACGCGTCGCCCAAGCCGCTCCTTGCCAGCCAACCCGGCGCGGCCGGTCCCGGGGGCCCGTCCGTGTTCAAGGACGTGTCGGGAGCGTATTGGATCGCCTTCCACGCCTGGGTCCCCGGTGCGGTCGGTTTCCCGAACAGTCGTGACCTGTATCTACGCCCACTCGACCTCTCCGGTTCGTTGCCGGTGGTCAAGCCGCCCGGCTGAGCCCAGGCCGGCGCGTCCTCAGAAGTAGCTGTCCTCCCTGTGGACGACGTTGCCGCGCCCGTCGTCGATGACCGTCCGGCGCCGCCGATACCCGACGCCGCCGATCAGCCCGAACAGCAGAGACAGCGCCAGCCCGACACATCCGACGATGATCAAGATCTCACCGACGGTGTTGATGTTGAAGCCGTGCTGGTACGGACTCTCGACCACTGCGAAGTCGAGGATCGCTCCGACTGCGGCCACGAGAATGCTTACGACAGCCGCTCCGATCATCTCGCTCACCTCCGGTTGTCGTGAAGGTTCTTGGAGCTACCCGGCTGACAGCAGCGCAAAACGCGGCGTCACGACCCGCCCGCTCACACCCAGGTTCGGCGCAGCAATCCTGTGTCGCGCGCCGCGATCACGCGCGCCAGAGCCTTGTCAGCGCAGTCAGCGTTCGGCGGCGAGAGCCTCGGCCCGCCCGACCAGGGACGGTGCGTCGAGGACAGCGGCCACCTCGGCGAACGCGTCGCCCGGCCCCGCCCAGCGGAGCTCGTCGACGTCGGCGAGCAGCGACGGCTCGACCCGAAGCGTGGCCAATCGCTTGAACAACAGCGCGTCGTCGTGCCCGTCGACCAATGCGGCCGACAGCTTGGCCGCGCCCCGCACGGTGACCTCCCAGTCGGCCGGGTCGGGTGGGATGTCTTCGAGGTGGCCCCAACGGGCGAGCACCGTCGCCGCGGACTTCGCGCCCCAACCCGGCAGGCCCGGAAAGCCGTCGGCGCTGTCCCCGACCAGAGCGAGGTAGTCGGGAATGGATGCGGGCCGAACGCCGAATTTGGTGATGACGCCCTGCTCGTCGATCAGCTGGTCCTTGCGCCGGTCGAGCTGCACGACCCGCGTCCCGCGCACGCACTGCCCGAGGTCCTTGTCGGGCGTGCAGATGAGCACTTGGTCCACCGCGGTGTCGTCCGCCGCGACGGCGGCCGCGCTCGCCAGCGCATCGTCGGCCTCGTCGTCGACCATCGCCCAGACGACGACGCCGAGGGCCGTGAGAGCCTCTTCGAGAGGCCCGGCCTGAGACCACAGGTCGGGGTCGACGCCCGCGCCCGTCTTGTACCCGGGCCAGAGGTCGTTCCGGAAGGACTCGATGACATGGTCCGTGGCCACGCCCACGTGCGTGGCTCCCTCGCCGAGCAGCTGCAGCACGGACGAGACGACACCCCTGACGGCTGCGACCTCTTGCCCGGAGGCGTTGCGATGCGGCGGGGCTCCGTAGAAGTGCCGGAAGAGCTCGTAGGTCCCGTCGACGAGGTGCACCTTCATGGCGGGCCCGAGTCTGCCATCGTCACGCGCCCCCGGACACCGAGCTCCGGGCACGGGCCAGGTAGGCACGTTCGGCCGCGTTGTCCGTCAGTTCGAGGGCCGTTCCGTACTCTTCGACCGCCTCTGCGGACCGGCGGCTCCGCCGCAGGAGATCCGCCTTAACCGCGTGGAACAGGTAGTACCCGTCGAGGTCGTCGCCCACGTCGTGCAGCGCCGTCAGCCCGATCTCGGGCCCGGCCACCTCGGCGAGGGCAACGGCACGGTTGAGCGCCACCACGGGTGACGGATCGAGCGCGGCGAGCTGGTCGTAGAGAATCAGGATCTGTCGCCAGTCCGTGTCTGACGCGTCTGTTGCGGCGGAGTGCACCGCGTTGATCGCGGCCTGAATCTGGTACGGCCCGGGCCTGTTCCTCCGCAGGCAGGCCCGAACGATCGACTGGCCCTCGGCCATGAGCGCCGTGTCCCACCGGCCACGGTCCTGCTCCCGCAGCGGGATCAACACCCCGTCGGCTTCGGTGCGGGCGGCGCGGCGGGCCTCGATCAGCAGCATCAAGGCCAGCAGGCCTTGGACCTCTGACTCGTCGGGCATCAGGTCGCAGAGGACTCGGCCGAGACGGATCGCCTCCGCGCACAGGTCTGCGCGCACCAGCTCGTCGCCGGAGCTGGCCGCGTAGCCCTCGTTGAAAACGAGGTACAGCACGGCCAAGACCGAGCGGAGGCGATTGGGGAGCTCCGCGCTGTCCGGGACGCGGTACGGAATCCGGGCGTCGCGGATTTTGGCCTTGGCCCGCGAGATGCGCTGTGCCATCGTCGGCTCCGGGACGAGGAAGGCCCGGGCGATCTCTGACGTCGTCAATCCGCCGAGGAGGCGCAAGGTCAGCGCGACCTGTGCCGCGCGTGCCAGCGCGGGGTGACAGCAGGTGAAGATCAACCGCAGTCGGTCGTCCCTCACGGTGAGGTCCTCATCCGCCGGACCGTCGGGTTGGTGGAGCAGCGCCGCCTGGGCGTGACGGTCCTCTCGGGAGGCCTCCCTGCGCAAGCGGTCGACCACGCGGTGGCGCGCCGTCGTGATGATCCAGCCGGCCGGGCTCGGCGGTGCCCCGTCGGCCGGCCATCGCTGCGCGGCGATCGCGAAGGCGTCCTGCACTCCCTCCTCGGCCAGATCGATGTCACCGAACACACGGACCAGGACCGAGACGGCACGTCCGTACTCCTCGCGGAAGACGCGCTCGACCTCCGATCGCTGCCGATCCACCGGCCCTGATCGGCCTCAGCCGGGGGGTTCCGGCTGGAACGGCCGCACTTCGACCGGCGCGCCACAGGCCCGCGTGGCCTTGGAGGCCCAGGCGAGGGCGGCGTCGAGGTCGGGCGCCTCGATGACCCAGAAACCGCCGATGTGCTCCTTGGACTCGGTGAACGGCCCGTCCGTCACGAGGATGTCGTCCCCATCGGCCCGGACGACGGTGGCCGACGACGCCGGAAGCAGCCCGCCGGCGAACACCCACACCCCTTTGGCCTGGAGTTCGGCGTTCAGCTCGTCCACTTGTCTGAATGCCCGCTGCATCTCGTCGTCCGGGGGAGGCGGTGCCCCGTCGATCATGGCCACACTGAGCAAGTACTGCGTCATCTCGACCTCCTCCGGTCGTGTCCCGTCTTCTGTGTTGTCGTATGTGCGGTTCACGCTACGTCCTCACGGCTCGCGCCCGCCTTGGCTGCGCCGTCTCCATCGCGGTGATACGTCAGGACCACGATGCCCCCGCCGACGGTCTGGATGCCGTCCAGCGCGAAGGTGGGCGCCTCGGCGACGTCGCCAAACAGGCGCTTGCCGCTGCCGAGAACGATGGGGAAGACCATGAGGCGGTACTCGTCCACGAGATCGAGCTCGACGAGCGCCTGGACGACGGACGCGCTGCCATTGACGAGAAGGTCACCCTCGGTTCGATCCTTCAGCGCGCGCAGCTCGGACGCAACGTCCCCACGCACGACGGTGGTGTTGTGCCACGTCGCGTCGTCGTCACTGAGCGTGGCGGAGACGACGAACTTTGGCATGGAGTTCATCTTGTCCGCGAACCCCACCGGGTCTTGCATCGTCGGCCACGCCGCAGCGAACCCCTGATACGTCACACGGCCCAGGAGCAGCGCCTCGGCCCCGCGCACCTCGTCCAACTTGAAGCGGTCGCCTTCGGCACCCCGGTTGAACCGGAACGTCCATCCGGCGTGCTTCGTGCCCTCGGAGCCGCCCGGATCCTCCATCACCCCGTCGATGGACACGAACTCGGAAACCACGATCCTTCCCATGCCACTACCTCCGTCTCTCGGTGACCCAGGTCCAATCCCTCGGTCAGCGCTTATACGAACGGCACCGGAGGAATTCGACAGGCGCAGCAAAGAAATGGCCGCTTGCCGGCAAAAGATGCTCTGTCCTGCGGAAACGAGCGGCCTGACCGAGCTCTCGGGTCGGTGCACCGCGTCCCGACCACACCGATGCAAGCGAACCTGTCACACCGGGGCGCTAACACCGGTTGATCACACGAGAAGTCCGATACCCGCCGGAACGCGCGACCGGCCACCCATAAGGTGGGAATACCCCTCGCCGTCTCGACGTTGTGCCGGGGAGGTGTGAAGGTTCCGAACGCATTCGTAGAAGGAGACTCATGCGCGGAAACGGCAGCGCAGACACTGCGATAGAGATCGCCCCCGGCCGCACCGTTCCCGCGTGGCTCGTCCTCGGCCTCGTGTGCATCGGCCAGTTCATGGTCGTGCTCGATGCGTCCATCGTCAACGTGGCGCTTCCGTCCATCCAGCGCGATCTGCACTTCAGCACGTCGGGACTGCAATGGATCGTCAACGCCTATACGCTGACCTTCGCCGGGTTCCTGTTGCTCGGCGGGCGTGCCGCGGACCTGTACGGACGGCGCAGGGTCTTCCTCGTCGGGCTGGCCCTGTTCACGCTGTCGAGCCTCCTGGGCGGCCTGGCGCAGAGCGAGGCGTGGCTGATCACTGCCCGGGCGCTGCAGGGGTTCGGGGCGGCCATCCTCGCGCCGGCCACGCTGACGATCCTCACAGCGAGCTTCGCCGAGGGACCGGCGCGCGCCAGGGCGCTCGGGGTGTGGAGCGCCGTGTCCGCGGCAGGGGCCTCGGCCGGAGCGCTGTTCGGTGGCATCCTGACCGACCTGCTGACCTGGCGCTGGATCCTCTTCGTGAACGTCCCGATCGGAGTGGTGGCGCTGCTCGCCGCGGGCCGGTTCCTCCCTGAGTCGAGGGCGGACCTGACCCACCGGCATCTCGATCTTGCCGGTGCCATCACGGTCACGGGCGGCCTGACCGCGATCGTGTACGGCATCGTCAGCACTGACACCAACTCGTGGGGCTCGGCGCATGTCTTGATCCCACTCGCCGCGGGCGTCGCGCTGCTCGGCGTCTTCCTGTACCTGCAGGGGCGTGTCTCGACGGCTCCGCTCGTGCCGCTCCGCATCTTCCGGTCGCGCTCCGTCTCGAGCGCCAACGTCGTCATGTTCCTCATGTTTGGGGCCTTGTTCGGGTCCTGGTACTTCGAGACGCTCTTCATGCAGCGCGTCCTGGGCTTCAGCCCGCTCCAGGCCGGGCTGGCGTTCCTCCCCCAGACCCTGCTGATCGCCGCCGGGGCACAGGTCACGGCCCGCCTGGTGCCGAGATTCGGCCCGCGCCCGCTCATCGTGGTTGGCACGATCGTCGCGGCCGCGGGACTGGCCTGGATGACCCAGGTCACGCCAACCAGCACGTTCCTGGCCGGCCTCTTCGGCCCGTACGTGCTCATCGGGCTGGGCATGGGACTTGCCGTCACACCGATCGCAGTCGCGGGCACGGCCGGCGTGCCCCGAGCGGACGCGGGCCTCGCGTCCGGCCTCCTCAACACGTCCCGCACGGTCGGCGCCGCGATCGGCTTGGCGACCCTCGCGACGCTGGCGGCCACTCGGACCACCCATGTGCTCAGTGGGGCCGCGCCGACGCGGGCACACACGGCGGTGGCGCTCACCGACGGCTACACCTTGGCCTTCACCGTGGCGGCCATCGTGCTGCTCGTGACAGCGGCGGTCGCGCTGGCGACCCTTCCTTCGCTGCGGAGCATCGCACCAGCGGCTGAAGCTGAGCCCGCCCCGCTTCCCCAGTTGGACGAGGCGTTCGAGACGCCCTGAGGGCAGTCCCTCCCTCAGGGTGAGGGCGGCTCGAGCTGCTCCATGAACTCCAGGCGGATGCCACCCGGCGCCTCGACGAAGGCGATGCGCCGCGTGCCGAACGTCCCGCTCACCGCGCGCGGCCCCCACAACACGGTGTGGCGTGCCAGCTCTGCGTCGAGATCGTCGACGAAGAGCGCGGGATGCAAGAAGCCCTCGTCGGGAAGCGCGCACGCGTCCTCGTAAATGGCGCGGGTGAACAGCGTCAGCGCCAGCGCGCCCAGCTGCACGTCGGCGCGGCGGCCGTTCTCCCACTCCACCGGCTCGGTCACCCGGGCACCGGCCGCCGCGTACCAGGCACACGCCTGCTCGAGGTCGGCGTCAGCCACCTTGACGGCCAGGTTGGCCAGGCCGGTGACCGCCACTAGTGCAGCGGTGTGCCGTAGAGCGAGCCGAGGTCCTCTGCGATGAGCTCGAGCCGCACGCCGTCGGGGTCGGAGAAGTACAGCGAGATCTCGCTCTCGATGTGCGTCGCGACCCCGGCCTCCTCCAGGCGTTGCTTGGCGGCGTCCCACTGAGCCCGACTGATTGAGATGGCGAGGTGGTGGAAACCGCCCAGCACCTCTTGGTACGGCCCGAGGTCCAGCCCCGGGAAGTCGAAGAACGCCAACGTGTTGTCGTGTCCCAGGTCGAAGAACAGGTGCGTCGAACCCTTGTAGTCCCTGTTCTCGAAGAGCTCCACGAGCGGGAAGCCGAGTAGCTCCTGGTAGAAGCGGATGGTGCGCTCCACGTCCGAGCAGAGGAGGGCGAGGTGGTGCACCCCGCGGGCGACGGACGCGGGGCGGCGGGCGGGCTCCTGAAGGTAGAGGGAGCGGAGTCTGTCCCGCTCCGCGGCGGCGGCCTCGAGGTCGATGGTCACAGGTCGAGGAGCCACGCCGCGTTGGCCCCGAGCAGGTTGCCGCGCGCCGGTCCGGTCAGCTCACCCGCCGCGCGCTCGGCCGCGCCCATGGGGTCGGCGACCCCCTCTGCGTGCGGCCAGTCGCTGCCGATCATGAACGTCTCCTCGCCGACCTTGGGAACGAGGCGATGCGGCATCTCGTAGGGCAGGGCGGCGACCCGGACCTGGCGCAGGAAGTACTCGGACGGGCGTTCGGCGAGTTGGCGGAACGGTTCGCCGTGGCGCTGGGTGTAGAAGTCCGAGGCACCGTCGATGTGGAGGAGGAAGCTTGGCACCCAGCTCGCCGTGAGCTCCACCACACCGATGCGCAGCCGGGGGAAGCGTTCGAGGACACCGTGGAGGATCAGGTTGGCCAGCGCGACGGCAGGCGCCAGGTACAAGAAGATGGAGTCGAACAGCCGCTCGCCGTCCTCTGGCTCGCCTTCGCGCCAAGCCGGGTCGATCGGGCTCTCGAACTCGGAGACGTGAAAGACCGGTGCGACGCCCTCCTCGCTGCACGCGGCCCAGAACGGGTCGAAGTCCCGATGCGAGAGCGGCTTGCCGTCCACCGGTGCCGGGGCGATCATGGCCAACCGCAAGCCAGCCGCGCGCACGCGCCGGATCTCCTCCACCGCCCAGGCGGGGTCGTGCAGGAGCACATGAGCCACTCCGAAGAGACGCCCGGCGCCGTCGGCGCAGGTGTCGGCGACGAACCGGTTGTAGGCGCGGGCGTTCGCCCGTTGGGCGTCCCTGTCCGAGGCCAGTCGCTGCTCCCAGAGCAGGCCGTAGTTGGGAAAGAGGACGGCGGCGTCCAATCCGAACTCGTCGAGCGAGGTAAGGCGCGCGCCGGCCTGGCGGTAGGAGTCGGGCACCAGGTCCTCGAACGCGGCCGTCGCCCGCTCCCCGCGCAGGCGCCGCTTCCTGTCCTTCCCGATGAGGGAGGAACGCTCGGGAACGGGCACCTCTAACGGGGTCAGGCGGGCGCCGCGCCACGAGAGCCACGGCCAGCCTGCGTCATCGTCCGCGATGGAGAGTGCATCGGCCCGGTGCGCCGGGTCGATGTAGTCGGACCAGGTCGTCCTCGACTCGAAGAGATGCTGGTCGACGTCAATGGTCTGCAGCGACATCTGCCCTCCCGGCGCAGAGTACCAGCGGTGCTGGCGCGGGTCCCACCCGGTTCGCTGGGGCGAACGGTGGCGCCTCGTCAGTCGATGGATCCCCTGAGTTCTCGCAGCCAGTCGTTCGCCGCCTGCCACGCCGCATCCGCCTGACGACGTCGCTCCGCGCCGTGCTCCCCCGCGGCCGGGTACGAGCCCAAGAACTTGACTCCGGCCAAGCTGGTGTGCAGGTCGCGCAGGCAGTCGGCGACCACCTCGTCGCCGATGTGGCCGGCCAGGTCGATGACGAAGCAATAGTCGCCGAGCCCCTGCTTGGTCGGCCTCGATTCGAGCTTGGTCAGGTTGATGTTGCGGGCCGCGAACTGACCGAGGATGCCATGGAGGCTCCCCGGGTGGTCGGCCCGCTGGAAGCACACGATGCTCGTCTTGTCGTGTCCGGACGGCTTCGGGATCTTTGCGCGCGCCACGAGCACGAACCTGGTCTGGTTCTCGGGATGGTCCTCGACGTCCTCGGCGACGATGGCCAGCCCGTAGCGCTCCGCGGCCAAGCGTGGTGCGATCGCAGCGCCGTCGTGCTCGTCGGACTCACCCAGCGCCCGCGCCGCGTCCGCCGTCGAGTTGGCGGCGCGCTCCTCGGCATCCGGCAGCGACTCGGCCAAGAACTTCTGGCACTGGGCCAGCGCATGGGGATAGGAGGACACGTGCCGGATGTCGGCCAGGGTCGTCCCGGGCCGGGCCATCAGGTGCAGGTGGATGTCCATGACGACTTCTCGTTGGATGTGCAGGTCCACGTCGTGGATTAGGCCATCGATCGTGGCGCTGACCGTGCCCTCTATCCCGTTCTCAATCGGCACGAAGCCCAGGGGGGCGTCACCCCCGGCGACCGCGTCGAGCACGCCCGTGATGGACCCCAGGGGCCGCAGGTCCGCCCTCGCCAGGTCGGGCTGGCTGAGGAGCGCCTCTTGGGTGAAGGTGGCGGCGGGGCCGAGATACGCCACCGAGGTCGCAGTGGGGGTCACAGTTGGGCAGGATAGAGCAGGTCATGGACGTTTCTTCGCTTCGGACGCTCGTCGAGCAGGTGGCGTCGGGTGCGTGCGCACCCGACGACGCGGTGCGCCTGCTCCGGCGGCTCCCGTACGCGGACCTGGGGTTCGCCCGGGTCGACCATCACCGCGACCTGCGTCAGGGAATGCCCGAGGCGGTGTTCGGCCCCGGCAAGACGCCAGAGCAATGTGCCGCCATCGTCGAGGAGTTGCTCGGAGCGACCGCGGGCCCCGTCCTGCTCACCCGCGCCGACGACGAGCAGGTGAAGGCGGTGTCAGCCCTGACGTCTGCCCTCGGCTTCGGCTTGGGCGCCGTGTCCCAGAGCGGACCGTACGCCACGCTCGTCTTCCGCCCTGCCCCGCCGCGCCCCGGCGCCGTCGTCGTTGTCACCGCTGGGACGTCCGACCTGCCCGTGGCGAACGAGTGCACCGCGGTGCTCGGCGCCCTGGGCTTCGCGCCGGTGCTCCTGGCGGACTGCGGGGTGGCCGGGCTGCACCGGCTCCTCGCCGACGTCGACGTGATCGCCATGGCCGACGCGGTCGTCGTCATCGCCGGCATGGAGGGCGCGCTGGCAAGCGTGGTCGGCGGCCTCACGCCCGCACCCGTCGTCGCCGTGCCGACGAGCACCGGCTACGGCGCCGCGCTCGAGGGGGTCACCGCCCTGCTCACCATGCTGGCCGCCTGCTCGTCGGGCATCTCGGTGGTGGGCATCGACAACGGCTACGGCGCCGCCTGCGCCGTCGCCCGCCTCCTGCCATGAGCGACACGGCCGCCTCCACGAGGTTGGCCTGGTTCCACTGCTTCGCCGGGATCGCCGGCGACATGGCCTTCGGCTCGCTCATCGACGCCGGTGCGGACCTGGGCGAGGTTCGGAGCCTGCTCGACCGTCTGGCGTTGCCCGGGTGGGACCTCCGGGTCGATGAAGCCCTGCGGGGAGGCGTGGCCTGCACCCGGGTCGTGGTCCGGGGGGACGACGTCGTGGTCCGCACCCACGCCGCCATCACCGACCTCATCACGAGCGCCGCCCTTCCATCCCGGGTCACCGAACGCGCGCTCGCCGTGTTCCACCGGCTGGCGGCCGCGGAATCGGTGCTGCACCGCCGGCCGCTGGACCAAGTGCACTTCCACGAGGTCGGGGGACACGATGCCGTGATCGACGTGGTGGGGACGGTGGCGGCGCTCGAGGTGCTGGGCATCGACGTCGTGTCGGCATCCGCGGTGGCGACCGGGTGCGGCACGGTCCGGAGCGCGCACGGGTGGCTGCCCAACCCGGCGCCGGCCACGGTCCGCCTGCTGCGCGGGATCCCCACCTACGGGCGCGACGTGCGCGTCGAGCTCACGACGCCCACCGGGGCGGCGCTCCTGGCGACGTTGTGTTCGTCGTTCGGACCCCTTCCGTCCATGACGGTCACGTCGTCGGGCTTCGGGGGCGGCGCCGGAGAGATGGACGACCTGCCCAACTGCACCCAGGTCGTGATCGGAAGCGAGTCGGTGTCGGCTCGAGTCGGTCCCGGCCAGCCCGCGCTGTTGCTCGAGGCGAACCTGGACGACGTCACCGGCGAGCAGCTCGGCTACGCCGTCGCCAGCGCGCTCGACGCCGGCGCGTACGACGCCTGGGTCAGCTCGGTGACCATGAAGAAGGGGCGCCCCGGCCATGTCCTCCACGTCCTGACCGACGCCACTCACCTCGACGCGCTGCGCAGCGGGATCCACCGCGCCACGGGGACGATGGGCGTCCGCGCCACCGCACTCGAGCGCTGGCCGGTGGCCCGGGAGCTCGGGCAGGTGACGCTCGACGGCATGACCGTCCGCATGAAGGTGGCAGAGGGACGGGCCAAGCCCGAGTTCGATGACGTCGCCCTCGTGGCGGCCAAGACGGGCGCCTCACTGCACGACGTGTCGAGCCGGGCCGAGGAGGCGTGGCGGTCGACCCGGCCCGAACCGGACGAGGACGACCGGTCGCCCGCCTGATGCGGAGCTCGATGTTCCGCTACGACGAGGCGATGACCGATCTCGTGCTCGCCGCGTGCCGTCAACGGCTCTCCCTCTCTCCCGTTCCTCTCGACTTCGGCGGGTTGCGCGAATCGCTCGATGCGGAGCTGTCGGGCCTGATCGGCACGGACGGCAACGACGCCAGGGCGGTGCTCGACCTGTTCGTGGACAAGCTCGCGACTGCGGTCGTGTCGTGCGACAGTCCGCGGTTCCTCTCGTTCATCCCGGCTGCGCCGACCAAGGCGTCGCTCCTCTTCGACATGTTCGTGTCGTGCTCGTCCTTGCACGGCACGTCGTGGCTCGAAGCGGCCGGGGTGGTCGCGGCGGAGAACCAGGCGCTGGGCGTCCTGGCGGCGCAGGCCGGGTTCTCAGGCGGCGCCGGCGGATGCTTCGTCTCCGGCGGCAGCGCCGGCAACCTGTCGGCGCTCATGGTGGCGCGCGACACCGCGGGCTTCCGGCGCCGCGGGGAGGCGCCGGCGCATCCGCTCGTCGCGATCAGCAAGGACGCGCACTCGTCGGTGAGCAAGGCCCTGCACGTCCTCGGCATGGACGGGTTCACGGTTCCGACACTCGACCACAGGCTGACGGCTGACGCGCTCCGGACCGCGCTGCGGAACGATCCCCGGGCCGCCGACGTCATCGGCGTCGTCGCGACGGCCGGGACGACGAACGCCGGCATCGTCGACGACCTCGCCGGCGTGGCCGACGTGGCTGCGGAACGTTCGTTGTGGTTTCACATCGACGCCGCCTACGGGGGCGCGGCCGCGCTGTTCGCCCCCTCGCTGCGGGACACGTTCGCCGGTTTCGAGCGGGCCGACTCCTTCATCGTCGACCCGCACAAGTGGCTCTTCGCGCCGTTCGACTGCGCTGCGTTGATCTACCGCCGTCCCAACCTCGCCAAGGCGGTGCACACCCAAGATGCTCAGTATCTCGAGGTGCTGCACAGCGGGAGCCTCGAGGAATGGAACCCCAGCGACTACGCCTTCCACCTCACCCGGAGAGCCCGCGGGCTGCCGCTGTGGTTCTCCATGGCGGTCAACGGGCTCGACGCGTACCGCGAGGCGGTCGAGGCGGGTCTGGCGATCGCCCGCCGGGCCGCCCAGCGGATCAACGAGTCACCGCACGTCGAGCTCGTCAGGGACCCGGGGCTCTCCATCGTCTTGTTCCGCCGGCCCGGGTGGAGCAAGCCCGACTACGACGCCTGGTCGGCGCGGCTGCTGGCCGACCAGGTCGGCCTGGTCACGCCGACCACCTGGGAAGGCGAGACCGTGGCCCGCTTCTGCTTCCTCCACCCCGACACGACGGCCGAGATCGTGGACGAGATCCTCGGCTCCTTGGCCTGAGCGGTCTGGAACCGCCCATGTCAGCTGTCCCGGGCCCGGTGACCTGCGCTGACGCCGGCAGCCGGGTCTGGGCGCCCGGCGCGGCGTTCGCGCTGACGGGGCTCCATCCAGGTGACCGAAGCCCCGATGCGATCATCAAGGTCTCTCATTAGAAAACTTGGAGCAGACATGAACTTCCACAGTGTCGTGATGAACGTGGCGGACCTCGACCGATCAATCGACTTCTATCGCGAGGTGTTTGGCTTCACCCTGCTGTCCAGGAGTGGCCAAATCGCGGCCATCAGCGCACCGGAGAGCGAGCGCCCTCAGGTCATCCTGTTGCGGTCTCTTGCCACGACCGGCCGTGTCACAGGCGCTCGTCACGTTGGCATACGAGCCTTCATCTTGGAGGTGGCTTCGGTCGATGAGCTCGAGCAGATCGCGCATCGGCTGGAGTCCCGAGGTGCATTCGTCGCCAGACGCGTCGGCCCCACGTGGACCGTCGTGACAGGGATCGATCCCGACCGTATCGCGGTGGTGACAAGCAGCGCCTCGGGGAGTGAGCCGATCACCGAAGAAGATTGGAAGGCTCTCGATGAGTACGTGTACGGGATCGGCGAGTAGCGAGAACTAATAGTGCCGGGCGCCCAGCATCGGCCGTATGTCAACCGTCAAGCACTTGTTTGGAGCGCCGGAGCAGGGGGTAACTGCACCTTGTTGGACGCGAGAGGGCTCGGGGTTTCGTGTGTTGCCCCGGGTCCTTTGCGCGTCTGGAGACTGATCCGGGGGGGGCCGGCATCAGCGAGCAAGGCCGACCGCGGCTGACGGAACCTGTGGCCAGCCACAACAACCTGGACAGCTTATGGCCACTTTGTCTGCCACACTGAGCCCGTGCGCGCCGACCGGCTCGTTGCGGCCCTCCTCGTCCTGCAGGCACGCGGCCGGGTGACGGCCGCCGAACTGGCCCGCGAGCTCGAGGTCAGCGAGCGGACGGCCCGACGGGACCTCGAGGGCCTAGCCCTGTCCGGAGTGCCGGTGTACTCACAGCCCGGTCGCGGCGGAGGTTGGGAGCTCGTCGGGGGTGCCCGGACCGACCTGAGCGGCCTCACCGCCGACGAGGCACGGGCCCTATTCCTCATCGCAGGCCCCGCGGCCGCGACGAAGGAGGTCCGCACTGCACTGCGCAAGCTGGTGCGGGCACTGCCCTCCACGTTCCGCGAGCACGCAGAGGCGGCGGCGGGGGCCGTCGTGCGGGACCCGTCCGGATGGGACCACTCCGAGCCGGCGCCGCCGGAGCACCTCGAGACGCTCCAACGAGCAGTGATAGAGGGCGTGCAGGTGGAGCTCGGCTACCGCCGCCGCGACGGCATGGTGTCGCTGCGGACCGTGCACCCGCTCGGCCTCGTGGTCAAGAACGACACCTGGTACCTCGTGGCCGACACGGCGAACGGGCAGCGGACCTTCCGGGTCAGCCGCGTCCGGTCCGTCACCACCACGAGCGAGCCCGTGGTGCGTCCGCCCGGCTTCGATCTCGCCGAGGCCTGGCGCTCCATCGTGACCGACGTCGACGCGCAGCGGACGCCGCTCACGGTGCGCCTGCGTACCGACGAGCGGAGCCTCGACGCCTTGCACTATCTCTTCGGCAACCGGGTCTCCGCGGGGGCAGTGGGCTCACGGGGGCGGGTCGAGGTGGAGCTGCGCGCGCACTCCGAGCTCATGGTCGCGCGCCAGCTGGCCGGCTTCGCCGACGCGATCGAGGTGGTCTCCCCCGACGCCGTGCGGGAGCACCTGGCCGATATCGGGCGCGGCTTGGTGCGCAACAACGCCTGAGGGTTCGCCACCCCCTCAGCGCGCCGCGACCGCCGCCTCCAGGACGGCTGCAGCAGCCAGGAGGCGCGCCTCGCCGTGTGGGGGCCCGATCAGCTGGATGCTGGCCGGCAGCGCGGCGTCGGTGGGGACGGGAAGAGACAGCGCCGGGACCCCGGCCAGGTTGACGGGCAGGGTGCAACGCGAGACGAGCAGGTCGTCAGCGTCTTCCAGGGGCGGCGGGAAGATGGCGAGCGTCGGCGTGACGAGCAGGTCGACGCGGGCGAAGACGCTTCTGAGCGTGGCCTGCCACTCCTTCTGGGCCACCCAGGCGGCGCGAACGGCGGCGTCGTCGAAGGATGACCCAAGCTCCAGGCGCCCCCGCACGTCGTCGCCGATCTGCTCCGGATGCTCCGCGACAAGCGCCGAGTCGGAGTGCCACGCTTCGACCACCAGCAGCAGTCCGGCCTGCGCCGTGGCGGCGTCCCACCCGGGCACGGGCAGCTCTTCACACGACCACCCCACCTCGTTCAGTGCGCGGTCGATCCCGGCGCTGATGGCGGGATCAGCGTCGATCGGGATCCGGCCCACGGCGAGATCGCCGGGCTCGGCGGAAACGAACCCGGGCTCGAGCAGCTGCATACCGCGGACGAGCCCCGCCACGTCGCGCGCCATGGGCCCGACGGTGTCGAAGCTCGGGGCGAGCGGCCAGACACCGCCCAAGGGAATGCGCCCCCACGTGGTCTTGAGCCCGGCGGTCCCGCAACACGCCGACGGAATGCGCACTGATCCCCCCGTGTCGCTGCCGAGGGCCACGTCGGCCTCGCCCATCGCGACCGCAACGGCCGAACCGCTCGACGAGCCCCCGGGCACGAGTCCGGGGTGGAGCGGGTTCACCGGCGTCCCGTACCACGGGTTGATCCCTGTGACGCCGAGGGCCAGCTCGTGCAGGTTCGTCCGGCCGACGATGCGCACGCCCGCCGCCCGCGCCCCGGCCAGGCACTCGGCGTCCTTCTCCGCGGGCTCCGCCCGCTCGGCGACGGCGCGGCATCCCGCCGTCGTCGGTTCCCCCTCCATGTCGATGAGGTCCTTGACGGCCAGCCGGACCCCGGGCCCGGACGTGTCGTAGCGGGTGATGAACGTAGTCACGACGCGGTCTTGTCCTCGAACTCCCGCGCGTGGTCTAGCACGTCGCGGGTCGCGCGGACGGGCCGGATGCGCTGTAACTCCGGGCCCAGGAGTGCGTCTGGTGGGAGGGGTGCGCTCCCTCCTGCCACGTCGCGCCGTTCAGTCGGAGCGAAGCTGTGTCGAGGCGGAGGCGGTCACGTCCTCGAGCGACGTCACCTCCTGACGGCCCCGCTGAAGGCCGAACAGGGCGATCGCGCCGGCGACGGCCATGATCACGCACATGACGTAGAGCACGGTCTCGGTGGCGTGCGCGAAGTCCAGCGACACGTAGTGCGGGATCGACACGACCGACCCGCCCGCCTGGTGCGCCTGGCTGAGACGGGAGGCGTCCGCCGCGGCGTGGGGGTCGCCCTGACCCCGCAACGACGTGGTCAACTGTGAGCGGAAGTTGAAGAGCAGGATCGTCCCCAGGGCGGCGAGACCCAAGCTGGCCCCGTAATTGCGGATGGTCTGCGTGATCCCGGTGGCCTCGCCGTAAGAGAGGCTCGAGGCGCGGTTGATCGCGTCCGTGTTCGCCGGCCCGATGAGCATCCCCATGCCGGCCCCGGCGACGATCACCCAGATCTGCTGCTTGGAGAAGCTCAGGGTCGTGACCTTGGAGGCCCAGAGGCCGAATCCGACGGCGGCCAACGCCGCTCCGATCACGACCGCCCGCTTGGCCCCCTGCTTGTCCAAGATGCGGCCACCGATTTGGGCCGCGACCACGAAACCGAGGAAGAACCACAGGAGGAAGACGCCGGCCTCCGACGCCTTCTTGTGCAACGAGATCTGGGCGTACTCGCTCGTGAAGAAGAAGATCGGGATGAACGCCATCATGGTGATCAGCAAGACGACGTTCTCGACGAAGAAGGCCCGGATTCGGAAGATGCCGATGGCGATGAGCGGCGAGTTTGTGCGCAGCTCGACCAACGCGAAAACGACGATAATCAGCAGGCCGCCAATGATGCAGAGCCAGGTCCCGGGATTGCTCCAGCTCCACAGCGCCGATTGCTGCAACCCGAAGATGCTCAGCGCGACCCCGGCCGCCAGGAGCACGGCGCCGCGGTAGTCGATGGGGGCCCGTTGGTATTGCGTCTTTGGCTTGGACACCGCGATGAGAGCGAGGGCGATGAGTGCCACCGGAATGTTCACCCAGAAAATGGCGCGCCAGGTCCACTCGGTGAGATATCCGCCCAGAATTGGCCCGAGCGCGGTGAGGCCGCCCGCGATCCCGAAGAAGATGGCCAGTGCCCGGCCCCGCTCCCGCAGCTCGAAGTTGTTCACGACGATGGCGAGCGCCGCGGGGAACATGAGGGCGCCGCCGATCCCTTGGACGACGCGGAAGCCGACGATCCACCCTTCGGCGGCCGAGCCGGTGGGTGTGAAGCCGCACAGGGCCGAGGCCCCCACGAACACGATCACCCCGATCACGCACAACTTGGTGTGGCCGTAGATGTCCGCCAGCCGCCCGCCCAGGGCGAAGAACGCAGCCAGCGCAAGCAGGTAGCCGTTTACCACCCATTGGACCCCGGTCGACGTCAGCCCGAGCTCGCGCTGGATGTTGGGGACGGCGATGGAGACGATCGTCTGGTCGATGAACGTCATTGAGACCGCGAAGATCATCGCGGCCAGCACCCAGTTCCGGCCCTGCAGCGCGTTCCCCGGCATGTGCTGTCCCCCCGGCTCGTCGTCTGGAGCGACCCTAACGGATGCGGCTCTCTCCCCGATCGTGTGGTCCCACGCACGCGTCGTCCCGCGCGGTAACACTGGAGGGTCGGTGACCATCCGAGGAGAGTGGCCATGAACGAGGACAATGCCGCCCTGCTCCGCCGGGCTTGGGCCGCGTACGACCGGGGCGACATCGACGGATTCGCCGAGTGCCTCACCGACGATTGGCGTGAGCACACCCAATCGGGCGAGGAGGCCACGCTGGCGGACGAACGCAAGACCATGGACATTCACCGGGTGGCCTTCCCGGACAAGCACACCCTGATCCGTCAGATGGTCGCCGACGACGATCTCGTCGCCTGTCACTGCACGACCTCGGCCACCCACATTGGTCCGTACTTCGACCTGGCACCCACGGGCCAGAGGGTCGAGGTCGACGAGATGATGTTCAACCGCATCGTGGACGGGCGGATCGCCGAGACGTGGGTGATCACCGCCGGCGGCGGCTTCTATGTGCAGCTCACGGGACGCGGTGCTCCTGACGACTTGGACAATATGGGCTGACGCTCAGCCGGACCCGTCGAGCGTCCTCCGGTACACGTTCGTCGTGCGCGGCTCGAAGCCGAGACCCATGTAGAGGCGGTTCGCGTCCTCTCTGTCCGGTCGGGACGTGAGCTCGACCGTACGTGCGCCGAGCTCGGCGGCATGCCCGAGCGCAGCGTTGACAAGCGCGGTGCCGACCCCCTTGCCGCGGGCGGCGTCGTCGGTGACGACGTCTTCTATCCAGGCCCGCGTCCCGCTCGGGATCTCGAAGGTCGCCAGGGTCAGCGTGCCGACGATGCGCCCCTCGTCCTCGGCGACGAAGAGGGTGGTCGCCGGATGGGAGACGATGCGCTCCAACTGGTCGAGCGTCGGTGGCGCCGCCGAGCGCGACAGCTGTGGCAAGAGCGCGGTCACCGCCTGGAGCAGGTCGGAGTCCGCCGATGCGGCGACCCGGACGGAGATCACGACCGGGTCGAGTCGCCTCGCCACATGGGCTGACGCACACGGTCGTAGAGGACGTCGCGCTGCTCGCCGCCGATGGCGGCGAAGACGTGGTCGCCCCAGCGCTCGGAGCCGACCAGTGGGTGCGGCAGCGTGTCGCGGCCGAACCAGCCGACGTCCCGCGTCTCGAGCGGGTGGGGCGAGAGCTCCCCGCCGATGACGCGGCAGTAGAAGAGGAGCGAGTAGAGCGGCACCCGCGTCATCCCGAGCCGCAACCCGTCGAGGACGGCGATGAGGCGCACGGGCTCGACGAGAATCCCCGTCTCCTCCTCGACCTCCTTCACGACGATCTCCGCCGCCGAGTAGCCCACGTCGCACCAGCCGGTGGGGTAGAGCCAGATCCCGGAGTCGGCCCGCTGGATGAGCAGCAACTGTCCCTTGTCGTTCCCCACCGCGGCGCCGACCGCCACCTTGGGTGTGACATAGCCCGGGACGCCCTCGCCCACCGTGTCCATCCACTCCTGGACCAGACCCTCGGCGTGGTCCCCGTTCAGGTCCGTCTCGCCGTCTGCTTCTGCCCGGATGTCCGCCGCCACCCGGAGGATCTCTTCGAAGCGCTCCCGCTCGTACAAGCTCTGGGTGAAGCCGAGACCCGTGCGCGCGATGCCGGAGAGCGCTTCGCTCCAGCGCAGCAGCGTTTTCAGGGGAACGGAGTGGTCACGGCTCGGATCCACGAGCGGTGACGCTACCTCGCTTCGCCCGCTGCGCCAGAATGGGGCGTGTCCGTCAAGGAAGACTGCCGCCACTACGTCATGAGGACGACCCCGCGGGGGGAGCGCCTCGAGCGCTGCAAGGTGGACGCCAACGAGCCGCTGCCGTTCGCGTGCCCCGAGGGCTGCGTCTTCTACGAGCCTCGCAAGGTCTCCTCGGCGGGTTGGACGGTCGCCCGCCGCAAAGAGCGAGAGTGAGGGCCCGTCAGCCCTCGAGGACGTCGCCCAGGAGATCGACCGTGATCCGCTCGGCGCGCAGCCAGTCCAGCGCCTCCTCCACCTGAGCGGCGTCGCCGTCTATCTCGCACACGATCCAGCCTCGGTGCTCCTCGACGTCGGCCCGGCGGATGTTGGGCTCCACGTCGAACCGCCGCACCAAGGTAGCCAGGACGGGCTTCGGCACTTCGGACTCGGGAAAGGTCAGCCTCACCCTGACCCGGACCTGGCTCACCGGGGCTCGACCTCGTGCAGCACGCGGTTGAGGCTCCCGGAACGGAAGCCCTCCAGGTCGAGAGCGACGAAGGAGAAGCCGGCCGCCCGCACTGCCGCGACGACCTCCTCGCGGCGGGCGACCACCTCTCCAAGCACCTGCGGCTCCACCTCAATCCGTGCGGCGTCGCCGTGGTGACGCACACGCAGCTGTCCCAGGCCGAGCGCACGCAGTGCGGACTCGGCCGACTCAATGGCAGCGAGACGGCCGAGGGTCACCGGCGTGCCGTAGGGGAGGCGCGAGGCCAGGCACGCGGCCGCCGGCTTGTCCCACGTGCGCAGTCCCAGCCGGCGCGACCACTGTCGGATGTCGTCCTTGGTGAAGCCGGCAGTGGCAAGAGGAAAGACCGCGCCGGCGTCCGCCGCCGCGGCCTGGCCCGGTCGATGGTCACCTAGGTCGCTCACGTTCACCCCGAGGACGACCGTCGCGCCTTCGGCGGCGGCCAGGGGCCCGAGCGCGGTCATCAGCGCGGTCTTGCAGTGGGCACAGCGGTCGGCCCCGTTGGCCACGTAGTCCGGGTCGTTCATTTCGTCCGTCGGCACCGCAACCCAGCGCAGGCCCCATTCGGCAGCGAGGGCCCGGCAGTCGGCCTCCTCCGTGGCCGCCAGCGATGGCGAGACTGCGGTCGCGCACAACACCGCGGCGCGTCCGAGCGTTTCGGTCGCGACCTTCGCCAAGAAGGCCGAATCGGCGCCACCGCTGAACGCGACGACGACCCGACCCAGCCGCTGCAGCTCGGCCCGGAGATCGTCGAGGGATGCGGTCACGACGTCACGATGTCACAACAATGCGATGTGGCTCGACCACAAGGCGGTGCGTCATGACGACAACGCGGTGAGCACCTCGTCGAGGGGGCCCACCATCCCCACGTAGAACGGGCCGAACTCGGCGTAACGCGCCGAGGCCTCGTCGAAGCGCATCTCGTAGACGCAGTCCTTCAGGTCGTCGGGATGTGCGCCGAAGAGGGTGACTCCCCACTCGAAATCGTCGAGGCCGGTCGAACCGGTGATCAGTTGGAGGATCCGTCCGCTGAACGTCCGGCCCACCCTGCCGTGGCCCAGCATGAGCTCCTTGCGCGCGTCGAAGTCCAGCGCGTACCAATTGTGGGAGGGACCCCGGCGCTTCGACATCGGGTAGAAGCAGAACGCGGTTTTGCCCTCAGGCGGAAGCCGTGGAAAGAGCCGCGCTTGGCGCGTCGCCTCCGGCAGGCCGGCGGCGTACTCCGAGACCTCGGTGAGCGACACGTAGGACTGCTTGGCAACCGCACCCGCCGCCGTCACGTCGGTCTGGAAACGGCGCAACCGCCAGACATCGGGCCCCAACACCATGAGGCCGAGATCGGCCTTGTGTCCGAGCAGCGCTACCGGTACCACCTGGTAGCCGTCGGACTCCGCCGATTTAACCGCAGTGCGCAGGCCGTTGGCGTCGAAATCAGGCGTCAGACCGCAGAAGAGATGGAGCACACCCCATCCGGTGGTGGGGGTCAGGGCCACGAAAGCTCAGTGTAGAGAACCTCCGTATCTGAAAAACACAGTGACGCTCAGTCTCTGAAAAAACACAGTGACACTCAGTCTCTGAAAACACAGTGACACTCAGTCCCTGAAAAACACAGTGCGCCCGGCCGTAGGGCCGGGCGCACTGGTCAGCCTCGGTTGGGGGTGAGGCACTACACATTGTCACAGATTCTGGTTGCAAGGGTGTGGCATCTGGGTGGCGGTGCCGCAGCGGCCCTCGGACCAGCCGGCGGGTATCCCATGTCAAACCCCAGAAGCAGGCCGACAAGCAACCAAATAGCTGCCTTTCAATCCGGTTGCTGGCCTGACTTGACAAATAGGCCGGGATCGCCAAATCGGCGCGGGAAACGGGCCTAGCAGGAGAAACGCCTCCTTAACGGCTCGTGAACGGCTCCTTAACGGCTCCCCTGGAGAAAACTGGCGAAAGGAGACGGCTCCTTAGAAGTCGTCCATGCCGCCACCGGGCATGGCCGGCGCCGCCTCCTCCTCGGGCTTCTCCACGATGACGGCTTCTGTCGTCAGGAACAACCCGGCGATGGAGGCCGCGTTCTGCAACGCCGAGCGGGTGACCTTGGCGGCGTCGATGACACCATCCTTGAACAGGTCGCTGTACTCGCCGCTCTGTGCGTTCAGGCCGTGGGCGCCCTTGAGATTGCGCACCTTGTCGATGACGACCCCGCCCTCGAGGCCGGCGTTGACCGCGATCTGCTTGAGCGGCTCCTCGACGGCCCGGGCCACAATCCGGGCGCCGGTGGTCTCGTCACCATCGAGCTTCTCCGCGGCCTCGAGGATCGCAGTCTGGGCCCGCAACAAAGCGACCCCTCCGCCCGGGACCACACCCTCCTCGATTGCGGCCTTGGTCGTCGACACCGCGTCCTCAATGCGGTGCTTCTTTTCCTTGAGCTCCACCTCGGTCGCGGCACCGACCTTGATCACGGCAACGCCGCCGGAGAGCTTGGCCAGACGCTCTTGCAGCTTCTCCCGGTCGTAGTCGGAGTCGGTGTTCTCAATCTCGGTCTTGATCTGGTTGATCCGGCCGTTGATGTCGCTCTGGGTACCGCCGCCCTCGACGATGGTCGTCTCGTCCTTGGTGACGACGACCTTGCGGGCCGTGCCCAAGAGGTCGATGGTCACGTTCTCCAATTTGAGGCCGACCTCCTCGGTGACCACCTGGCCGCCGGTGAGGATGGCGATGTCCTGGAGCATGGCCTTGCGGCGCTCGCCGAACCCGGGGGCCTTCACGGCCACCGAGCGGAACGTGCCACGGATCTTGTTGACCACGAGGGTGGCCAGCGCTTCGCCCTCGACGTCCTCCGCCACGATCAGGAGCGGCCTGCCGGCCTGCATGACCTTCTCCAGCACCGGCAGCAGGTCGCGCACGGCCGAGATCTTGGTTCCGACGAGCAGCACGTAGGCGTCCTCGAGGACCGCCTCCATCCGCTCGGGGTCGGTGACGAAGTACGGAGCGATGTAGCCCTTGTCGAAGCGCATGCCCTCCACCAGGTCCATGTCCATGCCGAAGGTCTGCGACTCCTCAACGGTGATGACGCCGTCGCGACCGACCTTGTCGATGGCCTCTGAGATCATCTCGCCGATCTCGTCGTCGGCGGCCGAGATGGAGGCCACCTGGGCGATCTGCGCCTTGGACTCGGTCTCCTTGGCGATGCCGTGCACGGAGCTGACGGCGGTCTCGACCGCGGCCTCGATGCCACGCTTGAGCGCCATCGGGTTGGCCCCGGCGGCCACGTTGCGCAGCCCCTCGCGGACCATGGCCCAGGCCAGGACGGTAGCGGTCGTGGTGCCGTCGCCGGCCACGTCGTCCGTCTTCTTGGCCACCTCCTTGACCAGCTCGGCGCCGATCTTCTCGAAGGGGTCCTCGAGCTCGATGTCCTTGGCGATGGAGACGCCGTCGTTCGTGATGGTCGGCGCGCCCCACTTCTTGTCCAAGACCACGTTTCGGCCCTTGGGACCGAGGGTGACGCGAACTGCGTCCGCCAACTTGTTCATGCCGGTCTCCAGGCCGCGGCGCGCGTCCGTGTCGAAGGCGATGATCTTTGCCATCTGCGCTCTACTCCTCCGTTAGCACTCTCGTCATCTGAGTGCTAACGGTACCCACCTTAGGGGTTCGGGCGCAAGGGCGGTCGCGGCCCGGCTGCGGAGCCGTCAGCCTCCGGCGACCGCCGGCACGATGGAGAGCGTCTGGCCGTCCGCCACCGGCGTGGCCAGACCCTCGAGGAACCGGACGTCCTCGTCCGTCAGGAAGACGTTGACGAAGCGGCGGAGGTTTCCACCCTCGTCGAAGAGGCGGTCGGCCATGCCTGGATGGGCGGCGTCGAGGGCCTTGAGGGCCTCGCCGACGGTGGCCCCGTCCACCTCGACCTCGCCGGCCCCCCCGGTCAGGGTGCGCAGCTGGGTGGGGATGCGAATGGTCACGCTCATGGGGTCGGCTCCTCGGTCTGCTCGATCTGTTCCGTCTGCTCGGTCTGTTCGGTCCTCTGGTCCTCGTCGGACCCGATGGCGGCGTCGAAGGCGGCCAGGGTCGGTGTGATGGTTGCCGTGACGCCTGACGCGGCAGGGCCCGCATCGGCCAGCGCCTCCACCGTCTTGAGTCCGTGGCCGGTGACGAGGGCCACCACCCGCTCGTCCGGGCGGACAGCCCCCGAGGCGGCCAGCTTGCACAGCGTGGCGATGGTCACCCCGCCTGCGGTCTCCGCGAAGATGCCCTCGGTCCGGGCCAGCAGCCCGATCCCCTCGATCACCTCCTCGTCGGTGACGGCCGCGCAGGAACCTTGGGACTCCCGCATCGTCTCCAGCGCGTACCAGCCGTCGGCCGGGTTGCCGATCGCCAGCGACTTGGCGATCGTCTTGGGCTTGACGGGCCTGATGGCGTCGGTGCCCTGCAAGAAGGCGGTGGCCACGGGCGAGCAGCCCTCGGCCTGCGCCCCCGAGATCCGGACTGCCGGCGCTTCGGGCAAGAGACCCACGGCGCCGAGCTCCGCAAAGCCCTTGGCGACCTTGGTCAGCTGGCTGCCCGAGCCGATCGGCACGACCACGTGGTCGGGAGCCTGCCAACCCAGTTGTTCGGCGATCTCGAAGGCGAGCGTCTTGGAGCCCTCGGCGTAGTAGGTACGGACGTTGACGTTGACGAAGGCCCACGCGGGACGCTCGCTGGTCAGCTCCGCGCACAGCCGGTTGACATCGTCGTAGGTCCCCTCCACCGCGATCACGGTGCCGCCATAGACGGCGGTCATCGTGACCTTGGCCGCCTCGAGGTCGTGGGGGATCAGCACGACCGACTCCATGCCGGCTCGGGCCGCGTGGGCTGCGACCGAGTTGGCGAGGTTGCCCGTCGATGCGCACGCGGCCACCTTGAAGCCGAGCTGGCGCGCCTTGGTGAGCGCGACCGAGACGACCCGGTCCTTGAACGACCCGGTTGGGTTAGCGGTGTCGTCCTTTATCCAGAGCTCGCCCAACCCGAGCTCGGCCGCGAGGCG
Source organism: Acidimicrobiales bacterium (assembly GCA_051985685.1). Classification (GTDB taxonomy): domain Bacteria; phylum Actinomycetota; class Acidimicrobiia; order Acidimicrobiales; family RAAP-2; genus Bog-473. The sequence continues at coordinate 26,359 of JBPYFR010000063.1, forward strand.
GTCGGCCCGGACCAACGGCGTGAAGCCGGCACCCAGGTCGACGGGAACCTCCTCGTCGAGGTCGACCGGGAGCAGGTCGCGATAGCGCCAGATCGACCGGGGCCCAGCGGCGATGCGCTCGTGGTCCACCGTGGCGGCGATCCGCTCGTAGTCGTACGCGACCTCGAGCGGCCCGAAGCAGTAGTCGCACACGTGCAGGGCTTCGGCGGGGAAGTTGCGCTGGCATTCACGGCAGCGCAGCCCAGTGACGAAATCGACCATCGGTCCTCCTCATCGATCGGGCATTGGCACCTGGTGCGCCGTGTCAGAGTGCACTGGTTGCCGCGACGTCAACGGGCCCGTCCCTCGGTCGCTCTGGATGATGTCGCCAATGGTAGCCGCTCCTCCTCGTCGGACTCAACACACCGCAACTGCTTGAATCGGGGCCGTGGCGCGCACCTTCCACCACCGGGACTTCCCGACTGCCCTTGTACTCGGTGCCAAGGCGGCCCATGGACGCTCCGTCTCGGTCTGCATCCCGGCCCGCGACGAGGGTTCCACCGTGGGCTCGGTCGTGCGCGCCGTGGTGCAGCCGTTCCTGTCGTCCCATGGCGGCAACGGGCTCGTCGACGAGGTGATCGTGATCGATGACGGCTCGTCCGACGAGACCGCCGCCCACGCCGGCGCGGCGGGGGCCCGGGTGGTCACGGGGCCAGGCGGGACCGGAGGCAAGGGAAGGGCCATGGCGGCCGCGCTCGGGGCCTCCAAGGGTGACATCGTCGTCTATCTCGACGCCGATGTCGCCAACACGACACCTTGCTTCGTGACCGGGCTTCTGGGGCCTCTACTCACCTCGGACGACGTGGCGCTGGTCAAGGGCTTCTACACGCGCCCACTGGACGGCGAGCCCGACGGCGGCGGCCGCGTCACCGAGCTGGTGGCGCGTCCGGTGCTCGAGTTGCTCTTCCCTGAGCTCTCGGTCGTGCGCCAGCCGCTGGCGGGCGAGACGGCGGGTCACCGCTGGGTCTTCGACAAGGTGGGATTCGCAGACGGCTACGGCGTCGAGCTGGGGCTGCTGATCGACGTCGCACAGAGCCTTGGGGCGGAACGTCTGGCCCAGGTCGACCTGGGCGAGCGCATCCACCGCAACCGGCCCCTGCACGAGCTGCGCCCCCAGGCGGTCGACGTGCTGCGGGCGGCGCTCGAGCGAACCGCGTCGCCTCCGCCCCTGTCCCCTCCCCAGCCGCGGAAGCCGCGGCGCCCGTGAGTCGCGCCGTCGTCGTCTCCAACCGGGGACCGCTCACCTTCCGCGCCGGCACCGACGGCGCGCTGGTCGCGGTGCCCGCAGCCGGCGGTCTCGCCTCGTCGCTACACCGGCTCTTAGAGGGCAGCGATACGACGTGGGCCTCCGTGACGATGGGGGCGGCGGACAGAGAGGCGGTCGCCCAAGGCCTCATGGTCGAGGACGGGCTGGACCTCGTGCCCGTCGTGCTCGATGACGACACGTACCGGCAGGCCTACGACGTCATCGCCAACACGACGCTGTGGTACTGCCACCATCATCTGTTCGACCTGCCGCGCCGGCCCCGGTTCGACCACCACTGGCGGGAGGCCTGGGAGGGATACCGGACCTACAACCGGGCGATGGCCGACGCGGTGACGGCGCGGGCGGGCGAGGGCGACACCGTCCTGGTGCAGGACTATCACTTCTCGCTGCTGGGCCGGATGCTGGCGGAGCGACGGCCCGACCTGCGCGCCGTGCACTTCTTGCACACCCCGTTCGCCGACCCCGGCCTGCTGGCCGTGCTGCCCGACGATGTCGTCGCGGAGCTCCTCGACGGCATGGCCGGGTATCACGCCTGCGGGTTCCACGCCCACAAGTGGGAAGCGAGCTTCGTCGGCGGCTACGCCGCGGCCGGAATGCGCCCGCCGCGCACGTTCGTCTCGCCCCTCGGCCCCGACGCCGACGTGCTGGCCGAGGAGGCGGCGGCACCGGACTGTGCCGGGGCGGCCGAGGTGCTGCGGTCCGAGGTGGGGGGCCGGCGGACGATTGTGCGCTCCGACCGGATGGAGCCCTCGAAGAACATCGTGCGGGGGATGCTGGCCTTCGAGGAGCTGCTGACCACGCACCCGGAGTGGCGCGGCGAAGTGGTGCACGTCGCCCTGGCGTATCCCAGCCGGCAGGGGCTGGCCGAGTATCTCGCCTACGGGGCCGAGGTGGTGCACACGGCCGAGCGGATCAACCACTCGTTGGTCGGTGCTGGAGCGGGCGATTCTGCAGGTGGCGGTGGCCCCGACGAGTGGACCCCGATCGTGCTGCACGTCGAGGACGACCGGGCCCGGGCGCTGGCCGCGCTGACGACGTCCGACGTGCTGCTCGTGAACCCCGTGCGCGACGGCTTGAACCTCGTCGCCAAAGAGGGGCCGCTGCTCAACGCGGCCGACGGGGTTCTCGTGCTGTCGCACGAGGCGGGGGCCTGGGAGGAGCTGTCGCTCAACGGCGGCGGCGCCATTGGGGTGAACCCCTTCGACGTGTCCGGCACGGCGGAGGCGTTGAACACCGCACTCTCCATGCCCCGCGACGAACGGAAACGGCGCGCTGCCGCGCTCCGGGCGGCGGTGCGGGCGCGGACGTCGGCGGACTGGTGGGCCGACCAGATGGCCGCGGCGTCGGACGGTGCCGGCGGCGATCAGGCCTGAGGGTCGG
>JBPYFR010000064.1:0-8946 GCA_051985685.1 Acidimicrobiales bacterium
ACCTCGTGGCGCATGGAAAGAGTCCCCAAAGTTACGCGCAGGCGTCGGTCCACAGCTACATCGTGGCCTTCGTCGTTTCGACGATCGTCTTTGCCGGAGCCGGCGTCGTTTGTGCTTTGGTGTTGCCCACGGGGGTCCTGAAGCCGTCCACAGCTGACAACGTCCCGGCGTTGGCCTGATGGAGAGGAGATGAACCGTCGTGGCTCGCGATGACACCTTTCGCCCGCCTCCGCGAAGCGCCGGGCAGCTGCTCATCACGATCTCTGCCCCCTATGGCACCGGGGGTAGCGTCGTCGCGCCCGAGTTGGCCGACCGTCTTGGTGTGCCTTTCCTCCAGCGGGTGACGGGTTCCAGCGGAGACGTTGTGGAATCGCCGCCCCGACGTGAGCGGCTGTCGGTTCACGAGGCTCGCCATACCCCGGTACACCGGTTCGTCGCGGCGCTCACCCACACCATGCCGTGCGGTCCCACGCAGTCTCCGCCCCCGACTCACCATCAAGACGAGGGTCTCCGTAGCCGTGGGGAAGCCGAGATCAGCAACTTCCTGGCCTCAGGTGGCGGTGTGCTCCTAGGGCACGCGGCGGCGGTGGTCCTCGGCAAGGCTCGTGGTTACCACGTTCGGTTGGAGGGACTGCCGGAGCGTCGGCTCGTCCAGGGGGCGGCCATTGAAGGCATCGATTTGGACGAGGCTCGAGCTCACATGCGGGCGGCAGATGCAGCTCGTACCGGGTACGTCCGGCGGCTCTACCGGGTCGATCCAACCGACGCCTCCCTCTACCATCTGGTGATCGACTCGACTGTTCTCCCTCTGGACGACGTCGTCGAGATGATCGCGAGAGGGGCAACCCGCGCCCAGTCGGCGACCGGCGGGGAACCTGAGCCTTCCGCGGCGCCAGCTTGACTCCGTAGCGGCTGCAACCAAAGGATCTCTCTGCCGTCTTCTTTCTGACCCTTGTGAGCGAGCTCGAGGCGCGGACCACGGTCGTCGTCTCGAGCACCGGGCGCTGGCCGATCTCGGGATCAGACACGGTGGGCACAGGATCCCCCGATATTCGGCCGATTTCTGCCCAGCGGACGCCGATCGGGCCGCATCGTCCCCCTGGGCGCCAAGAAGGTCATGGTGGAAGACCAAGAAGGTCAATCGTTCGCAAGAGAACGCAGGGACGCGGACCGAGGCTCGGGTGACGGATTCCGCATCGTCCGTGACCGGACGGGCAAGCGCGAGGACGTCATTCTGGCCGACGTGAAGAACAACACCGCCGTCTGGGTCACGGTCTGGGCATTGGTGGCCGCATCGGCGGCGGCGATCGTCCACGCAATCCTCTAGCACTTCAGCACGGTCGTATCCGTGGGACGAACGAGCGACATCTCCGGCGAGAACTACCCCTGGTAGTCCTGCCCGAAGTGGTGCGCGTTGCGGCGTCGTTTGCGTGATCGATTGAGCTTCATCCGGAGAGCTCCGATCCGAGGCTTCCATGAGCGGGGTTGTCGGCGTCATTGAGCAGCGGCAAGCCGTACAGACCCTCGATGGACTGGAGGATGCCTGCTTGATCAACGGGAGCTGTGTCGTCAGGACCGTTGTAGAGGGCTTGGGAGATCAGAATGCCCGGGACATGGCCACCATTGCCCCCAGAGATACCGGCCGCGTCGCTGCTCGCCCCCTCATCCCAGGTCAAGATGATCTGTCCGCCCTGCTGGTACCAGGTTGTGGCCTGAATGGCCGGGATCTCCTGAGACAACCAGTTGTCCATGGTGGAGAGCGGGCCGTCGTGGCCATCGTCCAGCATGTTCGGCGTCGTCCACACGAACAGGGGTGGGCTGGCGCCATTGAGGTCCGAAATCATGCTCGTCAAGGGCTTTACGTGCGTCGCCAGCTCAGACGCGAGGCCCGGAAAATAAACGAACGGGTTGTGGTGCTGGGCGTACAGCTGATCGCCATACCCGTCGTCTCCGCCAGTGCTCCCACCGCTATATCCGGCCGAAGGCATGCTCTTCATGTAGCCAGCCCAAGCGACACCGGCCTGGTCAAGTTGGCCCGCCAGGTTGGTGCTTCCCTCACATCCGGGCCCGGGCGTGCAGTCGCTCGTGGCGCCCCAGGTGGCGCCCGACAGGAGCTCCAGGTAGTTGGGCAAGCTCGGGTGACCGACGGCAAAGGCGTCCTGAAGGACGGGATAGTGCGGGACGAGCGCGTCGTTGATGAACGGCAGCAACGAGTTGCCGATGATGCTCGAGATGGACTCGTTCTCCATCATCATCACCATGACGTGAGGTGATGTCGTGAACTTGGTGGTGGTGTTCGGCGTGTGGTCGGGGCCAGCACAGACGAACGGTTGCCCTGGCTGCCAGTTTCCGCACACCTGATATTCGTACTGTGTTCCCGCCTTGAGGCCGGTCACGTTTTCCGAGAGCTGAACATTCGATACCAGCCCGGCCACCGGTCCGTGAGGCGTGGCCGGCGCATGCGTCCAGGCGCCAGTCCCGAGCGGCCGATACTGGACATACCACGAGCAATGCTCGCCTGAACCGCAAGACACGACAAAGTTCAACTGCGCCGAATAAGACCCGTTCGACTGCTTGGCAATGTTGGTCGCGACAGTCGTGTAGCCCGAACACCCCGCAACAAGCAGTGCGGCTACCACCAACCCCCCGGCGGGGGCGCGCCGCCCGACTAACTGGCCCAGCCGACGCGTGCAGTACCGCCCGGCCGGAGCCCAGGATGAGAACACGCGATGCCCGTCCGCCACACAACGCTTGTGAGCTGGATCACGACCGCTCTGATCGGTACCACCAGCCAGGATCCTCCCAAACCGCTCGAGGGCGCTGGAGCCTCTGCCCGAGTGTCGGTGTTGGCGACGGTTCATCGACGCACCCACTGCAACTGAGGCCACGCATCGGTCGCGGCACTGCGACCTGCCGGTTTCCGATCCGTACGGGGCCGTGCGCTCAGTCGGATTGCCATAGCCCTGAGGCTGAAGGAGGCCGTTCGCACCCCGTTCGCGGCTTTGTCGCGCTTCGTTCACTGGCTATGCTTCCAACGGGCGTTGCGACAACGGCAACGCCGGTGTCGTGCTTGGGGAGGAGGCAGGCCGGCATGAATGAGGCGGACACGTTGGAGTTCCGGGTGCTGGGCCCGCTCGAAGTCCTCGTTGGCGGCGGATCCGTGCCCCTGGGAGCGGCCAAACAGCGCCTGGTGCTCGCCGCCTTACTGGCTGGCGGCAACGCCGTGGTCTCGGTCGACCGGCTGGTCGACATCGTCTGGGGCGAGCTGCCTCCAGACAGCGCCGAGCGCACCCTGCAGAAATACATCTACCGCCTGCGTGGGGCCATCGAGCCGGGGCGTGCTCCGGGAGATCCGGCCGCGACGTTGCTGACGCGACCGCCCGGTTATCTGCTGGAGCTCCATTCGGACCAGCTCGACGCCACCCGTTTCACGCTTCTACTGAATAGAGCCCAGGGGCGAGCGGCAGGTGGTGAGCTCGCAGCGGCGGCGGCGCTGCTGGACGAGGCACTCGGCCTGTGGCGCGGCCCCGCCTGGGCCGAGTTCGCGGAGTTTGACTTCGCCCGGGCCGAAGTCACCCGCCTGGAGGGACAGCGAGCCGGGGCCACCGAGGACCGCGCCGACATCGGTCTCGCCCTCGGACATCACGCCGAACTCATCGGGGAGCTCGAGGCCACCGTCGCCCGCTATCCGCTCCGGGAGCGGTCGCGTGCCCAGCTCATGCTCGCCTTGTATCGCTCGGGCCGCCAGGCCGAGGCCATCCGCGCCTACCACGCCTTCCGCTCTTACCTGATCGACGAGATTGGCCTCGAGCCCTCTGCTGCATTGCAAAGCCTTGAGGACGACATCCTTCTCAACAAGCCCGACCTCGACTGGACCGGCACCCATGAGGCGGCGTCAAGTTTCGCCGCCGTGAGTACGAGCGGGCAGGTGCCGCCGACCTCATTTGGGTCTTCTGCGACTTGCCCGCTGCCGGCTGGCACGGTGACCTTCTGCTTCACCGACATCGAAGGATCGACAGGGCTGCTCCGCCGTCTGCGTCATCGCTACGGCGAGGTACTGGAGCGGCATCGCGAACTTCTGCGAGGAGCGGTTGTCGATCAAGGTGGTGTCGAGATCAGGACCGATGGAGACGGCATGTTCTTCGCCTTCGGGAGCGCCGCTTCGGCCATCGCCGCCTGCGGCGCTGGCCAGCGCGCTCTCGGGGACGAGCGGTGGCCGGACGGCATCTCCGTCCTGGTGCGCATGGGCCTGCATACTGGTGAAGCGTCACCGAATGATGGTGACTACGTGGCCTTGGCCGTGCATCAGGCGGCGAGGGTGGCGGGTGCGGCCCACGGCGGCCAGGTCCTGGTGTCTCACGCGACGGCGGCGGCCGTCGGCGAGGACCTCGATCCGTCCACAACCATGCGTGACCTCGGCGCGCATCACCTCAAGGACTTCGAACGGCCGACGAAACTCTTTCAGCTCTGTCACCCACGGCTCCCTGCCGTCTTTCCTTCGCCAAGGGCGACCGGGACGCTCGTATCGGAGCCCTCCACAACCGACACGCACCGAAACTTTCCGGCACAACTGGAGCGGGCCGATATCCCGCTGCTCGGCCGAGCGCAGGACCTGGATTGGTTAGCCGTGCTGTGGCAACGAGCGCTCGCCGGCGAGCGCCCGATTGCCGTGGTGTCGGGGGCGCCCGGGTGCGGCAAGACCGCATTAGTGGCCGCGTTCGCCCGTCGAGTGCACGCGCTCGGCGCGGTTGTCACGTACACGTCCGGCAAAGACCTACCCGAAATATTGCTCTCGCTGCCCGACGCGCTGTGTGCCGCACTGTGGCAAGACGGCCCCGGATCGCTGCGACCCGACCAATCCAACGACCAAAGTTCGGCATTGACGGCGGAGGAGGTCGAGCGGCGGGTGGTGCTTCTCGCCGCCGAGGCCCCGCTGCTGGTCGTCCTCGACGACGTCGATTGCTCGGATTCGGCGTCGCTAGCCGAGCTCGTGCGGGTGAGATCGGCGGGCCGAGGCGTGTTGGTCCTCGCCACGACCTGCGAGGCAGACGGTGATGACGACTCGCACCTTGACGCCAGCGGCGTGCCACTCTCTTCGGTTCACCGCCGGCAACTCTACGGATTGAGTCTGGAGGACGTGGGACTCGTCTTGGCTCACGGTGGTGAGTCCCGGTCCCGCGAGCTGGTCGAGGGGGTGCACGCAGAGACCGCCGGCATACCTGCCTTGGTGCTCGACGCGGGCCGACGGTTGCGGGATCAGGACGCCGCGGCCCGAGTCAAGCGAGCGCTGGCTCGTGCCGAAGCGGCTCGTCAAGACCTCAGCCCCGGCGACGAGATAGCCGCCGGCATCCTTGCACGCGGGCAGCTCTCCAAGGACCGCCGTCTGCCTGTTTCCGCCGAGACGCGTCCCGACACCTCTGACGTATGCCCGTACAAGGGGCTGGCCCGCTTCGATGTGGCCGACGACGCATACTTCTGTGGGCGCGAGCGCCTCGTCGCGACCCTTGTCGCTCGTCTGGCGGTCACTCAATTCGTTGGGGTCATCGGCGCCTCGGGCAGCGGCAAGTCTTCCCTGCTGCGCGCGGGCCTACTCGCGGCACTAGGCACGGGGGCCCTGCCGGGCAGCGACACCTGGCCCACGGTGGTCTGCACGCCAGGCGCCAACCCGCTGGGGAGCCTGGCTTCGGCCCTCGCTCCGGTGGCCCGGCGATCGTCGTCAGAGCTTCGCCGCCTCTTGGAGGACATCCCCGTGGAGCTCGAGGGCGTGGTTCACGAGTCCCTCGACATCGATCCGGAATCGCGCCTCGTTGTGGTCCTCGACCAGTTCGAAGAGTTGGTGACCGCGTGTCGAGACGGCGACGCGCGCCAGCGCTTGGTGGATGTCGTGGTCAGCGCCACCGCTGAGGTCGACAGCCGGATGGTCGTCGTGGCTGTGCTTCGAGCCGACTACTACGGGGCTTTGGCCGCCTATCCCGAGCTGGCCCGGCTGCTCGAGAAGAGCCAGGTGCTGGTGGGGGCCATGACCGAGACCGAGCTGCGCCGGGCGATCATCGAGCCGGCCAAGCGGGCCGGGTTGATGATCGAACCCGGGCTGGTCGAGGCAGTCTGTAGGGACGCTGCGGGCGAGCCCGGTGCCTTACCTCTGGTTTCGACCGCGCTGCTCGAGACCTGGGTCCGCCGCCAGAACGACACCCTCACCCTGGCGGGGTACCTCGAGGCTGGAGGTGTGCGAGGCGCCCTCGCGCGTATGGCCGAGGACGTCTATGACACGTTCGATTCTCGGCGCCAGTCCGTCGCTCGCCGAGTGTTCCTCCGCCTGGCCGAGCCCGGCCAGGGCCACGAAGACCTCCGCCGGCGCGTCCTCCGTTCCGAGCTGGACTTGGGTGCCGAGAGCGGCTCCGTGGTGGACGCCCTGATCGAGCGGCGACTTCTCGCCGCAGACGGCGAGACCGTGGAGGTTGCCCATGAGGCCTTGTTGCGGGAGTGGCCGCGCCTTCGGGCTTGGCTGGAGGAGGATCGACAGGGCCGGCACCTCCACCGCCACCTCACCGAGGGGGCCGTCGCATGGGAGGCCGAGGGCCGCGATCCGAGCGCCCTCTATCGGGGCGTCCGGCTTGCCGCCGCCTCCGACTGGGCCTCGGCTCACCACGATGACCCCAACGCCTTGGAGCGAGAGTTCCTCGATCGGTCCCTGGCCGCCCAGGACCGAGAGCTGCGTGCCACTCGACGTAGTGCCCGGCGACTGCGGTCCCTGGCCGGCGGCTTGGCCGTGGTGTTAGCGGTGGCCCTGGTCGTGGGAGGCATCGCCCTGGTTCAGCGCTCGAACGCCATCCACCAGGCCACGACCGCCGACGCATCTCGTCTGGCGAGCCAGGCCGAAGCTCTGGCTGACAAGAACCCCGACCTGTCACTCCTGCTGGCTGTCGAGGCGCGCCGCGAACAGCCCTCGGTGGCCACCGACGGTGCACTCGAGGCCGCCCTCGCACGCACCACTCCGGGTCTGGACCGCGTCATCCACCTGACCCCGGCGGCCATCTATCCCGCTATCTCTAACGACGGTCGCCTGATCGTCGCCCCGGGTCTTGACGGCGTGGTCCGACTCGTCAACGTTGCCACGGGTCGGGTGGAGCGGACGCTGCCGGGATACCTGGGGACCCGCGACGTCCAGCTCAGCTTCAGCAAGGACGGCTCCCGGGTCGTGGGCGGGGGGAGCAACGGCACCGTCATCGTCTGGAACCTTCGCACCGGAGCCCGGGAGGCGACGATTCAGGTCGGAGGGGGCATTGTGGAACCCGATTTCGGCGGGGGTCCCGGACGGATTGTCACAGCGAGCGGCGACGGCTCGATGTCGGTGTGGGATCTGAGCGACCCGACTCGACCCCGTCGCGTTGGCGATCCCATCCGGGTCCCGCCGTTCGCAGGTGGCTCGCCCCTTATGGCGACGAGTCCCGACGGCAGTCGCGTCGCCATCGGTGAGTTCACCGGAGGAGGCCAGGCCCTCGTCTACGATCTCGGCACCCATGCGCTGCTGCGCCAGCTCCCGGGCGTTGGAGCCGGGTGGAGCACCGACGGCGCCAGCTTTGCCACGGCCCTCGGCGACCGCATCGCGGTCTGGGACCTGGCCACCGGTCAGCCTCGCGGCGCCCCACTGACTGGCTTCTCCAGCGCCCTTCCCGCGGTCTCCTTCAACGCCGACGACAGTCGTGTGGCCGCCGGCGACATCAATGAGAACGATGTCCGCGTCTTCGACCTGGCGAGCGGGCGCCAGGTCGGGGCAGCCATTGCCACTGCCCAGCCTGGCAGCGGGCAATTCCTCGCCGACGGACGCTTGGCGGTCAGCTCCGGTACGAGCGGCACGAGCGAGATCAGGATCTACCGGGTCGGCGCCCCGTCCATCCCGCCCATAGCCACGCCACTCGGGACCCAGGCCGGCCCGCTGTCGTCCCAGCCCACCAGCGTGTCGGGGAACAGTCGGATTCCGTACACGATGGCAAAGTTTGCGATCCACGGGACAGAGGTCATCACCGAGAGCGGACCTGGGGCGCCCCTGCTGGCGTGGCAGGCCACGACCGGGCGTCCCCTCGGGCCCGTGCTCGGCGGCGCGGTGCAGGCACAGCGGGGCTTCTACCCCAGCCCTGATGGCCTGCTCCTCGCCGTGAGTCACGCCGACGGCAGGCTGGAAGTCTGGGACCTCGCGACGCGACAGCTGCGCGGAGTGGTGAGCACCGGAACCACTACCCCGACGATGTCGTGGATGCCGAGCGGCCGCGAGCTCGTCACATCGAACCCTGGGGGGAAGGCGGCCTTCTGGAGGGTGAGCGAGTCTGGTCACGTCACGCCGCGAGCCCGGACCACCGTTAACGGCATTGCTCCTGGCCAAGGCGCGGACCCTGTCGTCAGCCCCGACGGACGAATCGTCGCCCTCATACCGTATGACGGCGGAACTTCGATCCCGCTGCTCGACGCCAGCAGCGGACGTCAGCTTCGTGGTCTGCCGTTCGCCAGCCTTTACTATGGGGGACTCGCCTTCAGCCCCGACTCGAAGACCCTGGCCGTCTTCTCGATTTCCCCCAACCCACCGGGGGGCGAAGTGGTCATGCGCGACGTCGGCACGGGCGCTCTACGAGCGACTCTGTCGGTTCCCTACGACCCGTCAGCGCACGCCCTGGCCTTCGTCCGGGGAGGTGCCTGGTTGGTCACCTCCGAAGGCGCCGGTCCCGAAAACTCGGCGGCCCCGACGCGGATGGATCTTTGGGACGCGGCCACCCTTCAACCGATCGGAGACCCCCTTCTCGTCCCCCCCGACTCGGCGTATCTCTCGCCGAATCGAGCTGGAAACGAGCTTGGCACTGGCGCGGACGCAGACAACGGCCAGCCTCTGGTCTGGAACATGAACCCAGGAAGCTGGGAGGCGACTGCCTGCCAGATCGCGGGCCGAAACCTCTC
>JBPYFR010000065.1:0-12205 GCA_051985685.1 Acidimicrobiales bacterium
CACCGCTGCGTCTCGTCGGCACCCAGACCATCGGAGCGGGCCTCCCTCTGCTCACCTACGAGGTGGTCCGGGACGCGGCCTGACGATGGGGTGGGCGCATAGGGTTCGCCGATGGAATCAACCCGGACTGTCCGTGACGCGTTCGACCTGACGGGCCGGGTGGCCCTCGTGACCGGAGCCGGCGGCGGCATCGGGCGAACGACGTCCGAGGTGCTGGCCGCCGCCGGGGCCACCGTGGTCTGCGCGGACATCGATGCAGAGGCAGCCGCGACGACGGCCCGGGACATCGTCGGCGAAGGTGGCGTGGCCGAGAGCGCCGAGATCGACGTGGCCGCCCGCGGCGCACTCGCGACGCTGGTCAGCCACATCACGACGCGTCATGGCTCGCTACACGTCATGTGCAACTTCGCCGGCATCATGATCGACAGCGCGATCATCGACGTCGACCCGGACGAGTTCGAGCGCATCCTCAATGTGAACCTCAAAGGCGTCTTGTACGGATGTCAGGCCGCGGGGAAGGTGATGGTGGCCCAGGGCAGCGGCTCCATCGTCAACATGGCCTCTGCGGCTGTGCTCGCCCCTGCCCCGGGGATCGGCCCGTACGCCATCACGAAGGCGGGCGTCGCCCAGCTGTCCAAGTCGATGGCGGTCGAGGTCGGCGCGCGCGGTGTGCGGGTCAACACGATCGCCCCCGGCTTCGTCCCGACCAACATGACTGCGCGCTACTACCGAAACCCCGACGGCACCACCGACGAGGCCAGAAAGGAGGCCGTGCTCGGGCCGATGGCCAGTCACGCCCCGCTGCGCCGCGTCGGCGAGACGGCGGACATCGCGTACTGCGCGCTCTACCTCGCCTCGGACGCCAGCAGCTTCGTGACCGGTCAGTTGCTCAGTCCCAACGGCGGCGTCTCCATGCCCTAGGTGTGACGAACTACGACAAACGGATGAGCTGGAACTGGTTGGTGGATGTGTCCGCGGCGACGACGGCGGGGCTCGGTCCCAACAGCGAGACGGCGGTGCCGATGCCGACCGGGTCGCTGACGGTGCCGTGCAGGTCGATGCGGAGCACGCACGACGACGGCGCCGAGCCCGCGGATGGCGGTGGGCAGGACGCACCCGTGGGGGGCTCCAGCACCAAGGGGCCCGCGGCCGTGTCCACGACGCTGCTCGTCATGACGCCGGAGAACGACTCCAGGGCGTTGAGCGTCGTCACGTCGTAGGTGGCGAATGCCGCGTCGAGACCCTGGCCGGTCGGCTCGCTGACCCACACGGCGCCGCCAGCCACGGCGTCGAGGTACTGCACACCGCCGACCCCGTTGGGGATGCGGGTCAGCAGCGGGCCCCGGGCGGAGGCGCCGGCCGGGCGCACCACCGCGAGACGATGGTCGGCCCGCTCGTAGTAGACGGAGCCGTCGGAACCGATCGCGGCATCGAGGCCCTGAACGAGGAGGCGGAGGGGGGCAGGTGACGCTGGGTTGAGCCGGAAGACCTTCACCGAGTTGCCCTGAGTGATGGACACGAGCACGTTCTCGCCCGCGGCTGCCATGGAGACGAGATCGGTGTCAGTGAGGCTCCTCGGGCGGACCCGAGGCAGTGTCCACTGGCCGACCTGGTTTCCCGAGAAGCGATTGAAGCCGTAGACGTCGTAGTAGGTGGCGACGTAGAAGTTGTTGCCGTCCGCGGCCAGGGCGGCGATGCCGCTCGGTGCGTGTTCGGCGACGACGGCCGGGCCGTTGTCGTCGACCACCCAGGCCGTGGCGTCGCCCGGGGTCGTCGGGTCCTGCGGTGCGACGAACACCGCACCGTCCGGACTCTCGGCCGCCGTCACCCGGTCCGCGGTGAACGGGATCTCAATGGGTGCGTCGGCCTGGAGCGGACCGGACGTGGGGACGGATGGCGCCGTCGATGACGGAGTGGTGGTCGTCGTGGTGGTCGTCGTCGACGTTCGGGCCGCCGCGTGGCGCGTGGTGGTCGGGGTCGCCTTCGGTGCGCTGGGAGCGCTGCTGCTGCAGGACGACAGCACGAGCGCGGTGAAGGCGACGGGCGCAACGAGCACCATAGGGAAGCCCAGTTGCAGGCGTGACGATCGGCTTGCGCGCATCAGCGCCAGTATCGCTGCGGTCCGGGTACGTTTTCCGGGCATGATCACCACCAGCGACATCCCCTACGAGGCCGACGGCCGCACGATGATCGGCACGCTCGCCCTTCCTGCGGGAACCGAACGCAGACCTGGCGTCCTCGTCTGCCACGAGGGGCCGGGGCTCGATGACCACACCCGAGGCCGTGCGACGCTGCTGGCCGAGTTGGGGTACGTCGCGTTCGCGCTCGACTATCACGGTGACGGGAAGTGGATCCCCGACCGCGAGCAGATGATGACGCGCATCGGGGAGCTGCACGCTGACCCACTCCGCACCCGCGCCATCGCTGGGGCTGGCCTCGACCTGCTGTGCGCAGAGCCACGCACCGACACCGACAGGATGGCAGCCATCGGCTACTGCTTCGGCGGCACCTTGGCCTTGGAGCTGGCGCGCGGCGGGGCCGACCTCAAGGCGGTCGTCGGGTTTCACGCGGGGCTGCGCACGGCACGGCCCGAGGACGCCCGCAACATCCGCGGGAAGGTGCTCGCGCTGATCGGCGCGGACGACCCCATGGTCGACGCGGCGCAGCGACGCGCGTTCGAGGAAGAGATGACCGCCGGCGGCGTGGACTGGGTGCTGACCGTCTACGGCGGTGCCCAACACTCCTTCACCCGTCCCAGGGCGGAGACGATTGACATCCCGGGCGTCCGTTACCACGAGCCCACCGACCGGCGCTCCTGGCGGGCCATGCTCGACCTGTTCGACGAGGTGTTGGCTTGAGTCGACCGTGTGGGCCGAGTCCGTTTGGCCTGAGTCCGCCGCTTCTGACGCCCCGTCAGCTGCGGGCTACGCTCGATTCCCATGCCTGAGCCGTTGCCGATGATCGTCTCTGTCGACGACCACGTGGTTGAACCGCCCAACGTGTGGCAGGACCGGCTTCCTACCAAGTACGCCGACGTCGGGCCGCGGATCGTCCGGGCGCCAATGCCCGAGGTGGAGTTCCGGGGCGGATCGCTCAAGGTGAAGCCGGGTTCGGAGGGGAGCCCGGTCGACTGGTGGCACTACGAGGACCTCAAGCGTCCGCTCCTGCGCGTGGACTCGGCCGTGGGCATACCCCGCGACGAGGTCACGATGAAGGGCGTCACCTACGACGACATGCGACCCGGCTCCTACGAGGTGAAGCCCCGGCTGGACGACATGGACGCCAACCACATCGAGGCGGCCCTGTGCTTCCCGACCTTCCCCCGCTTCTGCGGCCAGACTTTCACGGAGGCCAAGGACAAGGAGCTCGGGCTGCTCTGCGTCGAGGCGTACAACGACTGGATGGTCGAAGAGTGGTGCGGCGATTCGGCCAGCCGGCTCGTCCCCCTGTGCCTGATTCCGCTCTGGGATGCCGACCTGGCGGCATCCGAGGTGCACCGCAACGCGGCGCGCGGCGTGCGCGCGGTCTGTTTCAGCGAGATCCCGCCCTACCTCGGCCTGCCGAGCGTGCACGACCCCTCGCACTACTGGGATCCCTTCTTCCGGGCCTGCGCCGAGACGAGGACCGTGGTCAACATGCACATCGGCAGCTCGTCGAAGATGCCCTCGACGTCGGCGGACGCACCTCCGGCCGTCGGCTCCACGCTCACCCACACCAACGCGACCTTCTCGCTCGTCGACTTCCTCTTCAGCGGCGTGTTCGTCCGCTTTCCCGAGCTCAAGGTCGCCTACTCGGAGGGCCAGATCGGCTGGATCCCCTACATCCTGGAGCGGGCGGACCGGGTGTGGGAGGACAACCGCGGCTGGGGCGGCGTCGCGGACATCGTGCCCGAGAAGCCGAGCAGCTACTTCAAGGACCACGTGTGGGGCTGCTTCTTCGACGACGCGCACGGCGTGCGGTCGGTGCAGGAGATCGGAGAGGACAACATCACCTACGAGTCGGACTACCCACACTCGGACTCGACCTGGCCCCGCACCCGTCAGATCGCCGAGGTGCAGATGGCCGAGCTGACGGACGAGCAGCGGCGCAAGATCGTCCGGGGCAACGCCATCGCGCTGTACGGCCTCGACCTCGTCGCCTGAGCGAGCCGGGCCCAAGCCGGACGCATGGACCTCCGCTACACCGCGTCCGAGCAGACGTTCCGCGACGAGCTGCGCACGTGGTTGGCCTCCGTCCTGCCGGACGTCGGCGCGCCGCCTCCGCATGACGACTGGCTCGCACGGCGTGCCTACGACCTGCGTTGGCAACGTCTCCTCTACGACGCCGGCTACGCAGGCGTGGACTGGCCGGCCGAAGGCGGCGGTCGGGGCGCCTCGCCGGTGGAGCAGCTGATCTTCAAGGAGGAGTGCGAGCGAGCCGGAGCCCCCTACGTCGGCGTGAACTTCGTGGGCCTGCTCCACGCCGGGCCCACGCTCATCGCCGAAGGGACCGCCGCGCAGAAGGAGCGCTACCTGCCTCCGATCCTGCGCGGCGAAGAGGTCTGGTGCCAAGGGTTCAGCGAGCCCGATGCCGGGAGCGACCTGGCGTCGCTGCGCACGCGTGCCGTGCACGACGGCGACGACTACGTGGTGACGGGCTCCAAGATCTGGACCTCGCACGCAGAGGTGGCCGACTTCTGCGAGCTCCTCGTGCGGACGGGCGAGCCGGGCCACCGCGGCATCAGCTGGCTCGTCATGCCCATGGACTCGACCGGGATAGAGATCCGGCCGCTGCGCACGCTCGAAGGCACGACCGAGTTCGCCGAGCTGTTCCTCAACGAGGTACGCGTGCCGGTGGCCAACCGAGTCGGCGCGGAGAACGACGGCTGGCGCGTGACCATGGTGACGCTCTCCTTCGAACGGGGCACGGCCTTCGTGGGCGAGCTGCTCGAGGCAATGCGGCTGTTGGGCGAGCTGACTGCGCTGGCACGTCGGCTCCGTCTCCTCGACGACGCGGGCCTGGCGCGCCGCATCGGCCACCTCGTGGCGGCCTTCGACGCGCTGTGGGCACTCACCAAGCGCAACGTGTCCGAGGCGGCGCAGACCGGGATCCCCGGCGTCGGCGGCTCGGTGTTCAAGCTCTCGTTCTCCGAGCACGCCCAGGCGCTGGGCGACCTGGGCATGGATGTGCTCGACCGCGCCGCGCTGTGCGCCGACCCGTTGGACGGGCCCGACGGCTCGCCGCTCGGCAACGCGGAGCAGCTGCACAACTGGTACAAGTCCATCAACTTGACGATCGCCGCGGGCACGTCGCAGGTCCAGCGCAACATCGTGGCCGAGCGCATCCTCGGCCTGCCGAAAGCACGCTGAATGGATTTCCGCGTCGGCGCGGGTCAGCGCGAGCTCGCCGAGGGCATCCGCGCCATGGTGTCGGGGCGCCTGCCGCTCGAGCGGATCCGGGCCAACGAGGGCGCAACGCGGGCCATCGCGACCGACGACTGGGCCGCGCTGGGCGAGACGGGCGTCTTCGCCTTGACGCTGCCCGAACCGTCGGGCACCGGGCTAGGGCTGGCCGACGCCGTCGTGGTCTTCGAAGAGTTGGGGCGCACGCTGGTGCCGGGTCCCCTGGTCGGCACGTTCCTGGCCGCGGCCGAGGGACTGGTCGCAGGGGCGGCCGAGGGACAGGCGCAGGTCGGCGTGTGCGACAGCGGCGGTCCTCCCTACTTGGTCGAGCACCTGGGGTCCCTCGACGCGCTCCTCTTCTTTCCGGCCGGCGGCCGGGCCGGGGGGCCGCGCCTGATGACGACCATCCGTGACGCTCCCGGTGCCGCTCAGGTGCACGCGCCGCTCGACCCGCTCAGCCCCCTGTGGCACGTCCGGGCGCTGCCGGCCGGCCGGGCGCTGCACGACGCAGAGGGCCGCCTCTTCCGCGCCGGCGCCTTGCTCACCGCGGCGCTGCAGGTCGGGCATGCGGCCGAGACCCTGGACCTCGCCGTCGCCTACGCCAGGCAGCGGGAGCAGTTCGGCCAGCCGATCGGCAGCTTCCAGGCCGTGAAGCACATGTGCGCCGACATGCTCGTGCGAGCCGAGGTGGCCCGCACCGCGGTGCAGGCGGCGGCCTGCCTCTCCGACGATCCCGGCCTGGACTCGGCTGAGTCCCGTGCGACCGGGCGTTCCTCGCGTGAGGCGCTCGAGCGCGCCATCGTGGGTGCCAAACTGCTCGCGGACGAGGCCGCCCTCTCCAACGCCCGCACCGCCATCCAGGTGCACGGGGGGATGGGCTACACCTGGGAGGTGCCGCTGCACCTGCACCTCAAGCGGTCGCGTGTGCTCGCCACCACCTTCGGCACGCCCGCGCAGTCGGCGAGTGATCTCGCCGCGTACGTCTGAGCCCTGATTGCAGTGCGCCGACCAGCCCGATCCCATCCCGCCCGATCGGAGAGCCATTCATGACCGATCCCGACCTCATCCCCGCCGACGTCGTGCGTGCCGTGCCCGAGGGCCGGGTCGTCTACGGCATGCAGCTGCCGATCCAGTCGCAGTCGACCCTGTACGTCGCAGAGTGGGAGACGAAGGCGGGACCCGACGAGCTCGCCCGTGTGGCGCGAGCGGCGGACGAGGCCGGCTTCTTCTACGTCGGCGCGTGCGACCACACCGCCATCCCACGCCGCCTCGCGGACGCCATGAGCACGACTTGGTACGACACGACGGCGACGCTCGGCTGGCTCGCTGCGCTCACGACGCGCACCCACCTCTTGTCGCACGTGCTCGTCCTGGCCCAGCGCCACCCGCTGCGGGCCGCCAAGGAGCTCTCGACCCTCGACCGCCTCTCCGGCGGCCGCGTCATCGTCGGCGTGGGCGCGGGGCACGTGCCCGAGGAGTACGAGCTCTTGACGGGCGGCTTCGAGGCACGGGGCCGCCATGCGGACGAGGCCGTCTCCGCGCTGGCCCGTTGCTTCACAGACGAGTTCCCAGAGCTCCCAGGCCCGCGCTTCCCTGCCCGTGACATGGGCCTCGGGCCGCGCCCGGTCCGCAGCCCGCGCCCGCCCATCTGGATCGGCGGTTCGTCGCCGGCGGCGCTCCGCCGCACCGCCGCGTTCGGCGACGGGTGGCTGCCCCAGGGGACGCGCCGGCGCGACCTGCCGGGCCAGATCGCCCGGCTGCGCGAGCTCCGAGAGGAGCTCCGGGGGGGCGCTCCCCTCGACATCGGGACGATCGTCGAGCCGATCTACCTGACGTCGGGCGGGCCGACCTCGGGCGCGGCGGGATGGGACCTGCCGCGCTGGGTCCTCCAGGGCGGGGCCGAACAGGTGGCGGAGTCGCTGGACGAGCTGGTGGGGATGGGCGTGAACCATCTGCAGGTACGGCTCATGGCCCGTTCGGCCGAGGAGTGCTGCGAGCAAACCGCCCGGTTCGGCGCGGAAGTGGGGCCCCTGCTGAACCGCTGAGGGGCGGGCGGCCGTAGGGTGGATGGGACATGGCCGTGTCTTACGCCTTCGGCGTGCTCCTTCTCATTCTGGTCTTGCTCCGCCAAGTTCGCATCCGCCCCGTTCCGCGGGTGTACCGGGCCACGCTGCCGATCGTCATCGGGGTGATCGGGCTGTTCCAGATGTCCGCCTACGCCGGCAATAACCACATCTCTGCGTCGTCCTGGGGGTGGGTGCTGGGCTCGCTGTTGGTCGGCGCGGTCGGGCTCGGGGTGGTGCGCGCGCTCACCATGCGCGTCTGGACGAGCAACCAGTGGGTGGTCCGGCAGGGCACCGCCCTCACCATGGCGCTGTGGCTGGTGACTCTGCTCGCGCACTTCGCCGTCGATGGGGCGGCCGGGACCAGCGGTCTCGAGGGCGCGAGCTTCCTCCTGTTCTTAGGCTTGACCATCGGCGTGCAGGGATACGTGGTCAACCGCCGCGCCCAGCCGCTGTGGAACGAGCTTGGGCCCAACGCAGGCCGGCCGCTGCAGCTGCACTTCGGCGACGGCGCCGGTGCGGTGTTCACGTTCTTCAGCAACGGCGTCCCGCAAAATCAGTGGGATCCCCGCGTGCGGCACGACGATCACGACGTGATCGACGCCGAGGTGGTCGAAGACGACGACCACGACGACCACGGGCCGCCCGAGTTGCACGCTCCGCGCTGATCGTTCCTACACTCGGCGTCCGTGCCGGCGCCGCGCTCGTTCAGCCAGAGGCCCTACGCCGGCCCGCCGGGGGCCACCGAGCTGCTCCTCATCAGGCACGGAGCATCGGCCGATTCGGTCGAGGGCGAGTCGTTCGAGTTGGTGGAAGGCCAGGGTGATCCGCCGCTCTCCGAGGTGGGCCGTCGCCAGGCCGAGCAGCTCGCGCTGCGCCTGGCCCGCGAGCCGTTCGACGGCCTGTACGTGAGCACGCTCCGCCGCACGTCCGAGACCGCGGCCCCGCTGGTGGAGCGCACCGGGATCTCCCCCGTCGTCGACGCGGACCTGCGCGAGGTCTTCCTCGGTTCCTGGGAGGGCGGCCTGCTCCGCCAGAAGGCCGTCGATCGTGACCCGATGTTCGAGCAGGTGATGCGCGAGGAACGCTGGGATCTTGTGCCGGGGGCCGAGTCGCGCGCGCAGTTCGGCGGGCGGTTGCGCGCCGCCGTCGGGCGCATCGTCGCCACGCACCCGGGCGGCCGAGTGCTGGTCTTCAGTCACGGCGCGGCCATCGGGGAGATCCTGGCCCAGGCCAGTGGGTCCCGCCCGTTCGCCTTCATCAGTGTCGACAACACGTCCATCTCCAAGCTCGTCGTGACCGAAGACCGTTGGATCGTGCGCGGCTTCAACGACACCGCGCACCTGGCGGGCGAGTAGACCGCCGGTTGTCGCCCAAGAAGAAACGCCCGCGCAAGCCACGCCGCAAGCTGCCTCCCGTTCCCGACTACGTGCGCTACACCGGCGGCGGAAGGCGTTATTGGCGTCTCGGCGGTCCGCTCACTCGTGACCGCGAGGCCGAAGCGCGGGCGGCTCAGCGGGCTCGACAGCCGGGACGGGTCGGGCGTTTCGTGCTCCGAATCCTGGGCGGGAAGCCCCCACCTCCTCGGTGATGCAGGCGCCTTAGTGACCAAGCCGCCTCAGTGAGGCGCGGCGCGCACCCATTGCGGTAGGAACACCTCGGTTCCGTCGGGCCTAAGCCGTGGAGTGAAGACCACGCTCACCGGCTCGCCGATCTCGATCGTGGCGGGGTCGACGTCGTTGATCGCCCCGCCGGGGCCGGTGACCAGGTTCCCCACCATGCGCAGGCTGGGCTTCTCGGCGAGGGTCACCGTGATGACCGGGAACGGCGTGTACGGGGCGTAGGCGGGAAGCACCGGTGGGTGGACGACCACGAAGGACCAGATGGTGCCCTGGCCCGACACCGCCACCCAGGAGCGCTCGGTGGACTGGCACTCGGGGCACATGACCCGGGGCGGAAAGCGCAGCGCGCCGCAGGCACCGCACGCCTGAATCCGCAACTCCCCCGCCGCGGTGCCCTCCCAGAAGCCGTCCGACTCCTCGTCACCCAGCGGGAGGAGGAAGCTTTCGGCCGGTGCCGCCTCCGTCGTCACGAGCCCAGTTTGCCCCAGTTGCGGCGTTGGCGACTCGCGCGCACGCCAAAGCATCTACCAGCGGTGACGTGAGGGAGCGAACCAATGGCCTGTCCACGCTGCAACCGAGGCCGCGATCAAATCACCTCACAGATGACTGATACAGGTTCCTCCGTCGTTAGAGCTGTTCGTGCCGTCCGGACAGGTGGTGTTGCTCCACGTGACGTGGTTGAAGTTGGTGTCGGCGGTGATGCTGGCACCGCTGATGTTGGCACCCATCAGGTCTGCGCTGTTGAGGTTGGCGCCGGACAGGTTGGCGACACTCAGGTTGGCGCCGCTCAGGTTGGCTCTATTGAGGTTCGCGCCCTGGAGGTCGGCGCCAGCGAGACTGGCGTCACTTAGGTTGAGGCCGGCCAGGTTGCAACTCGCGAGCATCGTGCACGGAGACTTGGTGACCACCTGTGTGAGCCTCGGAGACGTGCTTCCGAGGAAGCCCCCTGACCCGCTGTAGGTGGCCGCGATGTTGTGGGCACCGGCGGTACCAGGAGTGGTTGAGCAACTCGCGCTCGCCCCAGAGAGGGGCACGGCCGAGCACCCTGCGATCGGCGAGCCGCTGTCGGTGAAGGCGACAGTGCCCGCGGTCGGAGGGGGGCTCACCGTGGCCGTGTAGGTCGCTTGTTGGCCGATTAGCGAGGGGTTCGTCGAAGAGGAGAGGCTCGTGTTCGTGGGTTGGAGGACTGTCACGAGAAAGGTCCCGCTTGCGCGATCGCCGAAATCATCGAAAACGATGCAGGTGACGGTGGTGGTCCCAATAGGAAAGGTGGAGCCTGACGCGGGCGTGCAGCTAGTAGGACTCGCCGAGGAGAATTGAGCCGGCACGGTCCAGGTCACCACCGCGCCAGCGCTGCTCGTAGCCTGGAGGGTCTGGTTCGAGGGCATGAAGAGTGTTCCGGTCAGATTGGTACCGCCGAGAATAGGGCTCCCACATGGAAAACCATTCCCCACCCCAAGGGGGCAGACCTCCAGGTTGGCCCCGCTCAAGTCGGCGTCCGACAGGTTGGCTCCTGACAGGTCGGTTACTCCACAAGCAAGGCGCGCCATTGGGAATGGACCAATGCAGCCGACCAAGTTCGCATTGGCGAGATTGGCGTCGGTGAGATCGGCCCCACCGAGACTGGCGGCTCCGCATCCGACGAAGAAGTTGTCTACCTCTTCACAGTCAACGAAGGACGCGTTGGACAGGTTGGCGCTGGTGAGGTTGGCCGCGTCAAGAATCGCACCTGAGCATTCCGCCGATGGGGGGAAGCCAAAGTTGAGGAAGCATCCGCCCGCCAACTGAGCGCCAGACAGATTGGCATATGAAAGGTTGACGCCGGCCAGGTTTACCCCAGAGAAGTCGGCGCCGGGACAGTTGGTGAAGTTCGTGGGCGTGGGGTTGGCCACAATCGTGCAGGTACCAATCACTGTGTCCGCCGACGCCGGCGCTGTCGACGTGACCAACACGGGTGTGACACACGCGAGGGCGATCACCAGAACCGTTCCGGTCACCCGCAGAAGACGTCCAACCATGACCACCCCCAATCTTCGCTGCGAGCGATGGTAGGCCAGTTCGACTCTCGGCGCTTGGGCTGTCCGAATGGAGAACATGTGGGAATTGATCGCTCGGGTGACTCTTCATCCGCTCGAACTCGCGCTGCTGGCAAGGGTCTCGAGGGGCCTTTCGCGGCCATTCCGCGGCCACACGGGGAGGGCGCCCACTATGACCGTCTCACGCAGTGCGAGACAACGTTCGACCTTGCCATCCACCCCGCGTGGGTAGGTCAAACAGGGCGAGGCGGCATGAAGTGACACTGCCGTAAGCTGACACACCGTCAGATCTTCTGTTGACAGCGAACCTAGGAGCCGAGCGCACATGGCCGAGACAACCCGCCGCGACGAGTACCAACTCCTGATCGGCGGCAAGTGGGTCGACCCGTCCGAAGGGACCTACGAGGTCGTCAACCCGGCTACGGAGACCGTCGTCGGCGCGGCCCCCAACGCCGGCTCGGATGACGCGCTCGCCGCGGCTGCCGCAGCCAAGGAGGCACAGCCGGCGTGGGCGGCGCTGTCACAGGACGAGCGCAGCGCGCTCATGCGCGACGCAGCCGCAGCCATCCGGGCCAAGGCGTCCGACTTGCTGCCGCTCGTGATCGCGGAGACCGGCGCCACGGCCATGGTGGGCTCGCGGATGCAGGTGCCGGTCGCGGCCGACCGCTTCGAGCGCTACGCCCGCGACCCGCGCTCGGTCCTGCAGACGCCCCTGCTGCCCCAGCCGGCTCAGGCGACGCCGCTCGCTCCGGGCGGAATCATCGGTGGCATGGTGAACCGCCAGCCGCTCGGCGTCGTCGCCTGCATCACGTCGTACAACTTCCCGATGGTGAACATGGCCGGCAAGGTGGCGCCGGCGTTGGCCGCGGGCAACACCGTGGTGGTCAAGCCGGCCCCCCAGGACCCGCTGGCCATTGTGGAGCTGGTGCGCATCCTGGACGAGGTCGGCTTCCCGCCCGGCGTGGTCAACCTGGTGAACGGCAACGGGCCGGCCTCCTCCGCCGCGTTGGTGGACGCCGACGAGGTCGACTGCGTCAGCTTCACCGGCTCCACCCAGGTTGGGGTGACCATCGCCGAGAAAGCCGCCCGGACCATGAAGCGGA
>JBPYFR010000066.1:0-3997 GCA_051985685.1 Acidimicrobiales bacterium
GGCATCGTCCTCGTGGACCAGGACCGCTGTCGGGGATGGCGGTTCTGTGTGTCGGGCTGTCCGTACAAGAAGGTGTACTTCAATCACCTCACTGGGAAGGCGGAGAAGTGCACCCTTTGCTTCCCCCGCATCGAAGAAGGGATGCCGACCATTTGCTCGGAGACCTGTGTGGGCAGGCTCCGGTATCTCGGTCTCGTGCTCTACGACGCTGACGCCGTCCTCGCTGCTGCAGCAACCCCGGAGCCGGCCGACCTCTACGAGGCGCAGCTGTCCGTGTTCTTGAATCCCAATGATCCTGCCGTGGCCGCCGAAGCCGAACGCCAGGGTGTCCAGCACGACTGGGTCGTCGCCGCCCGGCGCTCACCGGCCTATGCCCTGATCGCCCGTCATCGGGTCGCCCTGCCGTTGCACCCCGAGTATCGGACGATGCCGATGGTGTGGTACGTGCCGCCATTGTCGCCCGTCGCAGATGTCACCGCGGCGGCCGGCTACGACGAGGCTGACCCCGACGCCGTCTTCGCCGCGATCGACGCCTTGCGGATCCCGGTCGAGTACCTGGCCAATCTGTTCACCGCCGGTCGGGTCGCGCCGGTGCGCGACGCTCTGCGACGTCTGGCCTTGGTCCGCGCCGTCATGCGCGCCCACCAGCTCGGCCAGCACCCGGCCGTCGACGCCGCCGACGTGGGGCTCTCCGACGACGACGCCGACGACCTGTTCCGGCTTCTTGCCATCGCCCGCTACGAAGACCGCTACGTCGTGCCTCCCGCGCACGCAGAGAACGCCGGTCGCCTCCTCGCACAACATTCCCTGTCCGGTTGTTCTCTCGAGTCCGAAGGTGGCCCTGGCATGGGTGGCGGCGGCCCGGACGCCGAGGGTGCCGCGCGCTTCCACCTGCAACGGAACGCCTCGGATGAGCCGTCGGTCGCCGGGCGGGACGAGAGAGGACGGCTGCACCTGCGGGTCGATGACACCTCAGTCCCTGGGCCGCTCGGCCCTGCCGGCGCGGGAGGGACGACATGAGGCGGGCGGCCGCGGCGACGGTGTTCGGCTGTGCGTCGGTCTTGCTCAGCTATCCCGACGACACGTTCGAAGACGACCTCGCCACAGTGGCACGGGTCGTCGCGACGTTGCCGCGGGGATCTGCGCGTACCCGGCTCGGCGAGGTGGCGGAGTGGCTGGGCCGGCTCTCTCCAACGGAAGCGGCGACGACATACGTCGACACCTTCGACCTGCGCCGGGGCGTCTGCCTGTACCTCACGTACTATCGCCATGGGGACACGCGCGAACGCGGCATGGCGCTTGTCGCGCTCATCGACAGCTACCGGACGGCCGGCTTCGGAATCGTCCCAGGCGAGCTGCCCGACTTCTTGCCCGCCCTCTTGGAGTTGGCCGCCGTGCGCCCGGCGGGCGCCGCGTTGTTGGGCGAGCACCGTATGGCCCTCGACGCCTTGCGCCACGCGCTTGAGCGGGACGGCAGCCCCTACGAGGGTGTCGTTGCGGTCGTGTGCGCCGCCCTGCCCGCGCCGTCCCGCGCCGATCGCGACGCCCTGCGTCGCTACCGGGCCCAGGGTCCACCTTCGGAGCGGGTCGGCCTCGAGCCGTTCGCCCCGCCCGAGGTACTCGGTCAGCGGGTGACGATCCGGTGAACGGCACGACCGGCGCCGAGCTCTTCTGGTGGGTGATCCTGCCCTACCTGGCCCTTGCCACCTTCGTCATCGGCCACGTGTGGCGGTACCGCTACGACCAGTTCGGTTGGACGAGCCGTTCGACCGAGCTCCAGGAGAAGAAGCTGCTCAAATGGGGCAGCCCGATCTTCCACTACGGCACCTTCGCCGCCATCGCCGGTCACATCCTCGGCATCTTGATCCCCGCGGCCTGGGTCGCCGCCATCGGCATTCCAGAGTCCGTGTACCGCTGGTTCTCGGCCGCGGCCGGCACGCTCGCCGCTGTCCTGATCATCATCGGAGTCGGCTTTCTCGCCTTCAGGCGCTTGTTCATCGCCAGGGTGCGAGCCACGACGAGCCCGGTCGACTGGGTGGCTCTGATCCTGCTTGCCATCGTGATCGTGATGGGTATCGCCGAAACCATCGGTGTCGGGCTCTTCGGTGGCGGCTACAACTACCGCGACAGCGTCGCGGTGTGGTTCAGAAGTTTGTTCACGGCCAATCCCAATGTGAACGCCATCGCACATGCCCCCTTCCTTTACCAGCTGCATGCCACGGCGGCGTGGGCGGTACTCGCAGTATGGCCGTTCAGTCGTCTGGTCCATGCCTGGAGCGCCCCGGTGTGGTACCTCTGGCGGCCTTTTGTCGTCTATCGCAGTCGGGTCGCAACCCGACCCAACGAGCCAGGCACCAGCGGACGCCGGTGGCGCAAGATCGGTGTCCCGTACTGAGGAACCCACGGGCGGCGCGGCTCACACCGAGCCAGTGGACACCGAGCACCCCATGAGTTGGACCCGTCACGACACCAGCCCACGCTCCGAGTCCGAGCGCGTCGACGGCGCGGACCGCGAGCCGGCTCCGAAGGCCACACTCTCCGCGCCCGAGCTGGCCCTTCCCGGAACGTGGTCCGCTCGCACACTGGCCACCTTGGATCCCGGCTGGTTCGCGTGGGTCATGGCGAGCGGCATCGTCTCGATCGGCGCCGACCTGCTCGGATACCAGGTGCTGTCCCAGGTGACCCTCGGTGTGACCGTGGCCGCCTTCGTTGTGCTCAGCCTCGCCTACGGCGCGCGCATCGTGTGGTTTCGTCCGTTCTTTCGCCAGAGCCTCCGCGACCCGACCACCGCCATGGCCTATTTCACCGTCGTCGCGGGCACCGACGTGCTTGCTGCCCGTCTCGCCATGGCCGGCCACTCCTCCGTCACCCTCGGTCTTGGTGCGGCAGCCGCCCTTCTCTGGCTCATCCTTACCTACGGCCTGCCGTGGTCGATCGTGGCGGCCGCTCGGCGCCCGGTGCTGCGCGACATCAACGGGACCTGGCTCATCTGGGTCGTCGCCACCCAATCGCTGTCGATCGTGGCCGCCGCCCTCGCCCCGGTCGCACCGTCAGAGGGCTTCCAGGCCGAGCTCCCCGTCGTGGCGGTGTGCCTCTGGGGGCTGGGTGTGATGCTCTACCTGATTCTCATCGTGATCATCTTCATGCGGCTGCTGTTGGTCGAGGTGACGCCGGCGGAGATGGGTCCCGCGTACTGGATCGCCATGGGTGCGACTGCGATCAGCGTCCGTGCGGCAGCCGGCATCTTGGTGCTCCACGGCCCTCATGCCGAACCCCTCGTGAAAGAGCTCCGCCCGTTCGTCATCGGGCTGTCGGTCGTGCTGTGGTCGTTCGGAACGTGGTGGATTCCCCTTCTCGTCGCCTTCGGTGTGTGGCGTTACGTCATCAAGCGCTACTCCTGGGCCTACGAGCCGCGCTTGTGGAGCGTCGTGTTCCCTCTCGGCATGTACACGGTCGCGTCCTACACGCTTGGCAAGGCCGCGGGGTTCGGGTTCATGGTTTCCATCGCTCAGGTGTGGGTCTTCGTCGATGTGGCGGCTTGGGTGGCGGTGCTCGCCTTGATGCTGGTCTGGTTCTTTCGTTTGCCGTCACAGTTTCAGGCCACAACTTCTTGATCTGGAAGCAGGTACCGATCGGTAACACCGTCCACGGTTTTCACTTCACGTCGTCGGATCTCGCTTTGTGTCGTCACCGGTTGAGGATCTGTCCGTAGATGTGTTCCACCTGGAGCGCAACGGCCATGCGGTGCTCGGCCAGCATCTGCTCGCCAAAGCCCTCGCGTTCCGATGCCGCACCGAGCCCGGAGTGGATCACGAACAGCTTCTCGACGGCGTCGTCATTGGGCGTCCGGGGCACCGCGGTCGAGACCGAACCGGTTACGACCGCGAAATTGAAGAAGTCCGGTCCAGCGATATGGATCGAAGCCCGGGGGTCTCGGAGGAGGTTGCGGCCCTTTGTCCGAACCGTCGTGGTCGAGAACCGTACGACCTGTGTCGAA
>JBPYFR010000067.1:0-6075 GCA_051985685.1 Acidimicrobiales bacterium
TCGATCACGCCCCGCCGCACCGCCGCACCTTCATCGCCCTCGGGGAGAGGCGGCTGCGGGTATGTCTCGTTGTAGAGGGTGAGGTACCAGAAGCGGTCCTTGCGGTTCGGCCCGAGGATCTCGCCGATCGCCTCCTCGACGATCGCCGCCACTTCGTATGCAAACGACGCGTCGTAGACCATGGCCGCCGGGTTGGTGGACGCGAGCAGCGGCGACTGTCCGTCGACGTGCTGCAACCCTTCGCCGAGCAGCGTGGTGCGACCGGCCGTGCACCCGGCCAGGATCCCGCGGCCGCGCTCGTCGCCCAGTGACCACGCCAGGTCTCCCACGCGTTGGAAGCCGAACATGGAATAGAACAGATACACGGGCAGCATGGGCCGGCCCCAGGTCGCGTACGCGGTGGACAGCGCGATGAAACTCGCCAGTGCGCCTGCCTCGGTGATCCCCTCTTGCAAGATCTGGCCGGACTCGCTCTCCGCGTAGTGGAGTGGCAGGTCCGCGTCCACCGGCACGTAGTTCTGGCCCTCGGGCGCGTAGATCTTCGCCTCGGCGATGATGGCCTCCAGGCCGAAGGTGCGGGCTTCGTCGGGCACGATTGGCGCCACGAGTGGACCCACGCTCGGGTCGCGCACCAGATTGCGCAGCAGGCGGGCGAAGGCCATGGTCGTCGAGACGGCCTGTGCCCCCGACCCGGCCGCGAACTCCTCGAACACCTTGGCGTCGGGACGCAGCGGTGGCGATGGCCGCACCACACGAACCGGCAACGGCCCGTCGAGGACCCGGCCGCGGGCCCGCAGGTACTCCATCGCGTCGGACCCCTCCTCCGGGCGGACGTAGGGCGGGTCGCCCTCGAGCGCGGAGTCAGGGATGTCGTCCGTTAGGTAGAGGCGGTCCCGCAGCCGGCGCAGCTGCGCCGTGTTCATCTTCTTGATCTGGTGTGTTGCGTTGCGCGCCTCTATCTCCGGCCCGAGCGTCCATCCTTTGATCGTCTTAGCCAGGATGGCGGTCGGCGCACCGCGCTGTTCGGTAGCCAGTTTGTAGGCGGCATACAGCTTGCGGTAGTCGTGCCCGCCGCGGGGGAGCGACATCAGTTCTTCGTCGCTCAGGTGCTCGACGATCTTGCGGAGGCGCGGGTCGGGCCCGAAGAAGTGCTCTCGGATGTAGGCGCCCGACTCGGTCGCTAGCTTCTGGTAGTCGCCGTCGACCGTCTTGTTCATACGATCCAGCAGGACACCGTCCACGTCGCGGGCCAACAGCTCGTCCCAGCGCGAGCCCCAGATCACCTTGATCACGTTCCAGCCTGCGCCGCGGAACAGGGCCTCGAGCTCCTGAATGATCTTCCCGTTGCCCCGCACCGGTCCGTCGAGCCGCTGCAGGTTGCAGTTCACCACGAAGATGAGATTGTCGAGGTGCTCGCGTCCGGCGACCCCGAGGGCGCCGATCGACTCCGGCTCGTCCATCTCCCCGTCACCGACGAAGCCCCAAACCCTGCTGTTGCTCGTGTCGACCAGGCGGCGCAGGTTGAGGTAGCGGTTTACGTGCGCCTGGTAGATAGCGGTGATCGGTCCGAGACCCATCGACACCGTCGGGAACTCCCAGAAGTCGGGGAGCAAGCGCGGGTGGGGGTAGCTCGGCAGCCCGTCGCCGCCGACCTCGTGCCGGAAATTGTCGAGCTCGGCTTCGGTCAGCCGCCCCTCGACATACGCGCGGGCGTAGATGCCGGGCGAGGCGTGCCCCTGGAAGAAGACCTGGTCTCCGAAGCCGCCGTCGGCCTTGCCGCGGAAGAAGTGGTTGAAGCCGACCTCGTAGAGGGCGGCGGAGCTGGCGTAGGTGGAGAGGTGGCCGCCGATGCTCTCCGTGCGCGTGTTGGCGCGCACGACCATGGCGGCCGCGTTCCACCGGATGTAGGCCCGGATGCGGCGCTCCTGGTACTCGTCACCTGGGAACCACGGCTCGGCATCCGCGGGAATGGTGTTCACGTAGGGCGTCGAGACCGTCGCGGGGAAGTCGACCTGCTTGGTGCGCGCCCGCTCCAAGAGCTTCATCAGCAGGTAGCGCGCCCGGGACCGGCCCCGGGCATCGACGATGGCGTCGAACGAATCGAGCCATTCCTGGGTCTCTCCGGGGTCGGTGTCGGGAACCTGATGGCTGATCCCGTCGAACAGCATGCTCAAACGGTACCGGCGGGAACGGCCTCCACATGACGACGGCCCTCCGGTGTTACACATTTGTCATGCCAGTCGGGGATACCCCTTCTGCGACCGACCGCGTCGTCGTCTACACGGACGGGGCGTGCCGCGGCAACCCGGGTCCCGGCGGGTGGGCCTGGTTGGTGCCCGGCGGGGCGTACGCCAGCGGGGCGGAGCCCCGCACTACCAATCAGCGCATGGAGATCACAGCCGTGCTCGAGGCGCTCCGGGCGCTCTCGTCGGCTCGGCCCGCCGGCATCGACGTGTTCAGCGACTCGACCTACGTCGTGCGTTGCTTCACGGACCGCTGGTGGGAGGGCTGGCTGCGGCGCAATTGGAAGAATGCGTCCAGAAAGCCGGTGGCGAACCGCGACCTGTGGGAGCCGCTGCTCCAGCTTGCCCTCTCGCCGGAGGTCCCGGTGACGTTCCAGTGGGTCAAGGGGCACTCGGGCGACCCCTGGAACGATCGTGCCGACGAGCTCGCCACCTTGGCCGCGGACACGGGTACTGGATCGAGCGGCTAGACGTTCGAGCCGCGCCGCGTGGTGCCGTCGCCGGCCTGTGGGTGGGGAGGCGAACGGTAGGCTCAAAGCGACACGCGCGGTACCACCCGCACGGCGCGGCACCGTCGTGGCGGAGCCCGCGGATGGTCTGACGGGGAGCGCAGCGCGCGACAGCAGCATTCGACACACCATCCGACACGGAGAAGAGGTCAGGCCCATGGCCACTGAGGACGAGTTCGACATCGTCGTCATCGGCGGCGGTCCCGGCGGCTACGCCACCGCTCTGTACGGTGCGGCAGCCGGTCTCTCCATAGCCATCGTCGAGCGCGACAAGGTCGGCGGGACCTGCCTGCACCGCGGCTGCATCCCGGCCAAGGAATTCCTCGAGACCGCAGCCGTGCGCCGCACGGTCGAAGGCTCGAAGGAGTTCGGGATCGACGTCTCAGGCGTCTCCATCGACTTCGCCCGCAGCCAGGACCGCAAGAACGCCGTGGTCGACAAGCTCTGGAAGGGGCTGGCGGGTCTGCTCAAGGGGCGCAAGGTGACCACGCTGAACGGCACCGGGAGGCTCATGGCCGACCGCCGGGTGGAGGTCGTCGACGGGGAGGACGCCGGACGAGTCATCGTGGGTCGCAACGTGGTGCTGGCGGCTGGATCGGTGCCCCAGATGCTGCCGGGGTTCGACATCGACGGCCGCTGGGTGATGACGTCCGACGAGTTCCTCGACCTCAAGGAGGTGCCCGCCTCGGTCGCCGTGATCGGGGGCGGGGTCGTGGGGTGCGAGTTCGCGTCCCTCCTGGCGGACTTGGGTTCGAAGGTCACGATCCTCGAGGCGCTGGACTCCATCCTCACCGGTTGCGACGACGACATCGTGCGCCTAGTCGGGCGGTCCTTCAAGAAGCGGGGCATCGATATCGTCACCGGCGTGAAGGTCGAAGCGCACATGCCGTCCCAGGATGGCACCGTCACCACGGTGAAAGCGGGGGACAAGAACTACGACGTCGAGCTCATCGTGGTGTCGGTGGGCCGGCGCCCCCGCACCGAAGGGTTGGTCGCGGACGGGGTGGGCGTCCAGATGGATGAACGCGGTTTCGTCGTGGCCGACCGGTATCAGCGCACCGGAGTGCCGGGCGTCTGGGCGGTCGGCGACCTGGTGGCGGGCACGCCTCAGCTCGCGCACGTCGGGTTCGCGGAGGCGATCGTTGCGGTGAAGGGCATGCTGGGCGAGCAAGTGGTGCCCGTCGACAACGGCAAGGTCCCGTGGGCCATCTACTGCCACCCCGAAGTCGCGTTCTGCGGCATGACCGAGGCGCAGGCGAAGGCAGCCGGGATCGACGTCCTGACGAAGAAGGACCCGTTCGGAGGAAACAGCCGGGCGCAGATCATCGGAGACACCGAGGGCCTGGTGAAGATCGTGGCCGAGAAGCGCCCGGACGGCACGGCCGGGCGGGTCTTGGGCGTCCACATGTGCGGGCCCTGGGTGACCGAGCAGCTGAGCGGGGGCTATCTCGCCGTCAACTGGGACGCCTTCCCCGACGAGGTGGCCCAGTTCATCCAGCCGCACCCGTCACTCTCCGAGACGTTCGGCGAGACGATGCTGGCGCTGACCGGAAGGGGACTGCACCTTGCCTGACGTGACGATGCCACAGCTCGGAGAGACCGTGACCGAGGGCACCATCACCCGCTGGATGAAGGCCGTCGGCGACGAGGTCGCACGCGACGAGCCGCTGTTCGAGGTATCGACGGACAAGGTCGACTCCGAGGTGCCCTCGCCCGCGGCCGGTGTCCTCACCGAGATCCTTGTCCCCGAGGGCGAGACGGTCGAAGTGGGGGAGAAGCTGGCCATCATCGGCGACGGCGCCGCTGCGTCGGCCGCGGCGCCAGCTGCCCCGGCTCGGGCAGCGGAGCCGGCGCCTGCCGCGGCCCCGACACCGCCCCCGCCTCCCGCTGCGTCGCCACCACCACCGCCTCCGCCGCCACCGCCTCCGCCACCTGCAGCACCTCCGCCTCCAGCGGCGCCAGCGCCTGCGACCGCGGCACCTCCTCCTTCTGCTCCACCGCCTCCTGCGGCCCCGCAAGCACCACCGGTCGTGGAGCCGGACGGCCGCGGCAACGAACCGCTCGTGCTGTCGCCCATCGTGCGCAGGCTGCTTTCCGAGAACGGGATCAGCGAGTCGGAGGTCGTAGGAACCGGAGCCGGCGGACGCATCACCCGCGAGGACGTGTTGAAGGTCATCGATGCCAGGCGCGCGTCAAAGGCTCCCGCTGCGCCGCAGTATTCGCCTCCGCCGGCGCCATCCCCATCCCCGGCGCCGGCGCAACCGCCGGCTCCGCCCGCGCCGGTGACCGCGTCCGTCGCGCCCACGCCTCTGCGCGCCGGCGACCAGGTCGTCCCGTTCTCCAACATGCGGCGGCGAACCGCCGAGCACATGGTGCGCTCCAAGGCCACGTCGCCGCATGCCTTCATCGCCAATGAGGTGGACTTCGAAGCGGTCGAGCGGGTGCGCAAGGGCTGGGGCGATCGATTCCGCGCCGAAGAGGGCTTCACCTTGACCTACTTGCCCTTCGTGGCCCGGGCTGCCGTCGAGGCGCTGCGCGACTTCCCGTTGCTCAACGCGTCCGTCGTCGACGAGTCGCTCGTCGTGCACTCCGAAGTCAACCTCGGAATCGCGGTGGACCTGTCCCACGAGGGGCTCATCGTGCCCGTCATCCACCGGGCCGAGGAGGTCACGCTGCGCGGGGTGGCCCGGCGCATACGGGACCTGGCCGAGCGGGCGCGGAGCCGCCGCCTCAACGCCGACGACATCACCGGTGGGACCTTCTCCATCACCAACGACGGGCCGTTCGGCACCTACTTCACCGTGCCGATCATCAACCAGCCCCAGGTGGCGATCCTGGCCACCGACGGGATCGCGCGCCGGCCTGTGGTCGTGACCCAGCCCGACGAGTCGGAGTCGATCGCCATCCACTCCACCGGCATCGTCGGCATGAGTTGGGACCACCGGGCCGTCGACGGCGCCTATGTATCCCTGTTCCTGGGCCGGGTGGCGGAGCTCCTCGCCACCCGCGACTGGGCGGCCGAGCTCTGAGGTCCGCTCGGGTGCTGCGCGTCCGTGTGTTGGGGACGGTTCCGTACCACGAGGCGTCCGACCTCCAGCACGCGTTGGCCACCGGCGCGGGAGACGACTACCTCCTCGTGTTGGAGCACCCGCACGTGTACAGCCTCGGACGCTCCGCCGACGAGTCGCACGTCCTGGTGGACCCGCGGCGAGTCGGAGCGGCGCTCGAACGCACCGACCGCGGCGGCGACGTGACCTACCACGGCCCCGGCCAGCTGGTGGCCTACCCGATCGTGACGGTTCCCGACGAACCGAGCGCGGGAC
>JBPYFR010000068.1:0-2078 GCA_051985685.1 Acidimicrobiales bacterium
GCGGGAACGGCAGGGGGGAGGGACCGCGTAGCATGAGCCCATGCCGAACGAGGCCTCCGCGGCGGAAACCGCCCATGTTGACTTTGCCGCTCTGCTGCACAGCGAGCAGACCCGGCTCCAGAACCAGCTCAAGGAGCTGGGCTTTGCGGACCACGGCAGTGGCCTCAACTACGACTCCAACTTCGCGGACTCCAGCCAGGTGACGGCGGAGCGCGGCGAGGCCGAGCGGCTCGCCAGCGAGCTGAGGGAGGCGCTCGACGAGGTCGACGCCGCCCTGAAGCGGCTGCAGGACGGCACCTACGGGATCTGCGAGGTGTGCGGGAAGCCGATCGGCGAGGCGCGTCTTGAGGCCAAGCCCGCGGCGCGGCTCTGCATCGTGGACGCCGCCAAGCACTGAGTGCGCCCGCCCGGAGCCTCCTCAGGGAGGCGCTCCCTGGATCAACGCACGAAGCGCGGCCTCTGGATCGTCGCTGGCGTGCTGTTCCTGGCGGCGCTGATCGCACACGGCAACATCACGAAGACGGAGATCGTCATCTTCTGCGTCGTGATCCCGTCGGTCATCTTGCACGAGGTGTCGCACGGCTGGGTGGCCCGGGCGTTCGGCGACGACACCGCGGCGCGGGCCGGGCGCCTCACGCTCAATCCGGTGCCGCACATCGACCCGGTGGGGACTCTCATCGTCCCGGCGCTGCTCACACTCGGCGGCATCGGGGTCTTCGGGTGGGCCAAGCCCGTGCCCGTCAACGTCGGACGATTGCGCAGCCCTCGCAACCAAGGTGTCCTCGTCTCGCTCGCCGGTCCCGTGACCAACGCGATCCTCGCCGGCCTCTTCGGCTTCCTCTTCGTCCACTTCTACCGGGCGGGGTTCACGACGCCGACCTTGCTCTCGGTGCTCGGCCAAGCGGTGTTCTGGGCCAGCTTCGTGAACGTCGGGCTCTTCGTCTTCAACATGATCCCCGTCCCGCCGCTCGACGGGTCCGTGCTCCTCGAGCGCCTGCTGCCCTCGCGTTGGTGGCCGACGTACGTGCGCTACCGCCAATACACGTTGCCGGTCCTGATGGGCCTCGTCGTCTTCAGCCTCGTCTTCTTCCAGCACGGGGGTGGACCGGTGAACTGGTTGTTCGACCACCTCTACAACTGGTGGGCGCAGGACGTGCTGCACCTCCCCATCGCGTTCGGCTAAGCCGGCAACAGTCCCATCGCGTCGGCGGCGCGCTGATAGGTGTCTGCCGCGACCGCGTGCGCGTGCGCGGCACCGCGGGCCAGCACGTCGTGGACGTAGCGCGGATCCGCCTCGAGCTCCTGGCGACGACGCCGCACCGGCCCGAGCAGTTCGCACAGCGCGTTCGCCACGTCGTCCTTCAGGTCGCGGTAGCGCGAGTAGTCATCCGCCACCTCCACCGGCGTTCGGTCCGTCGTGGCGGCGAGGATCTGGAGCAGGTTGGCGAGCCCCGGTTTGGCGACAGGGTCGAAGCGAACCTCGCCGTCGGTGTCGGTGACCGCCCGGCGCACCTTCCTCGCGATCTCCTCGTCGGAGTCCAGCAGCTCGATCGTGCCGAGCGGGGATTCGGCGGTCTTCGACATCTTGCGCTCGGGGTGCTGGAGGTCCATGACCCGCGCCGCAGTGCCGGGGATGGCCGCGTCGGGGATGGTGAACGTCTCGCCGTAGCGGTGGTTGAAGCGGGTCGCCACCTCGCGGGCGAGCTCAAGGTGCTGGCGCTGGTCGTCGCCCACGGGCACGTAGGCCGCGTCGTAGAGGAGGATGTCGGCGGCCATGAGCACCGGGTACGTGAACAGGCTCACCCGCACCAACTCCTGTCCCTCGCTCTTGTCCTTGAACTGGGTCATCCTGCGCAGCTCCCCGAACGCCGTCGTGGACTCGAGGAGCCAGGTGAGACGGGTGTGCTCGGGCACGTGGCTCTGCAGGAACAGGGTGCTGCGGTCGGGCTCCAGGCCGACGGCCAGCATGTTGAGGGCGGCGTCGAGCGTGTTGGCCCGGAGCGCGGCGGGCTCTATCTCCTCGGTCAGCGCGTGCAGGTCCACGACGCAGTAGAAGGCGTCGTGGTCATCCTGGAAGG
>JBPYFR010000069.1:0-7455 GCA_051985685.1 Acidimicrobiales bacterium
GCGCGTACCTCGCGCCGACGACCACGACCACTACGCTGCCGCCGACCACGACGCCGCCATCCCCGCCTCCTCCGCCTCCTCCGCCGCCTCCGCCGCCGCCTCCACCACCGCCGCCCCCGCCGCCCCCGCCGCCGCCGCCGCCGCCTCCACCACCGCCCCCACCTCCTCCACAGAACAGCCTGGTCGGTCAGGCCACCTGGTACTCGGCTGCACCGCCTGGAATGTGCGCAAGCCCGACCTTGCCGTTCGGGACCGTGCTGACCGTGACGAACAACGCCACCGGTGCGGCGACGCAATGCACGGTCGACGACCGCGAGGCCGCCGGCTACCCCCGCGTCGTCGATTTGTCGGTCCCGGGCTTCTCGCAGATCGCCGATCCCAGCCAGGGAGTCGCGGAGGTCACAATTTCCTGGTGACCCATTCCGGCGCCGACATAGCGCAGCTCCTGTCGGCGCACGGATTGCGACCGAGCCGCGCCCTGGGCCAGAACTTCGTCGCCGACGCCAACACGGTTCGCCGAGTGGCCCGCCTGGCCGACGTCGGTCCCGGCGACCGGGTGCTCGAGATCGGCGCCGGCTTGGGGTCGTTGACGCTGGCACTGGCCGAGACCGGTGCCAGCGTGGTCGCCGTGGAGACCGACCGCCACCTCGTCCCGGTGCTGCGATCGGTGGTAGAGCCGGTGGGCGCCGAGGTAGTGGAGGCCGATGCGATGACGCTCGACCTGCAGGCCCTCCTGGTTGCGCGGGGCGGTCGTGCGTGGTCGATGGTGTCCAATCTGCCCTACAACGTCGCTACTCCGCTGGTCCTGCGGACCCTCGAGGAGGTGGACGCGGTCGCGCACATCCTTGTCATGGTGCAGCGGGAGGTGGGCGAGCGCATGGCCGCTGCAGTCGGGACACCGGCCTACGGAGCCGTGTCCGTCCGCATCGCGTACTTCGCGACGGCGGCCGTGGTGGCCCGGGTACCCGCATCGGTCTTCGTCCCGCGACCGCGGGTCGAGTCCGTGCTCGTTCGCCTGGACCGGCTGCCCGCGCCCGCGGTGGACCCGGCGCTCGTCTCCTACGATCGGTTTGCGGCCGTGGTCAAGGCGGGCTTCGGCCACCGGCGCAAGATGTTGCGCCGTTCGTTGGCCGGCGTCGTCGAGCGCGAGGCGTTCGCCCGGGCGGGCGTGCGGCCCGACGCCCGGGCCGAGGAGCTCGGCGTCGCGGAGTGGGGCAGGCTGGCCGCGCTATGACCCGCCTGGTGGCTCCGGCCAAGCTCACTGTCTCGCTCCAGGTGACGGGCGTGCGCCGCGACGGCTATCACGAGCTGCGAGCCGAGATGGTCGCCGTCGACCTCGCCGACGAGCTCGAGCTCGACGAGGGCGGGTCGGGGCTGACGATAGACGGCGGGCCGGAGAGCAGAGCCTGGGCGCTCGGGGCCGAGCAGAACCTCGTCGAGCGCGCTCTCGCCGCGTGTGGGCGATCGGCGCGGGTGCGACTCACCAAGCGGATCCCGGTCCGCGGCGGGCTCGGAGGAGGCTCGGCGGATGCGGCGGCGATTCTCCGCTGGGCGGGCTGCAGCGACCCTGAGGTTGCGCTGCAGATCGGCGCCGACGTCCCGTTCTGCCTGGTAGGCGGCAGGGCGCTCGTCGAAGGAATCGGCGAGCAGGTGACGCCGCTGGCCTTCGAGGCCCGCGACTTCCTGCTGCTGGTCCCGCCTTTCGGCGTGGACACCACCAGCGTCTATCGGGCTTGGGACCGCGCTCCGTCGGACGAAGGGCCGAACGCGCTGACGGGCGCGGCGGTCGCGGTGGAGCCTCGGCTCTTGCTGTGGCGGGACGCGCTCGGGGACCTCACTGGCACGGAGCCGACGCTGGCCGGGAGCGGATCGACCTGGTTCGTCGGAGGCGGTCTTCCCGAGACGGCGGACAGACCCGAGTTGGAGATCGGGTCGGAGAGGGGGCGCTTGATCCGGGTTTCGACGGTTCCGGCGGGGTGGGACGGGGGCTGAAGGAGCGACGGAGGACGGCGCTACTTACCGGCGCGGCGCTGCCAGCGAGTTGCCTTCAGCATCTTCTTGTGCTTCTTCTTGCGCATCCGCTTGCGGCGCTTCTTGATGAGAGATCCCATGCCGCGCCGCAGGCTAGTGGTCGGCCGGGTCGATTGTCAGGTCGGGACCCGGTGCAAGGATGAACGACGTGAGCCATGAGATCGTCCGCCTGGACCACATTCAGCTGGCCATCCCCCCCGGTGGCGAGGACGCGGCCGACGCTTTCTACGCGGGACTGCTCGGGTTCGAACGGGTTCCCAAGCCCGAGCCCCTGGCCGCTCGTGGCGGGTGCTGGTTCGTGCGGGGAACCACGGCGGTGCATCTCGGCGTCGAGGAGGATTTCCGGCCCGCCCGCAAGGCGCATCCCGCGTTCGTGGTCAGGAACCTGCCCGAACTTCAGGCGGCTCTGGCGGCCGCCGGAGTGGACGTGCGCCCGAACACCGAGCGTGAGCCGGACCGGGGTGCCTACGTGGACGATCCCTTCGGGAACCGGATTGAGCTGATCGCGGAGTAGATCCGGACCGGCTCACCTGAGTGCGGGCCGGGGTCAGGACCAGGTGCCGCTCGCCTGGTCCCCGGGGGCGATACCGTCTCTCCCCCGAGAGGCACCGCAGGGCGCTGGAGCGAGTACCTACAACCGAGGGATTCGAGCACTGAATACGAGGGGACTGAGGCATCGCCCACGCGCATCTGTTCGCTTGACCGCCGCCGCGGTCACGCTCTGCTTCGTCATGGGGGGCCTGTTGCTCACCGGCGCGTCGGGAGCGGCCGGAGCGGGCGCCGGCCTCACGAAGTATTACGTCGACAGCGCCGCGACCTGCCCAGGTTCGGGAACGCACGCAGCACCATGGTGTGACTTCAGGGTGCTCGACACCCAGAGCTTCAAGCCCGGTGACGAGTTGCTTCTCAAGCGCGGTGACACGTTCAAATCGGGCCTCACTCTCCTTGGATCGGGGACGCGCACGAACTACCTCACCGTCGGCGCCTATGGATCCGGACCGCGGCCCGTCATCAATGGCAATGGAGACAGCCGATTCATCGGGATCAACCTGTACGACAACAGCTATGTGCAGATTGAGAATGTGTCGGTACAGAACGCGGGAACGGGGATCTTGATCAACGATCCGTCGAATCAAACCGGCTATCGCTTCCTCGGCCTGTACCTCTCCGGAGACGGTCTGGGCATTCAGTCGCCGGCCGGAACGAATCAGGGGACAGCGAGCAACATTCTCGTCCAAGACGTCGAAGGAGCATCGAACAAACTCTCCTGCGGCTACAGCAAATGTGAGGGCGGCACGCTGGTACTGGGCGGGGTCTCGAACGTGATCGTGAACCGGCTCTACTCTCATGACAGCTGTGAGGCAACGAGCTGGGGGCTCGGTACGGGGGCATCGAACGTCGTGATAGAGAACTCGGTTTCGGCGCACGACGGCGACTGCGGCTCGGAGCTCGGGGTCACGGCAAACTACGTCGACCAAGACACGAACGTGACCTACGTCAACGACATCGTCACCAACGTGCCCCACGTGGGTCCGGTTGACTTTTCCGCGATTGGAATCGAACCCTCGGACGGACCCGACAGCGGGATCAACGTTGAAGACGATTACATCGCCCACAACGCCGGTCCAGGGATACAGATTCTCGGTCGCCCCAGCCCGACGACGCAGGCCCACATCTCAGGCAACGTGCTTTCAGGCAACTCCTACCAGTACGGCACGGTCCCCTATCCCATTTTGGGTCAGATCTGGACGGATATCTGGATCCCGGGCTCCGTCAACGGGACCGGCACCATCGACAACAACCTCTACTACGCCCCGTCGATCACAGGCGCCTTCGAGGAGGCGCATGGGGCCGGAAATTTCGACGGCTTCGCGCAATCCAACAACCTCGAGGTCGGGGCCGGAAGCAACGTGTGGTACGGGGCCAACGGCTTCAGCTGCACCACACAGGGCGCACATCGCTGGTCCTATCAGCGGAGCACGGACAATTCGAGCTGGACGAACCTTTCCCGCTGCGCCACGGTGCACAGCCTCGATCAGAAGTGGACGGCGGGGGGCAGCCGCTCTGGCTTCGTCAGCAACTTCGAGGAGCTCCCGCCGGCCCGTCGTTCGTCGTGGGTAGCCCGGTCGTGGACGTCGCCGGCGGCCGACCGAGTCAGCGTGCGCGGGAGGGTCCTGATGTCCAACCCTGCCTGCGGTTCGGGTGTCACAGCCGAGATAACGAAGAACGGTTCTTCGAAACCGATCTGGGGGCCTCGCACCATCTCGGCTAGTCACGCGGCCGGAGTGAGTTCGGACCTCGACGGGATCAGCGTGCAAGCGGGCGACATGCTTCATTTCGCCGTTCAGAAGAAGGGTTCCACTCAATGCCGAGTGAGCTGGACGCCGAGCGTCGCGATCGGCCGCTTGCATCCATCAGGACTTCGCTCGATACGCACTCAACCCGGTGGTCGTTGAGGCATCTGGTCTGACACACCCACCTGCCACTGCCGATTACGCGACCTCCGGGTCGTCGTCGGGGCAGGGCACGGTGGGCAGGCGCATCGACATCTTCGCACCACCCGTGGGGTCGTTCTCCGCCTCGATCGCCCCTCCTTCGGCCTGCACAACCTGGGCCACGATGGCCAGGCCGAGGCCGGACCCCGGGAGACCCCGCGCGCCGGGCGAGCGATAGAAGCGGTCGAAGATGTGGGGCAGGTCCTCTTCGGCGATCCCGGGCCCCTGGTCGTGCACGACCACCGCGCCGTCCCGGCAGCAGACCGACACTGATTGCCCCGGGGGGCTCCACTTGCGAGCGTTGTCGAGCAGGTTGCCGACGGCGCGGGACAAGCGGTCCGCATGGCCCTTCACACAGCACGGCTTGGCCTCGAGGTCGAACGTCACGCCCTTCGCCCGTCCGTGTGTGTTCTGCAGGGCCACCGCG
Organism: Acidimicrobiales bacterium; assembly: GCA_051985685.1. Classification (GTDB taxonomy): domain Bacteria; phylum Actinomycetota; class Acidimicrobiia; order Acidimicrobiales; family RAAP-2; genus Bog-473. The sequence goes on from JBPYFR010000069.1 coordinate 4,954, forward strand.
TCGCGGACCAGGAGGTCGAGCCGCAGCATCTCTTGGGTCGCGGGTTCCCGATCACCCCGTGCCAGCTCGGCCAGGTCACCGACGAGATCCGTCAGCTCTTGGAGTTGCACGAGGACGTCCTGCACGAGCACGGTGCGGTCCTGAGGGCTGAGCTCGTCCACGCGCCGGATCACCTCGAGGTTGGTGCGCAGGCTCGTGAGGGGGGTGCGCAGCTCGTGCGAGGCGTCGAGGACGAGCTGGCTCTGGGCGCGGCGTGAGGACTCGAGTGCCTCGAGGAGGCGGTTGAACGCGCGCCGGAGCCGGCCGAGCTCGTCCGGGCCGCCTGGGGAGAGCCGTTGGGTGACGTCCGTGGTCTCGGCCAGGCCCTCCACGGTGTCGGTGAGCGAGTTGAGCGGCACCAGGGCCGTCCGGGCCACGAGGAGGCCGAGGACGACCGCGAGCGCGACGCCGGCCAGTGCGACGGCACCGAGTAGCAACGCCAGCTTGGTGAGCTCGGAGCTGGCGTTGAGCAGCGTTGCGATCTGTAGGGCACCGCCCCGGACGAGGATGCCCGACTCGACCGGCTGGCCCGCGGGCAGGTGCTGGACCAGCTCCCGCATCTGGTTCCCGTCCACGGTCACGGTGGTGTAGAACGCGGGCGCCAGCCCGAGGGCCACCAGCCGTACCTGGCCGGTGACCGGGAGCCCGCCGCCGGAGACGACGGCGCCGCTGGTATCGATGACCTGACCCAGGGTTGCCGTCGTGGAGCCGATCTGCTGGCCGTTCACGATCTTTTGTGCCGCCGTGTTCAGCGAGTTGTCGGCAGCATCGAGCAGCGTGTTGCGCGAGACAAGGTACGCGGCCAGCGAGGCTCCCAGCACGGCGACCACGACAGCCACCGTGGCCGCCAGTACGAGCCTGGTACGGAACGTCACGTGTCCCGCAGCACGTATCCCACGCCGCGTACGGTCTGGATGCAGCGCGGCTCACTCCCCTCCTCGAGCTTGCGGCGAAGGTACCCGACGTAGACCGCGAGCGAGTTGGTCCCGGAGTCGAAGTCGAAGCCCCACACTTTGTTGAGCAGTGTCTCGCGGGTGAGCACCTGGCGCGGGTGGCGCATGAACATCTCGAGCAGGTCGAACTCAATGCGCGTGAGCGTGAACGTGCGCTCGCCGCGCTGGCCCTCCCTGGTCGAGAGGTTCAAGCTCAGGTCGCCCACCCGGAGCAGCCCGCCCTCTCCTTCGAAGCGACGCCGTAACAGGGCGCGTAGCCGGGCCAGCAGCTCGGCCAGTGCGAACGGCTTGACCAGATAGTCGTCAGCGCCGGCATCGAGCCCTTGGACCCGGTCGTCAATCGCATCGCGGGCCGTGAGCATGAGCACCGGGGTGTCGTCGCCGGCGCTCCGCATCCGGCGGCAGACATTGAGCCCGTCCACGTCCGGCAGCCCCAGATCGAGGACGAGCGCGTCCGGCGGCGTCTGAGCCAGCGACTCGAGCGCCTCACCGCCCGAGGGCACCGTGACGACCTCGTAGCCTTCCAGCCGAAGGGCACGGTCGATGGATCGTCGCACCGCGAGATCGTCGTCCACAACGAGGATGCGCACCAGGCAGAACCTACTGAACCTGCTGCGGGGGCTCGTGCGACGAGCACCGTGACGCTGTCTAACCTCTAGGCGGCGACCCTCTCGGTCCGGGGTAGTTCAATCGGCAGAACGTCGGCCTTTGGAGCCGGATGTTGGAGGTTCGAGCCCTCCCCCCGGAGCGTCAGCGCCCGACCGCCTTGTCCCGTGCGGCCAGTTGCGCCAGATACGCGTTGTACGCGGCCAGCTCGGGGTCCGAGTCTTCGTCGCCAGGGGCTGCTTCGTCGCCAGGGGCTGCTTCGCCGGCGTGAGCCGGTTCCTCGGCCGCGGCCGGCCGGGCGACACGCGGGCCGGGCGGCGCGTCAGGCGCCGCCACCGGCAGCTCGGGCACCTCGTGCACGAAGCGCCACCACATGTACACCGCGTAGCCCGCGAAGAACGGCCACTCGAAGACGTAGGCCCAACTGAGCTCGTTGCCGCCGACGGCGCGGGTGATCTGCCACACGCAAAGGGCAAGGAAGGCCGGGACGATGACGATGATCACGGCGTGGAGCTTGAGCGCGCGACGCGAGAGCCACATGCGCCGGTCCATCATCCGTCTCCGTAGAAGAAGTCGGTGAGGATGGCTGCCAACTCCATGGGGCGGTCTCCCTGCACGCTGTGGCCCGCACCCTCGACCCCCACCACGGTCGCGGTCGGCTGACGGCGCGCCAACTCGGCGATGTCCTCGTCACCGACGACCGACCAGGCCAGACCGCGGACCAGGAGCAAGGGAACGGTCAGGCGTGAGACCGCCTCCCACCAGTCGCCGAAGTCAGGATGGGACGAGGTCGGCTCCGTGCGGAAGCGCGCGTAACGCCAGACCCAGCTGCCGTCCTCGCGCTGGACGGCGTTGTGGAGGATGCCGCGCCGGAGTGAGGACTCCGAGCGGCCCGGATTGTGCT
>JBPYFR010000070.1:0-2048 GCA_051985685.1 Acidimicrobiales bacterium
GTCGAGGCGATCATGGCGGCGGTGCAGCGGATGTACTACCCGGTCGAGGTCGACGTGCCGACCGGATCCATCGACGTGAGCCAGCTACGCACGGCGGCGGGCGTACAGGCGGCCGCCGCGCGGTAGCTTTGGGCGAATCCAGCTATTTCATGACTAAAGAGTAGATCTTGTCGCCGGGCGTACCGGGCGGAGCAGCGCCTCCGGGCTCATCGAGCCGAGCAGTTTCTCCAGCGCGTACTCGACGTCGGACTTCCACGACAACGCCGTCCGCAACTCCAGGCGCAGCCGCGGGTAGCGCGGATGCGGGCGTACCGTCTTGAAGCCCACCGACAGGAAATAGTCGGCCGGCGCCAGGCATCCGCCGGACTGGTCGTCGCCGGCTTCCTCGCCAAACTTGGCGTCGCCGAACGCCTCGATCGCCTTCACCCCGCGCTTGGTGAGGTCACGCGCCACGCCCTGGACCAGCATCCGGCCGAGTCCGCCACCGACGAACGCGGTGACGACGCGAGCCGTGGTCAGCAGGACGGCATCCGGCGAGACCGGTGACGTGGGGAACGCCATCGACCGCGGCACGTAGGCCGGCGGCGCGAACATCACAAATCCGGCCGGCATCCCGTCGACGTACACGAGCTTGCCGCAGGAGCCCCACTCCAGCAGGGTCTGCGACACCCACGCTTCCTTTTCCAGCTCGGGATCACCGGACGTGCAGGCGCGTTCGGCCGCTACCGGATCGAGTTCCCAGTAGACGCATCGACGGCATGACCGGGGCAGGTCCTCGAGCGTGTCGAGGGTCAAGTTCACGAGGCGGCGAGACATCGGCCGTTCCCCACAGAACCGTTACGTAGTCGGCCCACCCGCCGCCTCCCTTGCTCCCAGTGACGGATCGTACGCGGCATTCCCCGGCGACGGGAGATTTACGCCGTGCCGATCCACTCGACTGGCGCCGGCGAGGTGGGCTCGGCCGGTGGCGGCACAAATGTGGGCTCGGTGTGAGCTCGGGCGCGGAAGCGCAAATATGGGCTCGGTGTGGGCTCGGGCGCGGTAGCGCAAATGTAGGCTCGGCCGCAGACGGCGCTGGCCGAGCCCACACGAGTCCGGTCAGGCGGATGCGGCCGCCGCGGAGTTCCGATCGGGAGCTGAGCCGTCGCGCTCGCCCGGTGTACTTCCGCCGCCGGATCCAGAGCCGTCGTCGTGCCCGGGGCCCTCCGCGATCGACGTACGCCCCGGCACCGCACCGGCGTTCCAGTCGGCCTCCGGCCGTCGGGGCGTGGCGTGGTCGGCGGCCGGGCTCGGGCTCTTGCGGCCGCCGCCGTTGCCGGTGGAGTCGGCGCCGAACTCGTTGGTCCCGGCACCCCAGTCTTCGCCCGTCGCGTCGTCCAGGTCGTGGGCCGTCGCGTCGTCCAGGTCGTGGCTCGCCGCCTCGTCAGTGTCGTCGTCAGCGTCGATCACCGTCGGGTCGTCCGAGGCGAACATCGCTGGTGCCTGCCAGTCAATGCGGGGCGGCTCGGCCAGCGGTCGGCCACCGAACTCCGCGAGCCAAGCCGCGACGAGGGCGAGGTTCTCCCGCCACTGATGCTCCGGGATCGGCGGGAGGATCTCATCCCACAGCGAGAGGAACGTCCCGCGTAGCTGCAGCCGGCCGTGCGGTCGGGCAAGGAACCAGAGATGAAGGTGGGCCGAGCCGTCGCCCCACCGGTTCACGTGAACCCGGGCCACCCCGTCCAGCGATCGGACAGCCCGCTCCAGCCGTACCGTCATCACGCCCAATTCGGCGGCGAGCATGTTGGGCAGGTCGCCGAGATCCAGGTGCGACCGGGACTCCAGGATCAGCACCATGGGTAGGCCGGTCGGGCGGTCGAGGCTCCGTACCCGCCATCGTTCACTGACCCAGATGTACGCCTCGTCGGGGGCGCGGCAGGCGCGGCACTCGGCGGGGTCTTCGCCGTGCCGGGCCGGCTCCTGGGCCACGGGATCATCAAGTCGCTTGACGCGTAGGTCGCCTTCGAAGGGGAACGTAGGCCACGAGGCGAAGCCAGGGAGGGAGGGGG
>JBPYFR010000071.1:0-9018 GCA_051985685.1 Acidimicrobiales bacterium
CGCGGCGACGACCACCACGATTACGACGATCCCACCTATCTGCACCGACACCATTCAACAGGATGCGACGGCGGCGCTTGGCCGCGCCTCGACGGCCTGGGCCTTCCGGTGTCGGGTCGCGCGAACGGTGGGTAGCTCGAACGGTTCGGGCAGCAGTGCACGGTCTCGGGCGCCGGGAGTGCGAGTACTCCTCCAAGAAGTGGTGCATCACTTCCCAGTGCTCGTCGATGCCCAGGCGGGCGGCTCAATCTGCTCGAGCGCGTTCTCCAGCCAGCGTGTGCTCGGACTCGGGCTCCACAGCCGCGGGCGCGGGTGCTCGGAGAAGGTGCCGAAGCGCACCTCGAGACGGACCCGGGCCGGCCTCAGCCCGCCGAACGCGGCCGGATGTCGTCGGGGATGTCGCCGCGGCGCGGGTTGGCCTGGTCGCGCTGGGAGAGGATGGGATCAGAGAGACCCCAGTCCGCGCCCACTTCCGGATCGTCCCACGCCAGCCCGAGCTCGTCCGAGTTGTCGTAGTAATTGTCCACCAGATAGGTGAGCAACACGTCGGTCAGCGCCGCGAACCCGTGCGCAACGCCGGGGGGGATGTACACACCCTGATCGACCTCGCCGTCGAGGTCGATCGCCTCGGTCTTGCCCTCTGTCTTCGACCCCACGCGCAAGTCGTGCAGCACGACGCGCACCTTGCCTCTGAGCGCGTACCAGTAGTCGGCCTGGCGCAGGTGGTAATGCAGCCCCACCAGCGCGCCGGCCTGCTTCTCGGAGCGGTTCCCCTGCACCATCTCGCGGCCGTCGGGGAACCAGCTGCGCCGATAGGTCTCGACGAAACGCCCCCGGGCGTCGCCGTGGACATCCGGGCGCACGAGGACGACGTCGTCGATCACGGAGGAGGGAATCAGCTCTGGCATAGGGCGGGAACCGTAGCGCGGCGCCCGTCAGGGGACGAAACGGCCGAACCCGGATCGGTAGTAGAGGAGCGGGCGGCCCTCACCGACCTCCATCGCCACGACGAAGCCCGTGACGAGCTCGTGGTCCCCGCCGTCGAAGATCTCCCCCAGCCGGCACTCAACGAACGCGAGCGACCCCTCGAGCAGCGGCGATCCAGTGACGCCGGGGGTCCAGCCCACGCCGTCGAACTTGTCGCCGCCCGAGACAGCGAAGGTCCGGCTCAACGCCTCCTGATGCTCCTCCAAGATGTTCACGCAGAACGCACCCGCTTGGGCAATGCGAGGCCAGCTGGTCGAGCTCCGCGCGGGGGCGAGGATCACCATGGGCGGGTCGAGGGACAGGGCGGCGAACGACTGGCACGTGAAGCCGACGGGCTCGCCGTCCTCAAGCGCGCTCACGATGGTGACGCCCGTCGCGAAGTGACCGAGCACCTCACGGAACCGGGCCTGGTCGAGGCCCGACACCCCTACGCCTTCCTGCGCCGTCCTAGGCCTTGCCGAGATCGACCGATTGGGACTCTTGAGCGGCCGACACGTCATCGACCCGCTTGGCCTCGGGCAACCGTCGGGCGAGGCTGAGGATCTTGTCGACCTCACGGTCGGTGTGGGAGGGGTCGTGATGCGAGAGCAGGAGCCGCCTCGCTCCGGACTCCGCTGCCACGTGTACGGCGAAGGCGGCCGTGGAGTGTCCCCAGTCCGCCTTGGCAGCGAACTCGTCTTCGGTGTACTGCCCGTCGTGGACCAGCAGGTCGACGTCGTGACACAGCTCGAGCACCGCGTCCGGGATGGTGCGGCGATCCAACGGGGCCTGGTGGTCGGGGAGATAGGCCAGGGAACGGCCGTCCGCTTCAATCCGGTAGCCCAGGGTGTTGCCGCTGTGGGGGATGCTGCGGGCCATCACCTTGGCCGACCCGATCGAGAAGTCCTCCTCCCGGGTGTCGACCGTGATGAGCTCACCGCGGAACTGCTCCATGTGGATAGGGAACACGGGCGGCTGCACCGCGGCGTGGAGGGCGTCCTTCAGGCTCCCCTTGGGTTGGGCCGGGCCGTGCACGGTGAGACGCGCGCCCGGGTCGTGAAGGGGTGCGAAGAACGGGATGCCCAAGATGTGGTCGAAGTGCAGATGGGTCAGCAGGGCCGTCGCGTGCAGCGGGGTGCCGATGGAACGGACCTCCTTGTGCAGCACGTCGCCCAGGGCGCGCAGCCCAGTTCCCAGGTCGACGATGAGGGGCTCGTCGCCGTCGATCCCGACGACGAGGCACGACGTGTTCCCTCCGTAGCGCCGGTAACGATCCCCCGAACAGGGACAAGACCCCCGCACCCCGTAGAACGTGACGTTCACCCACTCGACGATACCCCTCAGCCGGGCGGTACGTTTGGTCGCCGTGGACCAACGCACGGTTTCGGCGGACGGGCTCGACTTCTCTTGCCTCACGGACGGGCCTTCCGACGGCCCCCTCGCGCTCTGCCTGCACGGGTTCCCCGACACAGCCCACACCTGGCGCTTCCTGCTCCCCGAGCTGGCTGCCGCCGGGTTCCACGCCGTGGCGCCGTTCATGCGTGGCTACGCACCGACTGCGCTCGCTCCGGACGGGCGCTACCAGATTGGAGCGCTCGTGCGCGACGCCAACTCTCTGCACGACGCACTCGGCGGCGACGAGCGGGCGGTGCTCGTCGGCCACGACTGGGGCGCACTCGCCACTTACGGAGCTGTCGCCCACCAGCCGGATCGTTGGCGTCGGGCCGTCACTGCAGCCGTCCCGCCCACTGCGGCCATCGGCATGTCCTTGTTCACCTACGCGCAGCTCCGCCGGAGCTGGTACATGTTCTTCTTCCTCTCCCCGCTCGCCGAGGTGGCGCTCCCGCTCGACGACTACTCCTTCATTGACGGACTGTGGGCGGACTGGTCGCCCGGGTACGACGGGACCTGGGACGTGGCAAGGGTGAAGGAGTCCATCGGCGACTCCGAGCACAGCCTCGCCGCCATCGGGTACTACCGAGCCATGTATGACTCCTCGCTGCAGGCGCCGGAGCTCGCCGACGAACAGGCGGCCGCTCTGCAGCCCACGCCCAAGCCGACGCTGTACCTGCACGGCCGGGACGACGCCTGCATGCTCCTCGAGTCCATCGGCCACCCTCTCGAATTCCTGGCCGATGGTTCCGAGATGCAGGTCGTCGACGCGGCCGGCCACTTCCTCCACCTCGAGCGACCCGATGTGGTGAACCCCCGCATCGTGGAGTTCCTGAAGTACTGAGTGGTCCTACGCATCCTCAGCGAAGACGCGCCGGAAGGGATAAGTTCAGATCGGCATAAAGGCGTGTCATCTCCTTCTGATCCACTGAAAGGGGAGTCTCATGGGGGTGTGGGGCAAGCACCGGCCCGCTTCGAGGATGCCTGAAGGTCTACGTCATCAACTTCAGAGTCGTTCTCGTGCGCGAACGCGTGGATGGATGCGCAGTCTGCTTGGCGCGGGCATCGTGGCACTGACAATCACGGCGACAACGGGCGTGCTCACTCTCGCCGCCTCGACCTCCGCCTCTGCAGACACCGTTGTCAACGGCTGCACGATCGTCGCCAATCCGACTTCCACCAACTTCACCAACTGCCCCGGTGCTGACTTGTCAGGAGCGAGCCTGTCGGGCGTCGATCTCAGTTTCGCGAACCTGGTCGGAGCCCACCTTGCGTCCTGCAGTGGCAGTGGGAGCTTCTCTGTCAGCTGCCAGGCCGCCGATCTCACCGGGGCGAACCTCACCGAGGCAAATCTTTCCAACGCTCAGTTCTTCGCTATGGCTTTCGGCCCGTTCCCAGCGATACTCGTGACCGGAGTGGCCGCCCTCTCGGGTGCCACCTTGTCCGGCGCGAACGTCTCCGGCGCCGACATGACCCAAGTCGATCTGACGGGTGTCACCATGACCGGAATTGACGCCACGGCAACCAATCTTGGGTTTGCGAACTTGACCGACGCCAACCTCACCAATGCCAATTTGACTCAGGCGACCTTCACCACCTGTGACATCATCTTTTGTCAAAGTGGTGGCACCCTCACTGATGCGAATCTGAGCGGCGCCACCCTCACGAACGCCAACCTGTCCGGGACCCTTCTCGTTCCCGCGGCCCAGACTGTTTCTGCCACCAGCGGTGCTGGAGCAGTGGTCACCTGGCCGACTCCGCCGTCGCTGCCGGGAGCGACTCCCGGCACCTGCTCGCCGCCGTCAGGATCGACTTTTCCGATCGGCGGAACCACCGTCACCTGTCAGGTCCTCGACGACCACGGCGATGTCGCCACCGGGACGTTCCCCGTCGTTGTCCTCGGAGTTTCTACATTCATCAGGCTCTCGTCATCCGCCAGCTTCGTGCAAGTCGGTCACACGGTGACATATACGGCCACAGTGAGCTCATTTCCCGCCGGAAACCCGATGCCGGTCGGGGGCACTGTCGCCTTCACGAACGACGGCTCGCCCATCACAGGGTGCTCCGCCGTCCCTCTCTCGGGGACCGGCGCTTCTTGCTCGGTGACGCCTGGCGCGTCCGGTCTCCAGAACATCAATGCCGTGTACAGCGGGTCGGGGGTCTTCCTCGGAAGTCACACGTCTCTTCCACTACAAGAGATCGTCACCAAGACCTCGTGCGCGACGCTTGCAGGATGCAACCTCCGCGGATTGAACTTGGCGAACACCTTCGATCTCCTGGACGGCGCAGACCTCAGTGGCGCAAATCTCCAGGGCGTCAATCTGCGTAACAGCGGGCTCAATGGGGCCAACTTCACCGACGTCAACTTGCAGAGCGCTGATCTCTCCAGCAGCGGCCTCGACGGTGCCAATCTGAGCGGTGCCAACCTGAACGGTGCCAACCTGACGAACGCCTTTATGGACAGCTCCGATCTGGCCGGTGCGAACTTGAGCGGCACCAACTTGAGCGGCGCCGAGCTGATCGATGTCAACCTGACTGGTGCAACGTTGACCAACGCCACCCTTTCGGGCGCAGTGTGGGGTCACACCACCTGTCCGGACGGCACCAACAGCGACAACGACGCCGGGACCTGCCTGGGGCATCTGTAGGCGCCGCGCGCCGTCTGTACGCGCAGTCGTCCTCAACAAAGCCGCAGCATGGGCCGCCGCGTCCCGCCGGACCACTCCGCGAACCCCTCGGCTACGAGCGCGCACGCGACGCGTTCCGCCCGAGCCGGGTCGGACGGCCAGCCGCTTGCCGCGGCCAGCGCCTGCCGCGGCACGGCGCCCGCGCGCAGCGCGTCGAGCAGGCGTCCCCTGCCCTGCCGGTCCGATCCCGCGAAGGTGCTTTGGCGGCGGGCACCGGGCCCGGCGCGCCAGGGGTCGGGGTCGGTCCGCCCGCCCCGGTGCCAGCGGCACTGCCGGTGCAGCGGGCAGGCGGCGCAGTCGGGCCGCGCCGCCGTGCACACGGTCGCGCCGAGATCGAACAAGGCCTGGTTGAACTCCCAGCACGAACCGGCGGGCACGAGCGCGTCGCCCAGCTCCATCGCCTCGCGCGCGGTCAACCGGACACCGGCCACGCAGCGCGCCAACACCCGCCCGCCGTTGGTGTCGATCGCCGCCGTGTCGGCTCCGAACGCGAACGCCCGCACGGCGCGTGCTGTGTAGGCCCCGACCCCGGGAAGCGCCCGCAGCGCGGCCTCCTCGCTCGGGACCGAACCGCCGTGCTGGTGGGCGACCGTGACGGCCGCCCGGTGCAGGTTCAGCGCCCGCCGGTTGTAGCCCAACCCCGACCAGAGGCGGACCACGTCGGCCGGCCGGGCCGCCGCACACGCGGACACGGTCGAGAACTCAGTCAGAAAGCGCTCGTAATGTGGCACGACGCGTTCGGCCTGCGTCTGCTGCAGCATCACCTCCGAGACGAGGATCCGCCACGGGTCGCGCGTGCGCCTCCACGGGAGGTCGCGGTGATGGGTGGCCCCCCACTCCAGCAGGCGGCGGCGGAACCGCCGGGCCCGATCGGCCGTCAGAGCCCCGACGGCCTCAGTCCCAGACGTCGTCGCCGTAGGGGCGCCGGCGCTCCGGCGCGAACGCGGTCTTCCAGACCATCAGCTTGCGCCGGAAGGAGCAGACCTCCTCGCCGCGCTGGTTGAACGCCTTGGTCTCCACGCTGACGATGCCCCGGTCGTCTTTGGACTTGGAAGGCGTCGCCTCCAGGACGCGCGTCTCCGCGTAGATGGTGTCCCCGTGGAAGGTCGGAGAGCGGTGGAGCAGCGACTCCACTTCGAGGTTGGCGATGCACGACCCGCTGACGTCGGGGACGCTCATGCCGAGCGCGAGGGAGTACACCAGGTTCCCGACGACCACGTTCTTCCCCTGCACGGTTTCGTGCTCGGCGAACCACGCGTTCGTGTGCAGCGGGTGGTGGTTCATCGTGATCATGCAGAAGAGGTGATCGTCGGACTCGGTGATGGTCTTGCCCGGCCAGTGCCGGTAGATGTCGCCGGGGACGAAGTCCTCCAGGTAGCGACCGAACGGGCGGTCGTAGACGGTCATTGGGACACCGTCTGGCTCGGCCGGGTCGTGAACCCGAGCGATGCCCCGGGGAGCGACTCCCCGTCAATGGTCAGCCGCCAGGCAAAGCGGGTGCCGGGCTCGAGCGGGATGGGTCCCAGGTTGACCGCGAGAGCCACGTCGATCGGCGAGCCCTCCGGGATCCCGGGCGGCTGGCTCACCTTGAACTCTCCTCTCACCTCGACCGGCTGCGTGCCCTCGGCCGTCTCCATCATCACCGGGCGGCCGTCGGCGTCCTCCAAGAAGAGCTCCCAGTGATGAGCGGCCTCGGCCTCGTGCCAGTCGACGTCGATCTTCAGCGCAACTGCTGACGGCACCGGGTCCGGCCCGGTCATGCTCCAACCACCGCCCAGGATGTAGAGCTTGCCGTCGGACACCTGCGCGGCGTCGCACAACAACATTGTCACCTTCACCGCGGTGAGGTTACCGGCCCCCGGGACCGGTCTCGGGGGGTGGGCCGGTCACGAAGGGTGAGCGGGGAAAGAGGGGGAGCAGGGAACGTGGTCGGTGGACAGAGAACAGGGGGTGGGCAGGGCCGTCCGCCCCGTAGAGTTCGAACCGATGATGCTGCCGCCGATTGCGAGCCCCTCCTGTGAGTGAGCTCAAGGGACTACGCGACGACGTCTACCGGCGTCCGTTGGCGACGGCGCTCGGGCGCCTCGGGCTCCGCCCCGGCTGGCGTTGCGTCGACGTCGGGGCCGGCGGCGGCGACGTCTCGGTCGCGCTGGCCGAGATGGTCGGGCGGGACGGTCGCGTCTATGCAGTCGACAGCGATCCCATGGCGCGCGACGAGGTGGCCCGTGTCGCCGCCGCGCACGCCCAGGTCATTGCCCTGACCCAGGCCGGCGAGGACCTCGCCCTCCCCGAGGCGGTCGACTTGGCCTTCTGCCGCTTTCTGCTCATGCACGTGCTCGACCCCGTCGTCGTGGTGCGCATGATGGCCAAGTCCGTGCGCGCCGGCGGTTGGGTCGTCGCGCAGGAGCCCATCACCTCGGCGGGGCGGATCGGCGGATCGCCTCTCTCGATGCCGGACGCCCGCCATCCCGACGTCGGTGCCGTCCTCCCCGCGCTCGTCCGCGACGCGGATCTCGAGGTCGTCGACGCCTGGGCCGAAGCCCCCGCCGGCGTGGGGCCCGGACCGGTCGCGCGTTATCTCGGATCGCTCACGGGGGTCGATCCCGGCAACGACCCCGTCGTGCTCCCGCCGCTGGTCACCGTCGTCGGACGCCGGGCCTGACGCGAACGGGCTCTGTCCTCAACGCCCGAAGGCTCTCGGATTGACCCGGTAGGGTCGCGCCAAATGACCACACCTGATCCCGACCTCGCGGCCGCTGCGGAAGCGGTCGAAGTCGCCCAGCGGCTGGTCGAGAAGGCCTGCGCCGCCGTGCGCGCCCGCGGCGGCGTCGACGCCAACCAGGTCGTGGCCTACGACGTCGCCCACGCCGCGGCCGCGGTCGCCACGGCACAGGCGACCCTCGAGTACGGCGAGCGCGGCCCTGTGGAGGCCCGCCTCGCGGCCGCGTTCGTCGCGGACGTGGTCGCCGACCTCGCCGGCCGGGTGTCGGGGCGGGAGCACCTGTGGGGAGTCGAGACGGCTTGGGACCAGCCCGTCTCGCCCTTCCTGGCCGCCCAGCGCGACCCGGCGGTGCTCGCCGGCCTCGCTTCGACCGAGGGGCCGCGGCACCTGAGCGAGGACTTCGAGCTCGTCCGCGAGACGTTCCACCGCTTCGCCGAAGACAGGGTGCGCCCGCACGCCGAGCACGTGCACCGAGCGAACAGCGACATCCCCGAGGAGGTGATCGAGGGCCTGGCCGAGCTCGGTGGCTTCGGCCTCTCGGTGCCCGAGGAGTTTGGGGGCTTCGCGACGGGCGGAGAGAGCGACTACATGGGCATGGTCGTCGCGACCGAGGAACTGAGCTGGGGGTCCCTCGGCGTCGGTGGGTCGCTCATCACGCGGCCCGAGATCCTGACCCGGGCCCTCGTCCACGGCGGCACCGAGGAGCAGAAGAAACACTGGCTGCCCCGGCTGGCCTCGGCCGAGGTTCTGGCCGCGGTTGCGGTGACCGAGCCGGACTACGGCTCCGACGTGGCCGCCATCGTGACCGCCGCCGCCCCTGTTCCAGGCGGCTGGCTCGTGAACGGGGTCAAGACCTGGTGCACCTTCGCCGCCCGGGCGGACGTGCTCATGCTGCTCGCCCGCACCGACCCGGACCGGGCCCTGGCCCACCGAGGCTTGTCCCTGTTCGTCGTCGAGAAGCCGCAAGGCGACGGGCGTGGCTTCGTCTTCACTCAAGAGGACACGGAAGACCGACCGAGGGACCTTCCCTCCGGACGCCTGGAGGGCCGCCCGATCGACACCCTGGGCTACCGGGGCATGCACTCCTACGAGCTCGCGTTCGAGAATTGGTTCGTGCCCGCGGGCAACCTCGTCGGCGGGCCCGAGGGGCTCGGCAAAGGCTTCTACTTGCAGATGCAGGGGTTCGAGAACGGGCGACTTCAGACCGCGGCCCGCGCGCTCGGCGTCATGCAGGCGGCCTACGAGGCGGCG
>JBPYFR010000072.1:0-10605 GCA_051985685.1 Acidimicrobiales bacterium
TCGGCCGGGGTCGGCCGGCGAGCTATCAGCGACATAGCACGCCTCCATACAACGGAAAGCCAGCGAGTTCACAAATTCGACGGTGTCCGACCCGACTTTCCATCAGTAGCCAGCTTTAACGCGCACAGGCACATTAGTTAGCTGCAATAGCTACCGGGCAGCCTGTCCGGTGAGGTGGTCGTAGGCCACGTGGAGATGGATCCGCAGACTATCCAGTAGCGCGTCTTCGTCGGCGTAGAACCCTGGGCTGTGGTTCATAGCCAGGCCGCGGCCACCCTCGACAGGGGCAAGCGACTCATCGACCATCCGGGTGTCCTGAGTGCCGAAGCTGAGGTACGCACCGCCGAAGGCGTTGGTGAACACCGAGACGTCGTCGTAGCCGAGCGTGCCGGGGACCTCCACGACCCGCTCGGCGCCCACGACCCGGTGAAGCGTTGGTCGAATTGCATCGATCCACTCCTGGCTGTTCGTCACCGGTGGCACGTATTGCAGGTATTCCACTGCGGCCGTGGCCCCGTAGCCGGCGGCGTGGTGCTCCGCCAGGCGACGCAGATTGTCCTGAACCGTTGCCACGTCGGACCGGTTGAGGCAACGGATTGTGCCCCACAGGGTGACCCGCTCCCCGATGATGTTGAACCGGCCGACGTCCTCAACGTGACCGATCGAGACGGTCAGCGCGCGGGTGGCAGGGATCTGCCGGTACAACTGGCCGATCGCGGTGATGATCTCGGCCGCGGGCGGCATCGGGTCGACCCCGAACCATGGCGTCGACCCGTGCACCTGACGACCGGTGACCACGATCTTCACCAGGCAGGACGCCGCGTACTGGGTTCCGACCCGGTAGCCCACCACGCCCTTCGGCAATGTCCCGACGTGCATTCCAAACACCATGGTCGGCACCGGAGCGGTGAGCGCGCCGGCGTCGAGCATCGCCTGGGCGCCGCCGACTTCGTTGACCGGAGGGCCTTCCTCGGCGGGCTGGAATATGAACATGACCGTTCCTGGCAACCGGTCTCGCACCGATGCGAGCACCTCGGCCGCGGTCAATACCGTCGCCATGTGGCAGTCGTGCCCGCACGCGTGCGCCACCGGGAACGGGCCGCCCGGATACTGCTCGTCTATAACCGTCGAGGCGAACTCCACGCCCGACTTCTCGGCCACTGGGAGCGCGTCCATATCGGCGCGCAGAGCCGCGACCCGATCGCCCGCGAGACCGCCCTTGAGCACGCCGACCACGCCATGCCCGGCGATCCCGGTCCGCACCTCGTCTAGACCCGCTGCGCGCAGCCGGTCCGCGACGAACCCGGCGGTCAGCACCTCACGGTTCGAGAACTCGGGGTGCGCGTGCAGGTGCCGGCGGACCTTCACCAGGCCCGCGTGTGCGTCGCCCGCACGCTCGTCAAGTACCGCCCGAACAGCAGCTAGCTCGTCGGCAGACATGACCACGATGCTCCCAGCGCCGATCGAACCTGGGAAGGACGCAGAAGAAGCAGCGCTGCCTGGCCGCTGCGTCTACCGGGAGGTCGGCCGGGCCGGTGAGTAGCGGTCGCCGAGGCTGAGTAGCGGATGCTCAGGCGCTGAGTCGCGCGGTCGGGCAAGGTGGTCCCGACCCGCGACAGAGTTTCTTCGTCGGCCGCTTCACCTTTTGACTAGAGGAGTAGTCATGCACAGATTCCGGGCGGTGACGGTCGGCATCCTCGCCGCCGCAGCCATCGCGACGGTGCCTTCCACGGCCGCCTCGGCGGATCCGTAAACGGGGAACGGGGTCGAGACCGTCGCGTTCTTCAACGCCGGTGCGCTGGAGGCGCCCGAGAACATCGCCATCGACCACCAGAGGAACGCGTATATCAGCCTCGTATTGACCGGTGAGATCAGGAAGATGGCTCCCGACGGTACGGCGTCGACCGTTGCTCGCCTGCCCCTGGGCGCTCCGCCGCTGACGGTCTGCGGCCCCTTCTTCGCCGGACTCACGGGCATCGCGCTCGGCGAGGACGGCTACCTGTACGCGAACCTCGCATCGTGTGATCTGGACAGCCGGGGCATCTGGCGGATCCCCGCTGTCGGGCAACCGCAGCGCATCGCGGCGCTTCCCCTGGCAGCGCTGCCCAACGGGCTCGTGTACGACGACGGCCAGCTGTACGTCGCCGACTCCGCGCTGGGTGTGATCTGGCGGGTTTCCGCAGCCGGCGGTACGCCGCAGGTATGGGCGAGCGGTCCGCAACTCGCACCGTCGACACCGGGCTTGCCCGGACCGAACGGGCTGAAGCTGTTCCGCGGCGAGCTGTACGTCTCGAACCCGTCACAGGGGACCGTCGTCGCGATCACCGTGGCGTCTGGCGGAAGCGCCGGCGCCTCGCGTATCCACGCCAGCGGTGTGTTCTGTGATGACTTCGCCTTCGACGTGGTGGGCAACCTGTACTGCGGCACCGACCCGTTCAATACGTTGCTGCGTATCGCACCGGACGGCTCGGTGGTGACTCTGCTCACCGCCACCGACGGTCTCGACGGTCCGACCGCCGTCGCGTTCGGGCAGCAGGGGGAGCGGTTCGAGCTGTACGTCACCAATGGCGCCTTCCCGTTCTTCCCCGGGCCCGAGCCACGACGCCCCAGCCTGATGCGGCTGCCGGTGGACGTTCCCGGGTTCCCGCATCTGTAGGAGCGACATCACCCACCGGCGCCGGCAGATCTCTCCCGGCGCCGGTTCGCGTCGTGCGACACGCTGAGGACAGGCCCGGGACGGGTGCTTGGGCACCGGACAGTCACGGCAGCTCTCGGGTCCGACCCGTTCACCGTGAGCGGTAGGCGTCCGAGCGGTGCTCGATCGCCGTCACCGTGACCACGAGACGTTCGTCGTCGATCTCGTACAGCACCCGGTACGTGCCCCGTCGCGCCGACCAGGTCCCCTCGTAGGGCGGTAGAAGCAGTGGTGTGCCCACCCGGCTCGGATTGTCCAACAGCGTCGTGGTGATGAACTCGTGGACGGCGGCGACGACCTTCTCCGGAAGTCGCTCCGTCAATGCGCGCGCGGCGGGGCCGGTGACCCGAAGGGTGTACCGGCGGCGTTCGCTCGCTGTGTTCACCTGGCGCGGCGGCGTCGTCGGGACATGAGCTTCGTAAGATCGTCGACGTCTAGGACATCGTCGGTCTCAATGGCTCGGCGGGACTCCGCGAGTTGGCGCATCGCCTCCGGACTGGAGAGGACGTCGATCGTCTCCTCCAGCACGGCAAGGTCGTCAGGTGAGATGAGGATGGCTACGGCATGCCCATGCCGCGTGATCTCGATCCGCTCGTGAGTGCGCTCGACCTCGTCGACAAGGTCCGACAGGCGGTTCCGAGCCTCGGTGAACGGCAAGACAGTCACGCCAGAAGTACACGCAGTTAGTGGCGTGAAGTCGAGGCAGATCGTCCGGGCGATGGGTCCGTCATTGTCCGATACCCCACTGGACAAGAGACTACCCGAAGGGGTTTTTGTCCAAATACTGCTGGTGACAGTCCTGTCGCCTAGGTCAAAGATTCCGTTCTACCGTCGGAGGACCGGCCACCGTGGGTGACAGAGCAAGTGACCACAGGTACGGACTCTGATGGGCTGGCACGGAGATGACCGAACTGTCCATCATGTCGAGCCCTCCCCGTGCGGTAGGCCACCGTTACATGATCGTTCGTTCACATTGAAATGCCTGCTTGCGGGCTGGCTCCTGCTCATCTCCACCAACTAGCCTCAGCGGCCATGGCCAACTTCGACAAGATCAGCGGGTTACGGACCAAAGTCTTCGTCTGGATCGGACTCCCCGCCATTGCTATTGCGGGGCTGATGTTCGGCGCTTTCGATCTCGTGCCGGCATGGCAGGCGAAGGCCGGCAACGGCAAACCGGGCACGTTCACGGCGGTCCGCGAAGAGTGTGGGCGGCGCAGTTGCACGTGGCATGGCGACTTCGCGGCCACCGAGGGGGGCGGCCAACGGACCGACGTCATCCTCTATGACGAGCCGGACGGGCTGGGGGTGGGCCAGGCCGTGCCTGCGCGCGACACGGGCGCCCGCCACGGCGTCTTTTCCACGGCGGGCGGGTCCACCTGGCTGCTCATGACGGCGTTCGTCGTGGCAGGCGCGATCGCCGCGGTGGTTTGGGTCGTCATGGTGCTGCGATGGCTGAGCCGGCGACGCGCGCCCGCCCGAGCCGTCTAAATCTGCCCAGCTCAACCCAGTTGAATGGCCGCTTCCGATACCGGAAGCGGCCTTTCATTGTGCGGGCGGCGGAGAACAGCGTCGCCGGACCTGTGCGACCGCTCCCCGAGTACCTTGATTCTGTTGTCTCCGCTCCGGTCGGTTCGGATCCTGGGCCCCAGCCGATCTTGCACGGCCTGCACTAGCGGCGGCCGTGCGATGGAGCAGAAACGAGCACAGCCGCCTCACCGTGCCCGATCTATGCCATACAGCAGTCAGCATCGGTCAGCACCAGCGCTTCCGCCGAGCGCAGGTACACGATGCGTATAGCCCGGTCTGCAAAGCTGGTTATCCAACGTACGGATCAACCTGATTCCCAAGCTGACCGTGCGCAGGGATGAGAGCCTGCGTGGACTTCGGGAGTTAACAACACGGGACCGTGGGACACCGGTTGCTGCGGGCAGAGAGGCGCTAGGCGACCAGAAGCTCGGCAATCACCAGGGCGACGAAGGCGGCAGCTACTGCATAACCGATGAGGAACCGGGTCGCCAACCTGATCGAGTTCGAGCCTTCGGCGGATATTTGGCCGCGTTGCCGAGCGCGAAGGTATGCCTTGTCCTCCAGTCACAGCACTACGAGCAGGACGAGTACCAGAGACGTGAGGGCGAGCCAAGCGGCGACCAGGCCGACGCCTAACGCCCGCGGTCCGGGGGGCCCGTGAAAGGATTTGTACTGATCAGGCAGCCAATGTGATCGCCTCAGATACCTTCGCGACATCAGATGATCTATGGGGTTCAAATCCCCTCAGCCGGACACGGATCGCGTGTTCGGACACCTACGTTTTCTTTCGTGCCAGGGCAGTTGTTGCTGCCTTATCGAATTTTAGCTTCATTTCATCGCGAAATTTGATTGCCGTTGCTTGGAGACCTTGATCTACCGTGTCGTCGGAGGGACGCACTTCACCAGTAGCGCCATCGATAATTGCTTCACGACTCCGCAATACGGGACCAGCGTTTGTAATCACAAGCCCCTGCGTAAAGTTTTGGCCTTGTCTTTCGGGATGCTCAAGGAGTTGGTTCCGAACCGCCCTAATACGGTGGGCGCGCATTCGCTCAAGGTGAGGAAATCGATACGGACCATCTCCGTTAAGGACTTCCCTCAGTCGCCAGGCAAAAAAGTAGAAAGTCTCGGTAAAGAGACCGACAGCCTCCCAAGCCTCGACCTGACGCTGCGTCTCTGCCATTGTTTTGTCTGCGCGCAGGCTAGTTCCAACCACCCATTCTTCGATCGGCATCTTGCCATTTTTGAAATCAGCGTAATGTCGTTCGGCAAACTCCGATGATTTCTTGATTTCCTCTGGTTTAGGTGTAACGATGTCCATTTCTTCCGTAAGCTTTTTTAGAATTAGGTCTAACTGTCTTAATCGAGTGCGAACCTCAGCGTCGAGACTTAGCAGGACATCGTCTTCTGGCACCATGGTTACCAGGACTAATGAATACCGGACCCATGCTTCGTACGCAGCTTCAAACATGTCGGCATTATGGAATATGGCCGCACCCATCCGCCATCCCATTCGCCGTCGACCTGCCCCTTTCGCCCCCAGCCAGAAGCGCCACCCACGAGCCGATACCCGCGGTACGACAGCGGCGCGGCTGCTATGTCGCGCGCCCAGTTCGCGGCCGGTGATCGATGACGGCTGCGATGTTTCGCGCTGGCAGTGTCGTGGTCGTACAGCAGCCCGGTACAGCAACCGACGACGCCGAACGGGACCATGAGCGACCAGACAGGACCGTCTGACCTCGCACCAGATCTCACGCGGCCCCACTGCCGGTAGTTCGGGACGAAGGGGTCACCGACACGTATGCTTCGGCCCTATACCGATGGACAAGGGATTCGCCTGCCGTAGCTGCGGCGAGTGGCATCAGGGTCCGCCCTTGGCGTTCAGCATGGAGGCACCTGCATGCTGGTCGCCTCAACTGACCGCCGACACGCTCAACGTCCTGGAGCCCGAGATCTGTGTCATCAAGGGGGCAGGGGTTCTTCGTTCGCGGCCCCATCGACGTTCCAGTTAACGGAACCAGCGACGTCTTCTCCTGGGGCGTCTGGGTCTCCCTCAGTGAGGACAACTTCTTCCGGGCACTCGACCTCCGGGAACAGCCTGGTCGAGAAGGCGAACCGCCGTACTTCGGATGACTGTCCAACGAGCTGCCCGCTTACCCCTCGTCCACGCTGAACCTGAAGACCAACCTCCACACTTGCCCCGTCGGTGAGCGTCCCCTCCTCGAACTCGAACCCACCGATCACCCGCTTGCCGTCGAACAACGCCAGGGCTGGTGGTAGCACTATCTGCCAGGTCATATTTCGAGTGCTGCGGCCACGTCGCCGATCTTCTGTACGAGTCGCAAGGTGCCCGGTATGGCTCGAAAGCCGTGGTGCGCGTAGAAGCGGTGGGCCGCTTCGTCGATAGCGTCCACCACGATGAACCGGGCGGCCACGGTCTGCGTGGCGACGACAATGCGGGTGAGGGCATCGGCGAGGAGCGCGCCTCCGAGTCCCTGGCCATGCAGCGTCTTGTCCAGGGCCAACCGGGCGAGCAGAACAGCCGGGATCTGGCCCGGGTTGCCCCGTCCCAGCGCCCGGGGGAGATCTTCCCGAACGAGAAGGTGCGCGGCGATCGTGTAATACCCGACGATCTGGCTGTCCTCGTGCCAGACGAACGTGCGCCCGGTTCGGCGTGCTTCCGTTGTGCGGGCGTGCTGCCGAAGCCAGTTATCAAGATCTGGCTTGCCGCTGTCGAAGAATGTCGCGTCGTGGCGTTCGCCGATCGCCTCGCTGACGAATGGCATGGGTTACCGCTGCTCTGCGACGTCGCGGGCGCGACGGGCGGCAGCCTTGAGCGCTTTGTTGGGCTCCGGGGGAGCGTCGAGCGCCCGCAGCAGGTCGTCGAAGAAGTCCGCCGGAACGACCGTGGTCAGCATGTGTTCGCGCAGGACCCGCTCCGCGCGCTCCTCGGCCGCCGTTCGCGCGAAGTCCGAAGCGCTCTCGTGTAGCAGTTCCGCTGCTTGCTCGATGCGCCGCTTAGCGTCGACGCGCAGCCTGAACTCGAATCTGGCAGAGACCGAAGCCGTCATTGCAGACCTCCTGGTGTACGGACAAGTGTACGTACACCAGGAGCGTTTCGGCTACGCCTTAGCGACCGCGATCGGGCAGCTCATGCCGTTCGGGCCGATCCCGCAGTACCCGAAGGGGTTTGTTCAGATACTGCTGGTGGCAGTCCTATCGTCCAGGTCGTATCTCTACTTCGGCTTGGACATGAAGGCAGTCCAGAGGTCGACGGCCTCTTGAAGGTCCATGGCCGCAACCTCCTCACGTCGCATGCCAACCGAGAAGATCAGCCTTTCGGCCAGCCAATCGGGCACTGGTTCCCGGGGGGCCGGGCGTTCGACAACGATGCCGCTTGCGGCGTGGCCGAGTTGATCAATGACCTCGGCGAGTCTGACGAGTTCGGGTCGGACCTGGGTGGCTTCCCGGATCCGTGCGGCTGCCTCGGCGTAGACCTCCGCGTCCGCCCGGGCCCCGACGGCCCACACTTCGCATATCTCCACGGTCTTTTCGTCAGTGATCCGATAGACGATGCGCCACGTGTTTCGACCGACGACGAGCTTGCGGAAACCGGTCAGTTCGCCGCTGAGTGGATAGCCGGCTTCGGCGTCGTCCACGAGAAGCAGGACCTTTTTTAGAACTTTCGGTACCGCGTCGGGGCCGATTCGTCGGAGATCATCAACTGCGGCCGGAGTAAAGGTGACCTCGGCCATTCGTCACTCGTCGTCGGGTAGCGCGGACAGAGACTCCCGGGTGTGCCCGAACGCCTTAAGTACGTCGTCGAGCGATGTGCGTTCCCCGGTGTCCGTTGCCAACCGGGCAAGTACGAGAGCCAGGTCTCGGAGGTCGGCTGCGGCCTCTTCGATTTCCTTGAGGCGCCGAATGCTCACTACGGCCGCTACGGCGTGATGCCGCCGGGTGACGACGATATCTGATCCCTGCTCGGCGTCGGCGACGAGTCCAGCCACCCCCCGTTGGGTAGCTTCACTCACGCTCACTTCGCGAGCGTCCTTCAGCAGCGTCATACCATGAACTGTACAGCTAGATGTACAGAATGACGAGGCTTCGGGAGGCAACGTCGGACCGGGCGGCTGGAGCGCTTACCGAATGGCATAGGGCCGTATCTCAGGTGTTTGGGCGGTGCCGCTCGTGCTCGGCCTGCTGGCGGCGCTGGGGCGCCAGCATCGGCCGGCGCGGCGCTACGGACGCGGCGAGGCCGAGGCTGAATTGCCGTGATGATCGAGAAGTTCGGCGGCCTGGTCCTCGAACTCGTCCACGGCCGTGTTCCCCGCGTACGGCTCCAGCGCCCGCCGTACGACCCCGACCCGGTCCAGGCTGCGGGCGCTGGTCGTGCTCGCCGACAGGTGCAACGCCTGGAGCGCGGCTGCGGCCGCTTCCTCGATGTTTCCGTCGTACACGTGCGCCTCGGCCAGCCACGACAGGTACAGCGCCTTCTCGCGAGCGCGGCTGTCGTCGTAGCGCTGGACCGCCGTGTTCAACAAGGCAATGGCCTTCTTCGGCTGCCGCAACTCGGTCAGGCACCGGCCCGCCATAACGTCGATCTCGTCCCGGTCCAGCCAGTACACCCAAGGCGGATCGTCGTCAGGCCGACTGTCCGCGGACGCCGAATCCACTTGGTCAAGAGTCCGGGCCGTCGCCTGCGGATCGCCGAAACGGGCGTTCGCCCAGGCCACGCGTTCGAGGAGGAGAGCCCGCGTCGTGGCGGTCGCGCTCGTCTCTGCGCCGTGGTACGCGGTGGATGCCAGCAGGACGGCGTCACGGGGATCGCCGGTGTTCGCCACCTGGTACGACAGCGAGGACAGCAGGTTCGCGGCGAGCGGCTTGTCGTCGGCCGCGTGCGCCGCTGATACCCCTCCGAGGTAGTACCGCTCGGCCAGCGAGCGCAAGCCGGCATCGCTCGCCACCCAGCCAGCGAGCTGGCACAGCTCACCGACAGCGCTGAACAGGACACGGCCGATCTTCTCCGGGTACGAGGCATCGCGCACCATGCCCACGGTGACCAGCAGCTCGCGACGAACGAGATCGTGCATATCGCCGCCGCCGAGGAAGTCGTCCATGCGCCGCAGCGTGTCCGCGCGCTCGATCACCACCTCCGCCAGCCGGGTACCAACCCGCCGACCGGAGCGGGTCTCCACAAGCTGTGGCGGGTCGACCACACGCCACTCCTGCGACAGCAGAAGCGCAGTGTCCGATGTCAGCTCCCGGTCGTCGGCCAGGAACTCGGCCAGCCCATCGGTCCGCTCGTGATCCCACTGCTCGGCCAGCAGCGACGGCAGAACGGCGAGAGCCGGAGGGGACGGTGCCTCCTCCGTAGCCAGGATCAACTCGAACCGCGCCCGCACCTCATCCGAAGCACGCTCCAGAGCGGTATCGAGCACGGACTGCATTCCGGGACGGAGGCAAACGTCGTCGCCCCGCGCCTGCCACTTGGTCACCGTACGGACGCCGACACCGAGCAGTTCGGCGAAGTCACGGATGCTGAGGCGCATGGCCGCGCGAAGCGCGCACGCTTCACGGCCGGTCCAAGCGCGAACAGCGGTCATCTCGGCTACTTCTCCCGCGCGGCGTTGACTGTGTCCAGCGTAGTAGCGGGCTGGATATAGAAGTGCACCGTTAGTGCCACACCAGGCCATAACTGTAGGTCAATGAAATCGACACGCTGAGATCAGGCCCGGGACGGGTGCTGGGCACCGGTCAGTCACGGCAGCTCTCGTGTCCGACCCCGCTCGTCCCGGTGCCAATCCAACCGATCTCGACCGAAGGAAGCGTCGTGGCGTCCGATCCCGCCGAACCGCTCGTCCAGATCGGCGACAGCGGGACGGCCAGAACCAATTGCCACGCCGTGTCGACCGGTCGGAGCCATCGTGAATACAGGCATCAGGCCTCGCCCGGCTACCACCGAGGAGCGGTACTACGTCGTCATGGGCTACTTCGCCGAACTGCTCTGGGAGTTCGGCGCAGCCGAGGAATCGCTGGCCGCTCTCCGCAAGATCCTCATCGCGGCAACGGCCCGCTCCCAGGACGATCCCCGGCGTCCATAGAGCCAAGGCTCCTCCGCCTGGGAGGAGCCTTGCTGTTGTCACGCCTCGGTCTTCGCGACCCCGATCGGGCAGCTCATCCCGTTGGGCCCAAGCCCGCAGTACCCGTACGGGTTTTTTGCATCTGAAAGGTACTGCTGGTGACGTTAGTCCACGTACAAGAACGTTGACCGAGATGAGCATCGCGGTCTATTCAGAACTGCGGTCGAGGCCGACCACACGGAGTCCGTGGTTGTCCACGAAGTCCGTGTAGTCCTTGGTGTTGAAGGTTGCCAGCGGCAG
>JBPYFR010000073.1:0-6874 GCA_051985685.1 Acidimicrobiales bacterium
GCCACACGGAGGCCGGTCAGGTCGTGCTCGTGCTCCCAGCGAGCCGAGTGGAAGCAGGGGCCCTGGAACGAGTCCAGGCCTTCGAGGTACGGGACGGATGGGGTGGCAAAGGTGCCGATTGCGCTGACCAGGACGTCGGCCTCGTACGTGTTGCCCGCAGCGTCGGTCAGGCGCCAGCGCCGGTCCCGCTCGAGCCAGCGCGCCTCGGTGATCCGGGTGTTCGTGCGCAGGTGGGGTCGCACGCCGAAACGGTCGGCACAATCCTCGAAGTACCGAAGGATCTCGGGTTGGTTGGCGTAGGTCTTGGTCCAGTCCGGCTTGAGTGCGAACGAATACGAATACAGATGCGATGGCACGTCGCACGCCGCGCCTGGGTACGTGTTCGAGCGCCAGGTGCCGCCGACTCCGTCGGAGGCCTCGAAGATTACGAAGTCGCGCCGGCCTGACTTCCGTAACCGGATGGCGAGGCCGAGGCCGCCCGCCCCCGCCCCGATGATGGCCACGCCCCAGTGCGGCGCCGACCCGTTCTCCCGACTGTCCATGAGGACCTGAGTTTGTCACTCCCCGCCGGGTACGTTCTGGTCCCGGGAGGACTCGAAGGGAGGCACATGACCGACGAGGTCACGCCGTTCGCCTTGGTGATCGGGGGCGGGTCGGGCATCGGCGCCGCCCTGGCGGCCGCGTACAGGGCGGCCGGAACCCACGCCGTCGTCTGGGACGTCGCCGGCGAACGCGACGTGACCTGCGACGTGACGGACCCCGATGCGATCGACCGGGCCGTTGACGAGGCGCGTCGAAGTCGTGGCGTCCCGTCCTGGGTCACCGTGACCGCCGGCGTCGGCCACTCCGGGCTTTTGACCGAGGTCCCGACGGACGAGTTCGACCGCATCATGGCGGTGAACGCCCGAGGGCCATGGCTCTGCCTGCGCGCCTGGGCCCGCGTCATGGCGGACGAAGGCCGCACCGGTTCGTTCGTCGCCGTCTCGAGCGTCAGCGCCCATCTGGTCGACCGGAATATGGGCGTCTACTGCGCGTCGAAGGCGGCGCTCTCGATGCTGATCAAGGTTGCGGCCGAGGAGTGGGGGGCGCTCGGTCTGCGCGTGAACGCCGTGGCGCCGGGCGTGACGCGCACGCCCATGCTGGGGCGCGGGGCGGCAGCGGAGAGCTCTCCGTGGCTCGCCGGCGTGGCCGACCGCACGGCGCTGGGGCGACTCGGCGAGGCGGAGGACATTGCTCAGGTCATCCTCGCGGTGCACGGCATGGCGTGGGTCACCGGACACGTCGTCGAATGCGACGGGGGTCTCTCGCTGCACAGCCCGATCGACGCCTACGGCGCGCTGCGGGCGCGCCCAGGGCCCTGACTCAGCCGCCGCCCCGCAGCCCGTCACACACGATGGTGAGTAGCTCGGTCGGCGGCACGGCACCTGTCTGAGCGGCCGCGTGACACGTCGCGCTGGTCAGTGAAAGTACGGCAGCCGGCGTCACGTCGGGCCGCACCGTGCCGACGGCTTGGGCCCGCTGCAGCAACACTTCGACAGCCGCCAGCAGCTCCTCCTTGACGCCGGCGACCGCCTGCTCGAACTCCAGGCCTGCACCTGAGACGGCGATCATCAGGTCCCGTTTGGCGCTCGCCATCTCCACCATGTGCTGAAGGAACCCGAAGAACGCGGCGCTCGGGTCCTCCGCGGACGCCAGGGCGCGGGCGTCGGCGGTGAGGTCGGCCAGCCGGTCGAGCAGGATCGCCTCGCAGAGCTTCTCCTTGGTCGGGAAGTGCCGGTAGAGCGTCCCCACACCGACACCCGCCTTCTCCGCAATGACGTCGACCGGGACCTCTATCCCGTCGGCCGCGAAGACCACCTGGGCCGCATCGAGGATGCGGGCGCGGTTGCGCATGGCGTCGGCCCGCATCGGGCGCGCCCCGGCCTCCATCGAGGCTTCGCCCCCATCCGATCCCGTCACTTTGGGACCCATCGAAATCTTGCCCCTCCCGGTTGACAAACGGAACTTTGGTTCCGTATATTGTAACTGGAACCAGAACTCCGATTCCGGATTCTACGGCATCGAGGCCACGAAGGGAACCCCCTTTCAGAGAAATCCCAGGCCAGACGCCAGAAACGATCGGAGCAGCAGTCCACCAAGAGACGGGAGAGAGCGATGACTTCGACCCTCGACGAGGTCCGAGCGGATCCAGGCGCCCAGGCGGACGCCGGAATCCAGGCGGACGTCGGCACCCAAGCAGGCGCCGACACAGACCCAAGACGCTGGCGGGCCCTCGCCGTGATCGCGGTGGCCCAGCTGATGGTGGTGTTGGACGCCTCCGTGGTGATCATCGCCCTGCCTTCGGCGCAGCGGGCCCTCCATATCTCCACCGCGAACCGGCAGTGGATGCTGACCGCCTACACGCTCTCGTTCGCCGGGCTGCTCCTGCTCGGCGGGCGCATCGCCGACTACTTCGGGCGAAAGCGCATGTTCGTCTTCAGCCTGATCGGCTTCGCCGGCGCCTCGGCGCTAGGAGGCCTGGCCCAGAACGCAGCCATGCTGTTCAGCGCCCGCGCCCTCCAGGGCGCCTTCGCCGCGGTGATGGCACCAGCGGCCCTCTCGCTGATTACGGTCGCCTTCACCGAGCCCAAGGAGCGCGCCCGCGCCTTCGCCGTCTATGGGGGCATCGCGGGCGGCGGCGCCGCTATCGGCCTGATCCTGGGCGGCCTGCTGACCCAGTACGCCTCGTGGCGCTGGACGCTCCTCATCAACGTGCCGATCGCGATCCTCGCCGCGTTGGCGGCCACACGCCTCGTGTCCGAGAGCCGCAGCCCGGCCAACCACGGCTACGACCTCGCGGGCGCCGCCACCGTCACCGGCGGGTTAGTCGCACTCGTCTACGGGTTCACGAAGGCCGGCACGGACGGATGGGGATCCACGACGACGCTCGGCCTGTTCGCCGCGGCCGCCGTCCTGTTGGCAACCTTCGTCGTGATAGAGCTCAGGACTGCGCACCCCCTGCTCCCCCTGCGGGTCGTGCTCAACCGCAACCGCGGTGGGTCGTTCCTGGCCTCGCTGCTGGCCGGCACCGCGCTGTTCGGCACCTTCCTGTCGTTGACCTACTACTTCCAGGGTGTGCTGCACTACTCGGCCCTCAAGAGCGGCTTCGCCTTCGTCCCCTTCTCGCTCGGCATCATCACCGGTGCAAGCGCGGCCAGCCGCCTGCTGCCGCGGTTCGGGCCCCGCGCCGTCATGTCGGTCGGGCTCCTCATGGCGGCAGCCGGCTTGGGGGTGTTCAGCACCATCGACGTCCACTCGACGTACGTGGCCACGGTGCTGCCGGCCGAACTCATCGTCAGCCTCGGCATGGGCATGGCCTTCGTGTCCCTGAGCAGCACGGCGCTGATCGGGGTGAACCCCGAGGACGCGGGCGTCGCGAGTGCGCTCGTCAACGCGACGCAGCAGACGGGAGGTTCGCTGGGCGCGGCGCTCATCAACACCATCGCGACGACGGTCACCGCCTCCTACCTGGTGTCCAACGGCCACTCGCCCGCCGCGCTGGTGGCCGGCGCCATCGACGGGTACACGACAGCCTTTGTCTTCAGCGCCTCCGTGCTGGGGGCCGCCGCGGTGGCCGCCTTCGTCCTGATCCAGCGGCACCGCCGGCCCGACACCGCACCGGTCGAGCTCGAAGATGTCGCCCAAGTGGAGGACGAGCCGCTGGCGCTTGCGGGCGTCTGACGGTTCCGGCGAGTAGTCGGCGCGCACCCCCCGCGTCGACTACTCGCTGATGATCTCTATGGCGTACTCGGGACAGTTGGCCACAGCCAGCCGCGCCTTCTCTTCGAGCTCAGCCGGGACCTCGTCAACGATCACCGTCGACTGCCCGTAGTCGTCGACGTCGAAGATCTCCGGCGCCAGGGCGTAGCAGCGGGCGTGACCCTGGCACTTGTCGGGATCGACGCGCAGCTTCATCAGAACACGACCGGGAGGACGCGGGGGCCGCGGACCTGGCCGCCCGCCCAGGTGATCTCTTTCCCCTCCTCGAGCGAGAACTCTGGGATCCGGGCCAGCCACTCCTCGAGCGCGACCTGCAGCTCCATGCGCGCCAAATTGGACCCGGCGCAGCGGTGGATGCCGGAGCCGAACGCGACGTGGCGGTTGTGGGCCCGGTCGAGCTGCACGACGTCGGGGTCCTCGAACGCCTCCGGGTCGCGGTTGGCGGCGGGAAAGTTCATGAGCACCTTGTCGCCTGCCTTCATGGGGCAACCGCCGTACTCGATGTCCTCGGTCACCTCGCGGGCCATGGTCACCGGCGCGTAGGACCGCAGCAGTTCCTCCACCGCCGTGGGCATGAGCTCGGGCTCGGACACCAACCGCTTGCGGTCCTCGGGATGCGAGGCCAGGTGCCACAGCGACGAGCCGATGGCGCTCCAGGTCGTGTCCACCCCGGCGATGAGGACCAGCGCGGCCATCCCCAGCACGATCCCGTCTTCCACAGGTTGGCCGTCCACTTCTGTATGCAGCAGCTCGCTCAGCAGATCGTCCTCTGGGTTCTGGCGCCTGCCTTCGAGCTGTACCAAGAAGTAATTGAGGAGCCCCTCCGCCCCGCGTTGGCGCCGCTCGGCGTCGTCCGCGAACTCCAGCACGTCGCGTACCCAACCGGTGAAGGTGTCGGCCAGGTCGGCCGAGACCCCCAGGATCCTGGCGATCACGCGCACCGGGATCTGCTGTGCGTAGTCAGCGGCCGCGTCGGCGTGGCCGGAATCCGCGAACCCGTCGAGCAGGTGGCGACACAGCTCGCGGGTGAGCGGCACGTAGCTTTCGACCCGCTTGTGCGAGAACCATGGCAGCAGCAGCTTGCGGGTCCAGGTGTGCAGCGGGGGGTCGGCCGAGATGGGAGGCAGGCCGTACTCGAGGTTGGGCCCATCGAAGTTCTCGTTGGGGTCCTCGTCCTCGTCGCCCGGGATCACCGCGACCTTGAGCGAGCTGAAGTGCTCGGTGTCGTGGGCGATGGCGGTGACGTCCTCGTAGCGCAGCGGCATCCAGCTGCTCTTGCGGCGGTCGGTGTGCGGAATCGGACACGTCCTGCGCAGCTCGTCCCAGATGGTGAACGGGTTGTTGAGGTACTTGGGATCCATGACGTCAAAGTCGGTGGCCCAGTCCCTTACGGGCGCGGTATGTGTCATGAGACCCCCTTTGGTCGATCCGATGGCCGCCCGCAGCCCACCCTAGTGCGGCCGCGGCCCGAGCTTGCTTGCCGCTCCGGTGTTCGCAGGAGAGCCACAGCGCCTCCGCAGGGGGCCTTCATCGGGGAGGCGCAACGTAGTGGTGAGGTCAAGGAGACCAAGGAGAGGAGACCGATGGCACTGACGTTAAACCCGACCCTCGAAGAGCCGAAGAAGACCACGGCCGAGCTGCCGCTGCCTCGGCCGGGGGCACGCTGGCGCTGGTCCACGCCCACAGTGTCCCGTGCGAGGGCTGTCCTCGCGATGACAAGGGCGGTGGGCAGCCACCCCGCCTCCGGGGCGAGCCTCGCCGCTAGTCCTCGACCCGCTGGCCCTCGCGAAGGATCTCGTACTGGCGCGCCGGGTTGTCGGCCGGGACGCGCAGGGCGGGCGCGCCCGGCGCGGGCCGGATCACCTCGGCACCAGTGGGCGCGAACTGCACGATGTAAGCCTTGCGCACCTCGGCGGTCCGGTTGGGGCCCGTCGAGTGCGGCGTCAGGGAGGAGAACACGACGATGCTCCCTCGGGCCGCCGGCGCGGCCACCGCCTCCGCTGGGTCGCGCAGGCACACGAAGCCGATGTCGGAGTACTCGTGTGCGAGCGTGCCGCACTTGTGCAAACCAGGCACGACCCACGGGCAGCCGTTGTCCTCGGTGGCGTCGGTCAGCGCCACCCAGCAGGTGAGGTACTGCTGAGGCTCGACGAACGCGTAGCCATTGTCCTGGTGCCACGGGAAGGGAGCATCGGTCTCGGGCTTCTTGTAGACGGCCTGGTCCCAATAGAGACGCACGTCGGGTCCGATGAGGTCCGCACACAAGTCGGCCAAGAGGCCGGACGACGTAAAGCGGCGCAGCACCTCGGATCGGGTCACCAGGTGGGTGCTGAAGGTGATCTCGCCCGCCCGGGCGATGAAGAAACGACCACCCTCCATGGCGCGCAGTGCCTCCTCCTGGCGACGTTCGAACGGATCGATGACATCGGTGAGTGCATCCACTTCTTCGGGCGCCAAGGCGTCCTTCAAGACGAAGAAGCCGCGCTCGTCATACTGACGGGCCTGTTCGTCGGTCACGATCCGGAACGGCCCGGCGTGATCGCGCCAGGTGAACGACGTGTTCAACTCGTGCGCCGCGGGCGCCGCTGTACTCACGCCGGTCCCCTCACGCACCCGTGAACCGAGGCTCCCGGCGCTCCGCGGTCGCCCGCACGCCTTCCGCGAAGTCGGCCGTGTCCCGGAGTCGCACCTGCTCGGCGCGCTCGTGTTCCATGGCGAGGCCGGCCGCCTCGACGAGCCCTCGGCGCAGCGTGGCCCGGATGGCGCGTACGGCCAGCGGCCCCGCCGCTGCCAGTTCGTTCGCGTAGTCCACCGCACCGATCCGCACCTCGCCCTCAGTGGCCAGACGGTCGCACAGACCGAGACGCAGCGCCTCTTCCCCACCGACCCGCCGGCCCGTGAGCAAGAGGTCGGCCGCAGCCTGCGCGCCGACCACGGCGGGCAGGGTCACCGTCAGCGCAAAGCCGTGGTGGAAACCCAATCGGGAGAAGTTTGCGCTGAACCGGCTCTGTGCGGACGCGACCCGGAAGTCGGCCGAAAGGGCGAGCCCGCATCCGCCACCGATCGCGGCACCCTGCACGGCGGCCACCACGGGGAGCGGTGCCGCGAAGAGCCG
>JBPYFR010000074.1:0-10300 GCA_051985685.1 Acidimicrobiales bacterium
CGTTCGCGCGACCCGACACCGGAAGGCCCAGGCCGTCGAGGCGCGGCCAAGCGCCGCCGTCGCATCCTGTTGAATGGTGTCGGTGCAGATAGGTGGGATCGTCGTAATCGTGGTGGTCGTCGCCGCGCTCGTCGCCTGGGCGCTGCACCGCCGGTCCCAAGACGAGGTCCACTCGGTGGAGCATTACCACCGGTCGATGCACACGCTCGAGGAGATGCGGGCGCATCCCACGCATCCTGGTGGCAACGGACAATCCGCGTTCAACGAGCCCGCGTTCCGAGTGGGTACCCCGATGGTGCGCCCAATCGACCCGAACCGGCCGCCGGTCCCACAGGCTGCGCCCCCGCCGCCGAACCCGGCCCAACCGATTGTCTTCGACGACGAGGCTCCTCTGGACGCGCCTGGGCCAGTGCCCGCCGGGGCGTCGGCCGAGACGGAGAGCCGGGCGGTGCAGGCGATGAACCGCCCGCGCCGGCGGCTCGGCGCGCCGATGGTGGCCGTTGGAGCGGTCGTGGTCCTCATCCTGGTCCTGGTCCTGAGCGGCCTTCACAACAGCTCTGCGCCGCACCACGCCAAGAGCGCCGCGAGGACGCCCGCAAGGACGCCCGCGACGGCGCCGGCAAGGCCGGCGCACCGGACCCAAGGGAACCGTCAGCCAACGACCACGACGACCGCGCCGCCGGTCGTGTCTCCGCCGAGCGCGTCCACCAGCCAGAGTGCGACGTATCAAGTCGCGGTCGCCAGCTACTCGCTCGCCTTCTCAGCGGCGAGCGGTGAGTGCTGGGTCAAAGCGACCGACGCCTCGGGCAGCGTGTTGTTCATGGGCCTCCTTGGCGCGGGCCAGTCACAGACCGTCCCGGCGACCGGGGCGGTGACGGTGGTCGCGGGGGCACCGAGCGTGTTCGCCGCGACGGTCAACGGCGCGCCGGTCACGCTGCCGTCCGGCGCGCTGGCGCCGTTCACCCTCAAATTCGTGAGCGCCGCGCCGCCGGCCTCAGCCTGAGTCGCTGGGCGCTCCGGCCCCCAGCGCGTCCAGCGCGAACGCGAACACCAGCGCCTCCTCCTTCCAGGCGTCGTAGCGGCCCGAGGGGCCGCCATGGCCCGCGCCCAGCTCGGTCTTGAGCAGCACCCGAGTGGATGGCGAAAGGGCACGGAGCTTGGCGACCCACTTGGCTGGTTCCCAGTAGGAGACTCTGGGGTCGTTGAGACCGCCCGTGACCAGGAGGTCCGGGTAGGTCCTCGGGCTGCCATCGCCATTGTGACCCGAGACGTTGTCGTAGGGCGAGTAGGCCAGCATGCGCCTGTAGGCCTGCTCGTCCGCCCGCGGGTTCCCCCATTCCTCCCACTCTCCGACCGTGAGCGGGAGTCCCTCGTCGAGCATGGTGGTGACCACGTCGACGAACGGAACCTGGGCCACGAGCGCGCGGAAGAGCTGCGGGGCCTGGTTGGCGACGGCGCCGATGAGCAGCCCCCCGGCCGAGGCGCCCCGGGCGGCCAGCGCGTCGGCGCGGGCGATGCCGTGCGCAACGAGGTGACGCCCACAGGAGACGAAGTCGGCGAACGTGTTGGCCTTGTGCTCCATGCGCCCCGCCTCGTACCAGGCGCGCCCCATCTCACCGCCGCCGCGCACGTGTGCGATGGCAAACACGACGCCCCGGTCCAGGAGCGAGACGCGATGATGGGAGAACGCCGGGTCGATGGAGACTTCGTAGGCGCCGTAGCCATAGAGCACGCACGGCGCCGGGAGCACGGTGTCGGCGCGGTGCACGACGGAGATGGGCACCCGGGTCCCGTCGGCGCTGGTCGCCCACTCGCGGAACGTCCGGTACTCCCGGGCGTCGAAGCCTCCGAGCACCGGCTCCTGCTTGAGCAGCGTCTCGCGCCGCCCTGCCAACTCGACCTGCAAGACGCTCGACGGCGTGACCATGGAGGTCCGACCGATCCGCAACGCGACGACGTTCGGCTCCGGATTGAGGCCCACCCAGGTGGACGACGGGCTGTCGGCGGACGGGATGAGCCACCCCGTCGCCAGAGGGTCGTCTCCGAACGGGTCGACCGGGTCGCGTAGAGGCAGCACGCGCACCCGTGTCTGAGCCTCGGCCCGCTCGCTCAGCACGAGTGCTCCGGTGAACGCGTCGAGGTCCTCCACTCGTACGCCCGGACGGTGCGGCACGATCTCGCGCCACCCCTGCGCTTGCCCGAGGCGCGCATCGGGTGCCGCGAGGACGCGGAAGTCCTGGGCGTCCTCATTGGTCAGCGCAACGAACCACCCGGAGCCCGCCTCGGTGGTCAAGTGGTCGACGGCGTACTCGATGCCCTCGCGTCGGGGCAGCACCGCCTGCGGAGAGGTGAGGGGTACGTCCGAGGGGATGGCCAACCACTCGGATGTGTTCGTGCTGTGCAGTCCGACCAGCACCCAGGCGGCGTCCCGGCTCGAGCCCGTCCCGAGGGAGAAGCGGCGGTCGCCCTCTTCGACGACCAGGACGTCCGTTGCCGGGTCCGTCCCGAGGCGATGCCGCCAGAGCTGGTAGGGCCGCTGTGCCTCGTCGAGCCGGACATAGAAGACGAAGTCCCCGTCCCGAGACCAGGCCAGCCCGTACCCGGTGTCGGGCACGGTCTCGGCGGCGGCCGAGGGCGAGAGCTCGGCATCGAGAGGATGGAAGCGCAGCTGGTACTTCTCGTCGCCGGAGAGGTCGGTCGAGAAGGCGAGCCAACGGTGGTCATGGCTCACGACGGCGGTCCCGACAGCGAAATACTCCGAGCCCGCCGCCAGCGCGTTCTCGTCCAGGAGCACTTGCTCCTCGTCGCCCGGCTCGCCTGCGGGCGGGAGCTCGTCGGACCCATGGGCGGGGCGACGGCAGTGGATCCCGTAGTCCTTCCCCTCTTCGGTGCGGGTGTAGTACCACCACGGACCGCGCCGGGCCGGCACGGACATGTCGGTCTCCTTGATCCGGGCCTTCATCTCCTCGAAGAGCTGTGCCCGCAGGCCGTCGAGCCGGGACAGCGACGCCTCGGTGTACGCGTTCTCGGCCCGCAGATACGCGGAGACCTCGGGGTCGTCCCGCTCCCGCAGCCAGTACCAGGGGTCCTCGCGGTCGTCCCCGTGGACCGAGATCAGATGGGGATGGCGCGGGGCCTGGGGAGGTGCGGCTGGGGTCAACGGGGGTGGGGCGGGCATTGCGCAGAGCCTGCCACGTCGGGCCGCGGGAGCGGCCTGCCCAGGACGTTTCGGCAGGCCCGGGTGGTTGTTACTATCTAAATAGGAGAAATCTCCACCCTACGACCCGAGGAGCCCCATGGCCACAACGGATCTCGACCTCGGTCGCTATCAGCTCGGATGGAGCGACGAAGAAGACTACGTCTTCAAGCCCAAGAAGGGCTTGAACGAGCTCATCGTGCGCGAGATGTCGGAGATGAAGGGCGAGCCCGACTGGATGCGGAACTTCCGTCTGCGCGCCCTCAAGAACTTCGAGCGCAAGCCGATGGCGCCGTGGTTCGCCTCCAACATGCCGAAGCTGGACTTCGACGACATCTACTACTACATCAAGCCCACCGGCGGGCAGGTCGACAACTGGGAAGAGCTGCCCGACGCCATCAAGAACACCTACGAGAAGCTGGGCATCCCCGAGGCCGAGCGCAAGTACCTCTCGGGCGTGACGGCCCAATACGAGTCCGAGGTCGTCTTTCACCGCAACCGCGAGGACCTCGAGAGGCAGGGCGTCTTCTTCTGCGACATGGACACCGCGGTGCGGGAGTACCCCGACATCGTGCGGAAGTGGTTCGGCAAGGTCATCCCGCCCAACGACAACAAGTTCGCGGCCCTCAACTCGGCCGTGTGGTCGGGTGGATCCTTCATCTACGTCCCGCCAGGCGTGAAGGTGGAGATGCCGCTCCAGGCGTACTTCCGCATCAACGCCGAGAACATGGGTCAGTTCGAGCGGACGTTGATCATCGCCGACGAGGGCTCGCAGGTGCACTACATCGAGGGGTGCTCGGCCCCGGTGTACTCCACCGACTCCCTGCACTCGGCCGTGGTCGAGCTGGTCGCCCTGCCCTCGGCGCGCATCACCTACACGACCATTCAGAACTGGTCCACCAACGTCTACAACTTGGTGACGAAGCGGGCCCGGGCCGAGTCGGAGGCGCACGTCGAGTGGATCGACGGCAACATCGGATCACGCCTGACCATGAAGTATCCCTCCGTGTACCTCATGGGCCCCAAGGCGAGCGGGGAAGTCCTCTCCGTCGCCTACGCCGGAGCGGGCCAGCACCAGGACGCGGGCGCGAAGATGTTCCACATTGCGCCCGAGACGACGTCGACGATCGTGTCGAAGTCGATCTCCAAGGACGGCGGCATCACCACGTACCGGGGCAAGGTGCACGTCGACCCCGAGGCCCACGGGGCCAAGTCGTACGTCCGCTGCGACGCACTCCTGCTCGACGACGAGTCGACCTCGGAGACCAAGCCCTATATGGAGGTCGGCGAGCGCGACGCCCGCATCGGGCACGAGGCCACCGTGTCCAAGGTGGGGGAGGACCAGCTCTTCTACTTGATGAGTCGGGGCCTGTCCGAGGGCCAGGCGATGAGCATGATCGTCAATGGCTTCATAGACCCGGTGACCCGCACCCTGCCGATGGAGTACGCGGTCGAGTGGAGCCGCCTGATAGAGCTGCAGATGGAAGGCGCAGTCGGCTGACCGGCAGCGATCCCGGCAGCTCCATGGCACCATAGGCCGATGCCGATGCGGGAGGAGTGCGTCCACTTCCAGAGCCGTAGCTACGCGTCCGGCGAGGTGGCTCGCTTCTGCGTGCTGAACCTGGCCCCAGAGGCGCCCTGGCGTTGCCCGGAGAACTGCCCCTCATACCGTCGCCGGATGGCCGACGTCGGCTGGGTCCACGGCAGCCTTGTCGAGCCGAAGCTCGAAGACGAGCCCGGTGACGGTGAGAAGGACGTGGCCGAGATCCTCGAATCGGCCGAGGACATCGTCAACGAGGTCGCGCCGGACGTCCTCGAGGAGGTGCGGGCCGAGGACGCCCGCAAGGAGCGGTCGTCGAACCGCTGGTGGCGCCGGAGGCGCTGAAGGCGCCCTCGCTAGCGCCCGGTGAACTTCGGCTGGCGCTTCTCCATGAACGCCGTCACGGCTTCGGTGAGGTCGTCGGAGGCGAGCATGCCTGCGTTCCAGGTGGCCACGTAGTCGAGGCCCTCGGCCACGGTCCGTCCCTCATTTGCCATCAGCACGGCCTTGGTGCCTTGGACCGCGAGGGGAGAATTGGCCGCGATCTCGGCCGCCAGCGCGCGGGCCGCCTTGTGCACGCTCTCGGTGTCGGCGGCGACGTCGTTGATCAGACCGATCTCCCGGGCTCTCTCGGCGGTGATGTCCTTCCCGGTGAACGCCAGCTCGGCGAGGTGCCCGGCATTGATGATCGCCGGGAGCCGTTGCAGGCTGCCCAGGTCGGCCACGATGGCCATCTTGGCTTCCCGGACAGAGAACACCGCATCGGCGGACGCCAGCCGGATGTCGCAGGCGGCGACGAGGTCGACTCCGCCGCCGATGCAGTAGCCGTGCACGGCGGCGATGGTCGGTTTCGGGCAGCGGGCGACCGAGGTGATGGAGTCCTGCAGGCGTAGCACCTCGGCTCTCGCGCCGCGTGACCGCGCCGCGAGGGAAGGAGCCGCCGCGCGCCCACCCGACGCGTCGCCCCCGCCCGATCCGTCCCCGTCGCCCGCCAGCAGGCGGCCCATCTCCTTCAGGTCGAGCCCGACCGAGAAGTGCGGCCCTTCCGCCGCGACGACCAAGGCCCTGACGCGAGCGTCTGCGCCCACGGCCTCCATCGCCCGCGGCAGGTCGCGCCAAAGATCCGTGCCCATGGCATTGCGTGCCTCGGGCCGGTCGAGCCAGAGGATCGCCACACCCTCGTCCCGCTCCACCGTCAACACCGGTGACTCGAATGTCGTGCTTTCTCCCATGACCGGAAGGCTAACCGCCTGATGGGGATGCTCGGAGGGGCCAAGTAGAGTGCATTGGCTCGGTTTCGCTTCCCGGAAAGAGGTCACTCTGCACACATTCAGCGCGGACGCTTCCGCAGCTCTGACGGGACCACGTTGGCTGCGCGACCGGCGCGCGGCCGGTTACGCCGCCTTCGAGTCCACGCCGCTCCCGTCCGAGAGCGATGAGGTCTGGCGCTACACGCCGATCGAGCGTCTGGACCTGGCCGAGTTCCCGCCCCCCGATCCGGACGCAAACGGGGCCGTCGCCCCTCCCGCGAGCGACCTGATGGCGTCGCTTCTCGCCGCCCTCGGGCCCAGCGCGGGCCAAGTGCTCGTGCACAACGGCCGCCCGGGCGCCTTCGTCGCGCCCGCCGACGGCGGAGGCTTCTCCTTCGGGGGTGCCGGCGACGTGCCGGGCGCCGCCGCGATGCTGGGCTCCGTGCAGCAGGGCGGCGACGCGCTCGTTCGGCTCAACGACGCGTTCGCACCCGACGCCGTTTTCCTCGACGTGCCCGCTGGCGTGGAGGTGGACGCGCCCGTACTGGTCGTCCATTGGTGCGACGGCGGCGCGGCTCTTCCGCGGACCTGCGTCCGGGCGGGGCAGGGCGCTCGGGTTTCCGTCGTGGAG
Organism: Acidimicrobiales bacterium; assembly: GCA_051985685.1. Classification (GTDB taxonomy): domain Bacteria; phylum Actinomycetota; class Acidimicrobiia; order Acidimicrobiales; family RAAP-2; genus Bog-473. The sequence goes on from JBPYFR010000074.1 coordinate 6,618, forward strand.
GTCTACGGCGGTCCCGCCGGGGCGGGACGCACCTTGGTCGTGCCGGTGACCGAGCTCTCGGCCGGTGAGGGCGCAAACCTGGCCTACGTCTCGCTCCAGGTCCTCGGTGCGGGAGCGTGGTTCCTCGCTCGCCTCGCAGCGCGCGGACTCGATGCCGCCACGCTGCGCACCTTCACCGTGGGTCTCGGCGCCGCCTACGACCGCGTCCGGGCGGACATATCGGTCGACGGGAGAGACGCCCGCAGCGAGATCCTCTCCGCCTATCTCGGCGACGGGGCGCAGGTGCACGACATCCGCACACTCCAGGACCACCGTGCGCCCAAGACGGACAGCGAGCTCCTCTGCCAGGGCGCTGTCGCCGGCGAGTCCCGTTCCGTCTACAGCGGGCTCATACGGGTGCATCGTGGCGCGGTGCGCAGCGATGCCCGCCAGACCAACCACAACCTGGTGCTCGACGAGGGGGCGCATGCGGACTCCGTGCCGAACCTCGACATCTTGGAGAACGACGTGAAGTGCTCCCATGCCTCGACGGTGGGCCCCGTCGACGAGGACCAGCGTTACTACATAGAGTCCCGGGGCGTCGCACCAGACGTGGCGGAGGGCCTCATCGTGCAAGGTTTCTTCGACGCCATCATCGACCGCGGGCCGATCCCCGCGGTCAACCCGATCCTGGAGCGCGAGGTCCACGACCGCCTCAATGCCGCACTGGGCCGCCGGCGGGTGGCCGCCGGTGCCTGAGACTGTGGCTCTCTGCCGCACCGACGAGCTCGCGTCCGGCGAGGCGCGTCGCTTCGACGTGGCCGGTCGCCGGATCGCGCTCGTGCGGGTCGGCGACGAGTTCCACGCCCTCGATGACGAGTGCAGCCACGAGGACTACTCACTGTCCGAGGGTGAGGTGTGGGAGGACGAGTGCCAGATAGAGTGCCCGCGCCACGGCAGCACGTTCGATCTCGTCACGGGCGAGGCGTGCTCGCTGCCCGCCACCCGCCCCGTGGCCGTCTACGAGGTCAGCGTCGCGGACGACACTGTCTCAGTGGTGCTGCCATGAGTGCGGTGCCCACCCAGCCCGAGCACGTCCTGGAGGTGCGAGGCCTGGACGCATCGGCGGGCGGGCGGGAGGTCCTGCACGGGATCGACCTCACCGTCCGCAGCGGCGAGGTGCACGTGATCATGGGCCCCAACGGCTCGGGCAAGAGCACGCTCGCGCACGCGCTGATGGGGCGGCCCGGCACCGAGGTGACCGCGGGCCACATCCGCATGGACGGCCGGGACCTGACCGGGCTTCCGGCATGGCAGCGGGCGCGCGCGGGGTTGTTCCTCGCCCTGCAGCACCCCCTGGAGGTGCCGGGCGTCGGGCTCCAGGACCTCCTCGCCGCGGCGATGGCCGGTATCGGTCGCGTCGGCGCCGCCGACGACGCGGACGACACCACAGGCAACGCCACCCGCGCCGGCAACGACGAGGCCCTCCAGGCGCGCATGACCGAGGAGGCCAAGGCCGTCGGGCTCGAAACGAGTCTGTTGCGCCGGCCGCTCAACGTCGACCTCTCGGGGGGTGAGAAGAAGCGCACCGAGATGGTGCAACTCGGTGTGTTGCGTCCGGCTATCTGCGTGCTCGACGAGATCGATTCGGGGCTCGACGTCGATGCACTGGGCGAGGTGGCGCGGCGCCTGCAGCAGGCGACCACCGAATGGGACGTGGGCATCCTCGCCATCACGCACTTCAGCCGGTTTCTCGTGCAGCTCGAGGCGGATCTCGTGCACGTCATGGTCGGCGGCCGCATCGTTGCCACGGGCGATGCTGCCCTGGCGCTGCAGCTCGAGCAGACCGGCTACAAGGGGTACACGGGCGCTCCCTGAGCGGACCTCCTGACCGCAGCTCTTAACGGTCTCTTAACGAAATGGGCGCGCACGATGCCTGCCCCCAATTCACCGACCGCGGTTGGTACCGTACGACGTCATGGCGAACGGTCGTCCTCCGGGCGACGGGTTCGGTCGATCCTCCTCCGGAAGGCGTCCGGCCCGCGGCGCGAACGAGGAAGGACTGACTGCCCTCGGCCGGCAGATCAGTGGCGAAGACCAAGAGCGTGTGCCCAACGAGTCGGGCCTGCGCGCTCTCGGCGCGCGCGTCGACCAGTCGAGCGGAAGAGGCCGGTCGAGCGGCAGAGGCCTACGGCGCAGCGGCAAGCCGAAGTGGAGCACGCGCCGGAAGGTGGTGACCGGTCTGCTGTCGGCGATCGTGCTCGTGGCCGCGCTGCTCGGAGGCGGGTACGCCTACCTGTGGTACCGCTACAACCAGATCAACAAGGTCCACATCGCCGACGAGGTGGCGGTCCAGGGAGGTGGGCCCTTCACCATCCTCGTGCTCGGCTCGGACTCGCGCGCCGGCGAGACGGCCCAGCAGGCCAAGGCGTTCGGTTCCTCCACTCTGGTCACCGGCCAACGCAGCGACGTCGTGCAGCTGTGGCGGGTGACACCCGCGTCGAAGCAGATCCAGATCGTCTCCATCCCTCGCGACACCGTCGTGTCCATGCTGCCGCCGGACTCCTCGCAGTACGGGACGTACAACCGCATCAACACCACCTACAACACGAGCGCCGACCAATTGGTGAAGACGATCACGGCCAACTTCGGCATCCCGATCAACCACGTGGTGCAGGTCAACTTCGCCGGTTTCGAGGACTCGGTGAACGCGCTGGGCGGCATCTACATGGACTTCAACTATCCGGCCCGGGACGCGTACTCGGGCCTCAACATCACGACGCCCGGGTGCCAGCTGCTCAACGGCACCCAGGCGCTCGCGGTCGCCCGGGCCCGCCACTACGAGTACCTCCAAAACGGCTACTGGCATACTGACGGCAGCAGCGACCTCGGGCGGATCCAGCGCCAGGACGCGTTCATCCGCGCCATGATGAGCGCGGCCAAGTCCAAGGTGAACCCGCTCACGGTGAACGCCTTCATGGGCTCCGTGCACCAGGGCGTCACCATCGACGACGGGTTCGGCCTCAACGAGCTGATCGGTTTGGCCCTGACCTACCACTCCTACAACCCGGCGGGTCTCGTGGGACAGACGCTGCCCACAGTCCCGGTCAACGGTTTCGGCGGCCTGGGCGACGTCCTCACGGTCGATCAGCCGGCCGCACAGCAGCTTCTGGTGAACGTCTTCGGCTCGTCGCTGACGACGCCCACCAACCCGCCGCCGAACGCGTCGGGCCGCCCAGAGCCGCCACCCGCTGTCACGCCCACGCCGCCGCCGGCGGCCACCGGCACCCCGGCCCCGACTACGACGACGGCCCCGCCGCCCTCGTACAACCCGGCGCCCTGCAGTCCAGCCTGAGCAGCCCCGCCTGGGCAGGCCCGGCCTGAGCAGCCCCGCCGGTCTTGAGCTCAGGACGCCTGAGCGCCCACCTCGTCGAGACCCTGCGCAAGCGTGTTCCAGCTCAAGGTCGCACACTTGATGCGCACCGGGAACTTCACCACGCCCTGGAGCGCCGCGAGCTCCCCGAGCTTGTCGAGGTCGATCTCCTCGGGCTCGTCCTCGATGGCGTCGGGGTCAGAGCCGTCCCCGTCCGACCCCAGCGTCGCCTCGTGGATCGACATCATCCCCTTGAAGGTGCCGATGAGCTTGCGCACCTCGCCGACCGGCCTGCCCTTGACGGCGGCGGACATCAACGACGCGGAAGATT
>JBPYFR010000075.1:0-2612 GCA_051985685.1 Acidimicrobiales bacterium
GCGCCGCCCTCATCGGCCTGCTGATGCCTGCGTTCCGCCACCACCTCGCCGGTGAGACCGGCGACGTCCCCGTATGATCCGGCCGTGAGCGACACCTACGAGGAACCAACCTGGGGCGAGGTCGATCCGGGCGTGTTCTCCCGCATCGCCGTCGTCTCCCCCCACTTCGACGACGCGGCGATGGGGGCGGGGCACCTGCTCGCCAGCTACCCCGACACCACCGTCGTCACCGTGCTCGGCGGCCGGCCTCCCGCGTACCCTCCTTCTCCGACGGAGTGGGACGCCCTGGGAGGCTTCGTCGCCGGGGACGACATCGTGGCGGTGCGGCGAGAAGAAGACGTGGCGGCCATGGCCGTCTTGGAATCGGGCTACCGCTGGCTCGACTTCCCGGACCACCAGTACCTCGAGCCCGCCGCGCGTCCGACACCGTCCGAGGTGGCGCCCGCGCTCGGGGACACCATTGCCGAGCTCGACCCGACGTCGGTCTTCTTCCCCATGGGGCTGGCGAACCCCGACCACGTCATGGTGCACGAGGCCTGTCTCCTGGTCCGCGACGCGCAGCCCGGGCGGGAGTGGTTCTGCTACGAGGACCATGGGTACAAGCATCTCCCGGGCCTCCTCGCCTGGCGCGTGGCCAAATTGCTGCGCGCCCACCCGTGGCCCACCCCGGCCATCGTCCCCCACGTGCCGGACGAGGACCGGAAGCGTCGCGCCATCTGGTGCTACCGATCCCAGATCGCGCCGCTGGAGCGGGACCACGCGCTGACCGCCCGCCTGCAGGGACGTGTCCCCGAGCAGTTCTGGCGGCTCGCCCCGCCGCCGCGCGGCTGGGAGGCACTGGCCGACTTCATTTGAGGCGCCCTTCCGCCTTCGCACGGCGACTCTGCCGGTCCGGGCGACCGCCGGTCTCCACCCCCTTTAGGCTCAGGGGGTGGCCGAGGACGAGCGCACCGTGGAGGTGGCCGGACGCGAGGTGCGGGTCTCCAAGCCGGACAAGGTCTACTTCCCGGGCCTCGGGGCCACGAAGTTCGACCTCGTCTCCTACTACCTCGACGTCGCCGACCAGCTCCTCAACACGGCCGGCGGACGCCCCGCCCTGCTGCAGCGCTTCCCCGACGGAGCGACCGGCAAGTCCTTCTTCCAGAAGCGCATTCCCGCCGGCGCCCCCGAGTGGTTGCAGTCGACGACGGTGGCCACGCCGAACGGCACCACGTCCAACGCACTGGTCGTCGCCGACATGGCGCATGTGATCTGGGCCGTCAACTACGGGTGCCTCGGCCTGCACCTGTGGCCGTATCTCGCCGCCGACCCCGACCACGCCGACGAGCTGCGCATCGACCTCGACCCCACGACCGGGCTGGGCTTCGACGACGTGCGCGTCACCGCGCTGCGCTGTCGCGACGTTCTCGACGAGCTCGGCCTGCGCAGCTACCCGAAGACGACGGGCAGCCACGGGATACACGTCTACGTCCGCCTGGAACCCCGCTGGGATTCCTTCCAGGTGCGTGGGGCGGCGGTCGCGCTGGCGCGCGAGATGGAGCGGCGCTTTCCGGACGACATCACGGCGAACTGGTGGAAGGAAGAACGCGGCAAGCGAGTCTTCGTCGACTTCAACCAGAACGCACCCCACAAGACCGTGTTCGGCGCGTGGTTCGCACGCCCGCGCACTGGAGGCCAGGTTTCGACACCGCTCAGCTGGGAGGAAGTGGAGACAGTCGAGCCCGACACGCTCACCATCCGCACGGTGCCCGACCTGGTGCACCGCCGGGGCGACCCGTGGTCCGACATCGCGGAGAGCCCCCAGTCGCTCGAACCTCTCCTCAAGATGGCCGCCCGCGACAAGAAGGCCGGTCTCCACGACGCGCCCTGGCCGCCCCAGTACCCGAAGATGCCCGACGAGCCGCCCCGCGTAGCTCCGAGCCGCGCCAAAAAGGGCTGACCATGGACCCGCTCGACGCACTGAACCAGATCGCCTTCCGGCTCGAGCGCAGCGGGGCCGACACCTATAAGGTGCGAGCCTTCCGGCACGCGGCGCGCGCCATCGCGTCGGTGGCTCCCGAGGAGCTGGAGGCCCTGGCGGACACAGGCCGGCTGCAGAGCATCGACGGCGTGGGCAAGTCGACCGCGCAGGTCATCGCCCAGGCCCTGCGCGGCCAGGTCCCGGACTACCTGACCGACCTGCAGGAAGGGCCGGACGACCTCGTCCTCGGTGGCCCGGCGGCGAAGCTGCTGGAGTCCCTGCGCGGCGACTGCCATTCGCACTCGGACTGGTCCGACGGCGGCAGTCCCATCCTCGAGATGGCGGAGGCGGCCCGCGACCTCGGGCGCGAGTACCTGGTGCTGACCGACCACAGCGCGCGCCTGACGGTGGCGCACGGTTTGGACGAGAAGCGGCTCCGACAACAGCTCGACGTCCTGTGCGAGTTGAACGAGCGGCTGTCGCCGTTCCGGATCCTCACCGGCATGGAGGTGGACATCTTGGAGGACGGCTCGCTCGACCTGGACCTCGACCTCCTGGCCGAGCTCGACGTGGTCGTGGCCAGCGTGCACTCCAAGCTGCGCATGGACGCCGCGCAGATGACGGCGCGCATGCTGGCCGCCATCGAGAGCCC
>JBPYFR010000076.1:0-2885 GCA_051985685.1 Acidimicrobiales bacterium
ACGGCGTGACGGAGGCCTTCCATCGGGTCCTCACCGACCACCGGCTCCCGGAGGGCGACGAGCGTCCGCACGCGGCGAATTGTGTGCACCTCGACGGGTACGGGACGCGCTCGTCGTGTCTGGTACGAGTTCCCTCCGAGGTGAGCGCGGTGCCGCAGGTGTGGGTGGCCGGAGGCCCGCCGTGCGCGGCGCCGTTCGAGGACGCGGCCGCGCTCTGGTCCGCCGGACTGGCGGCGGCTCAGCCGCGCACGAGCGGTTTGTAGCGGATGCGGTGCGGCTGCTCGGCGTCGACGCCGAGCCGCCGGCGCCGGTCGGCCTCGTAGTCGCTGAAGTTCCCCTCCCACCACCGGACCTCGGAGTCCCCCTCGAACGCGAGGACATGGGTGGCGATGCGGTCCAGGAACCAACGGTCGTGGCTGATGACCACGACGCACCCGGGAAAGTCGAAGAGGGCGTCCTCGAGCGCCCGCAGCGTGTCGACGTCGAGGTCGTTGGTCGGCTCGTCGAGCAGAAGCACGTTGCCCCCGCTGCGGAGCACCTTGGCAAGCAGAACCCGATTCCGTTCTCCGCCTGAGAGCTGTCCCACCTTCTTCTGCTGGTCGCTCCCCTTGAAGCCGAATCCTGCTGTATAGGCGCGGCCGTGCAGCTCGCGGTTCCCCACGACGAGGCGATCGGCCCCGCCGGTGATCTCGTCGAACACGGTGGCGTCGGGAGACAGCGTGTCCCGCGACTGGTCGACATACGCGAGCACGACCGACCCACCCACCTCGAGGCTGCCCGCGTCGGGCTTCTCCTCTCCGACGATCATGCGAAAGAGGGTGGTCTTGCCGGCGCCATTGGGCCCGATCACGCCCACGATGCCGCCGGGTGGGAGGAGGAAGGACAGCCCGTCCATGAGGAGGCGGTCGCCGTAGCCCTTCACGACCTCCTCGGCGGTCACGACGCGGTCGCCCAGGCGCGGGCCGGGAGGGATGGAGAGCTCCACTTTCTCGGCTCGCCGCTCGGACGATTCTGCCGCTGCGACCAGCTCGTTGTACGCGGTGACGCGCGCCTTACCCTTGCTCTGACGGGCCCGCGGTGACATCCGGATCCAGTCCAGCTCGCGTTCGAGCGCGGCCTGCCGGGCGCGGTCGGCCTTCTCTTCGGTGGCCAAGCGGGCCTGCTTTTGCTCGAGCCACGAGGAGTAGTTGCCCTCCCATGGGATGCCGGCGCCGCGGTCGAGCTCGAGGATCCAGCCGGCGACGTTGTCGAGGAAGTAGCGGTCGTGGGTGACGGCGACGACGGTCCCGGGATACTCCTGCAAGGTGCGCTCGAGCCAGGCGACGGACTCGGCATCGAGGTGGTTGGTCGGCTCGTCGAGCAGGAGCAGGTCCGGTTTGGAGAGGAGCAGGCGGCACAGCGCGACCCGGCGCCGCTCACCGCCCGAGAGAGCGGCGACGTCAGCGTCGCCCGGCGGAAGACGGAGGGAGTCCATCGCGATCTCGAACGTACGATCGAGTTCCCACGCGCCGGCGGCGTCGATCTTGGCCTGAAGGTCGGCCTGCTCGGCGAGGAGCGCCTCCAGGTCGGCGTCCGGAGAAGAGAAGGCAGCGCAGACGTCGTTATACCGGTCGACGATCGCCTTGGTCTCGCCCACACCCTCGGCGACGTTGCCGGCCACGTCCTTGCTCGGGTCAAGTCGGGGTTCCTGGGGCAGGTGGCCCACCGTGAACCCCGGAGTGAGGCGCGCTTCGCCGCGGTAGCCGTCGTCCTCGCCGGCCATGATCCGGAGGAGCGAGGACTTACCGGACCCGTTGGACCCGATGACGCCGATCTTCGCGCCCGGATAGAAGGAGAGGTTGATCCCCCTCAGCACCTCGCGATCGGGTGGATAGACGCGCGCGAGGCCCCGCATGGTGTAGATGAACTGGGGCGCCACGGCCTCCAGTGTGCCCGATCGGTCCGGGCGCGACGAACCCGCGCCGTGCTGGTCAGAAGCCGGTCGCCGCGATGACGGCGCCGTTGAGTCGGACGCCGGCCATGGACCCGTCGTTGGGTGCGTCGCCGAAGGTGTAGATGCCACCCTGCGCCGATGCCACCCAGTACCCGCCGCCTCCGGAGTCGGTGAAGATGGCAGTCGCGGGGTTGAGACCGCCAACACCGGACGGCCCACCTCGAGCGGTGGCATCACCGTAGGCGTCGACGGTGCCGTTGGCCAGCAGGATGTAGTACCCGTTGCCGTCGGGCGTACGCACGGCCGAGGTCACCGGAGCCGCCTGGGGGCCGGGCTGACCGAAGTTGCGCGCGTCGCCGAACGAGTAGACCGATCCCGTCTGGGTGACGAGCCAGTAGCCGTTGCCGCTCGCGTCGGGCATGACGGCCACGGCCGGACCGGAACATCCGCCGATCCCCGGGCACGAGCCCTCGAACCGTGCGTCGCCGAAGGAGAAGACGCCGCCGTCGGAGGCCACCATGAAGTAACCGCCCCCATCGCTCGTGGGCACGATGCCGACGATGGGTGCGTTGAGGCTGTGCGGGAGCCCCGAGCCGGCGGGGTGCAGCCCGATGCCGGGGATCGATCCGTAGAAGAGGAGGTCGCCGAAGGTGAAGACGCCGCCGTCGGAGGCCACCAGCCAATAACCGGCCTTGTCCCTCGACGGCGTCATGCCGACGACCGGCCGCTGCAGCACCAGATTGCCCGTCGACCCCCAGAAGCCGGCCGAGCCGAACGTGAAGATGCCGCCGTCGGAACCCACTAGCCAGTAGCCGTGCGCGGCGGCGATCACGGACACCGACCCGTTCACGTAGGTGATGGTGTAGTTGGAGTCCACCGCCCCGTGACACGAAGACGGGTACGGCGAGCCGGCGACCGTGCTCGAGGTGGTGGCCGTGGTCGAGCAGCTGGG
>JBPYFR010000077.1:0-10411 GCA_051985685.1 Acidimicrobiales bacterium
AGTGAGCCAGCCTCGGTCTGGACGACGCTGTGGGCCTGGCGCCCGCCCCGGGCCAGGCGCCAGGGCTTGAGGCGTGCCGTGCGCAACACCGTGAGGTCGTCCGAGAGGAACGCGACGTCGATCGGGAACTTCATCCGGGCCGTATGCACGACGTGCACGCCCTCGACGTGGAGTGCAGTTTCGCAACCCGTTCGTCCGCGCAGCCCGTTGCGTCCCTCGGCGGGTGTCTCCGCCACGTCCAGCGCGCACACGACGTCCCCGTCCCGCAGCAGCCAACCGGACCGCATGGGGCCTGAGGCTACCGGTCGCAACACTCCGTCTAAGCTTTACGGGCCATGTCGAAGCGAACCGTCAAGCGCAAGCTCCGGACGAAGAAGAAGGCGAACCACGGCAAGCGGCCGAACTGCGGCCGGGGCTAAGGCTGGCCGCTAAGGCCGGCCGGGGCTGAGGCCTGAGACGGCTCAGCTCCGCTCGCTGGCGCGGCGCCCGTCCCAGGCCGCTCTGCTCCCCACGAGCACCCCGCACAGGGTGGTCGGGAGGTCCGAGATGATCCCGTCGACCCCCAGCCCCACAAGGCGTTCCATGGCGGCGACGTCGTCCACCGTCCACACGTGCACCGCCTTCCCGCTGCGGTGCGCGGCCTCCACGAACCGCTCGTCGACCACGACGAGATCGCCCTGCCGCTCGGGTACCTGGTACGCGACGGCCGGGATGTCGGGCATGGGCTCGCCGGCCTGTACGGCCCGCCAGGCCTCCGCCGTGGCGACGGTCCCCGCCGACGTCGGCACCGACGGAGCGGCCGCCCTGAACGTGTCGGTCGCCGCGTCGAGGAAGGAGGCGACGATCACGTCGTCGATCCGGCCGAATTCGGCCAGCAGGTGGGCCAGGGCCTCCTCGTACGGCTCCACCACCGGCGCCGTCTGCTTGACATCGAGGTTGAGCACCACACCGGGGAACTGCTCGAGCACCTCCCGCAACGTGGCGATGCCGAACGACGGGTCCGCCGGCGCCCGGCCGCGAAACGGATACTCCTGAGCCGGCCGCCCCGGAGTCACGTCGGCGCCGGGTATCCACCAGTACGAGAAGTCCATTCGGCGCAGCTGCTCGAGGGTGAAGGACGCGATGGTGCCGCTCGCCTCAGTCGTGCGGTCGACGGTGGCGTCGTGGCACACGACGAGCTCACCGTCGGACGTTGCGTGCACGTCGAGCTCGATCGCGGTCGCGCCGGCGTCGAGCGCGTGCCGAATGGCGTGCAAGGTCGACGACGGCGACTCCCACGCCCCGCCCTGATGCGCGTAGGCGATCACTCTGCGCTCGAGCCAGACCGAGCCCTCGCTCACCCGCTGGACCGTAACAGCCGCGCTAAGCACGCGGCGCGGCCGCCGGCGGGCCGGCGGCGCCTATCCTCGGATCCGCGTGCTCGATCATCTCCTCGTCGACGTCATCAGCACCATCCGCCACTCCTTCGACCGCGCGCTGCTCCAGCGTCAGGCCGTGGAGGAGCGGTTCCAGGTCGACGTGTTCCTGGGCGACGTGTCGTGGGAGACCTCCTACAGCCTGCCCGGAGAGGAGCAGCCACCCCGTGTCCGCGCCGACCTGTCGCTCGATTGGCCCACGTGGAGCCAGACCTCCTACCGCAGTTGGTCCATCGGCGAGCCACCTGACGAGCTCCCCGAGGTCGTGATCGAGGTGGCGCTGCGCATCCAGCGCATGGCCGAGGCCCCCGACACCGAGAAGGTGCTGGGCGCCCTGCCGCCGTCCGGCCCCCTGCTCGATCCGTCCGACCTGGCGCGCACGGCCACCACGATCGAGCAAGTGCGCGCCGAGTCCGAGGACGGGGAGGACCGCCCGCTCCGCTGGGCCGTCGAGGCCACCTACGAAGGATCGATCCGCTTCACCGAGCAGCAGCTCGAGGACTCCTCTGGGATCGCGCCCGTCTTCGACGCCCTTACCCGCTGGATCGCCTCCACGCTCATCTCCTTGGCCGACCTCCCGTTCACCTTCCTGCCCCCCGGCGAAGAGGAGGACTGAGCGGCCGGAACAGGCCCGGGCGTGACTGGAGCCTTCCCGGGCGTGACTGGAATTCGCCCGCTCGGGCCGGTAGGGATTGTCTCCAGCCATGGGCCATACCCGCCACCGCAGTCCCGGTGCCGCCGGCCTCGCGCTCGTCATCGCTCTCGGCGCGCTGCTCGCCGCTTGCGGCACGTCGGCGCCGGCGGCCCCACCGCCGAGCCAGGGCCTCGTCCTCGACCGGCCCACCCCGCAGTCCGTGCCGTTCGTCGACCAGCACGGGCGGCCGGTGTCGCTGGCGGCCCAACGCGGCCGCGTCGTGGTGCTCGCCCCGTTCCTGTCGCTCTGCCAGGACGAGTGCCCGCTCATCACGGGCGCCTTCATGGAGCTGCAGCGCGACCTCCGGGCGGCCGGGCTGGCCAAGCGGGTCGTGTTCGTCGAGGCGACGGTCGACCCGGGCCGGGACACGGTCACTCGGCTCGCCGCCTACCAAAGGGAGTTCGGCGCCGACTGGCAGCTCTGGACGAGCAGTCCGGCCGACGTTGCCGCGTTCTGGAGGTCGTTCGGCGTGAGCTACCAGATCGTCCCCGAGGCACAGCCCCCGAAGACTGACTGGCTCACCGGGCAACCGCTCAGCTACGACGTCGTCCACACGGATGGCTACATCCTGATCGACCCCCACGGGCGCGAGCGGTTCGTGAACGCCAGCGCGCCGAACCTCCCGACCCTCAACCACAAGCTGAGCTCGTTGCTCGACGACCAAGGCCTGCGCGACATGCGGTCCCCCCAGCGAACGAGCTGGACGATCCCCGACGCGCGGACCTCCCTCAGCTGGATGCTCGGCACCGGCATCCCTTCGGGTCCGTGAGCGGTCCGGCATGACGGGTCCGGTGTGACCGCTCCGGTGCCCGGCTGGCTGCGTCGGCGCGCGCTCGTCGCCCCGGCAGCCTTCATCGGCGCCGCGCTGGTCCTCGCCAACTGCGGCACGGGCGGGACCACGCTGACCGTCCCTCCCACCACCGACCCCTCGCTGACCCTCACGGTGCAGCACTCGCCGGCCGGGCCGATCCTCGCGACAGGCGGCGGGGCGACGCTCTACGACTTCTCGCCCGATTCGCGCGGGCGCAGCGCGTGCCTCAACGACGGCTGCGTCTTCCAGTGGCCTCCCCTGCTCGCGAACGGGCCGGTGCGCGTGGGCAAGGGGGTCGATCCTGCGCTCGTCGGGACACTGCGGCGACCGGGTGGCGCCACTCAGCTCTCCTACGGCGGCCACCCGCTCTACACCTACAGGATGGACGTGACGCCCGGCGTGGTGATGGGTCAGGCCATCGACCAGAACGGAGGGCTCTGGTACGTGCTCGATCGAACCGGACGACAGGTCACGACGTCGTTTCGGGTCACCGCACCCGAATAGGCCGGCCGGGCCCTCGCAGCAGGGCGGCCGTCGACCTCGTCAGGTGCTGAAGCGGAACTCGACCACGTCGCCCTCGCGCATGACGTAATCCTTGCCCTCTATGCGCGCCTTGCCGGCACTCCGCGCCGCGGGGAGCGAGCCCGCAGCGACCAGGTCGTCGAAGCTCACGATCTCTGCCTTGATGAAGCCACGCTCGAAGTCGGAGTGGATCACGCCGGCAGCCTTCGGCGCGGTGTCGCCGCTGTGAATGGTCCAGGCCCTCGCCTCCTTGGGGCCGGCGGTGAGGAACGTCTGCAGTCCGAGAGTCGCGAATCCCACGTGCACGAGCTGCTCCAGCCCCGACTCGTTCTGTCCGTAGCTTCGGAGCAGCTCCGCGGCGTCGTCAGGCTCGAGCCCGGCCATTTCGGCCTCGATCTGCGCGCACAGCACCACGGAGGGAGCGGGCGCGACGGTGCCGGCCAACTCTGCGGCCACGGCCGCATCGCCCAGCGCGCGCTCGTCGACGTTGAACACGTAAATGGAGGGCTTGGCCGTCAGGAGGTGAAGGTCACGCAGGAGCGCCGTGTCCACTTCGCCGGTCGCGGCAGCGCTAAAGACGGTGCGGCCCTCACCGAGGACCCGCTCGGCCACGCTGACCGCGTCCAACTCGGGCTTGAGCGCGGCCGAGGCCTTGACCTCCTTCACGAGACGGGGCAGGCGCTGCTCCACCGTCTGGAGGTCGGCGAGGATCAGCTCGGTGTTCACGGTCTCTATGTCGCCCGCCGGATCGACCCGGGCGTGGACGTGGACGACGTCCTCGTCATGAAATGCGCGCACCACCTGGCAGACCGCGTCGGCCTCGCGGATGGAGGCGAGGAACTGGTTGCCCAGGCCCTCCCCGCGTGACGCGCCGCGCACCAGCCCCGCGATGTCGACGAAGGTGACCGTCGCCGGGACCACCGGTGGGTCGCCGTACAGAGCGGCGAGCTTCTCCAGCCTGGAGTCGGGCACCGCCACGACGCCCACGTTCGGGTCGATGGTCGCGAAGGGGTAGTTCGACGCCAGGACGTCGTTGTGGGTGAGCGCGTTGAAGAGCGTCGACTTGCCGACGTTGGGCAGTCCGACGATGCCGATGGAGAGCGACACCGGACGTCCGACTAGGCCGAGAGCAACCCGGACGCGGTGGCCAGCGCCTTCAGGTCGGTCTCGGGGCGCGCCCCCGTGTGGGAGATCACTTCCGCTGCGCACAACCCGCCGAGCCGCGTGCTCTCGACCGGGCCCATGCCGTGGGTGAGCCCGAAGAGGAAGCCCGCTGCGAAGAGGTCGCCCGCACCGGTGGTGTCGACGACACGGTCCACCGCGGCGGCCGGGACCGCCTCGGGGCCGCGGGCGGTCAGCACGACCGACCCGCGCGGGCCTCGGGTCATCACCACCAGCAGTCCAGTTTCTTCCGCCGCCTTGAGGGCGGCTGTGTCCGACGCCGCACCGAACAGCATCGTGATCTCCTCCTCGTTGCCCAGCAGGATGTCGACGTCGTCGATGATCAGGTCGAGGAACTCACGCTGGTGCCGCTCGACGCAGAAGGGGTCGGAGAGGGAGAGGGCGACCGAACCGTCCGAGGCGTGGGCGGTGGCGGCTGCGTGGCGCATGGCTTCCTTCGCCGCAGGAACATCCCACAGGTACCCCTCCAGGAACACGATCGACGCCCGCGCGACGAACGAGCTGTTGACACCCTCTGGCGAGAGTGTGGAGGCGGCGCCGAGGTATGTCCCCATGGTGCGATCGGCGTCGGCGGTGATGAGGACCACACAACGGCCGGTCCCGAGCCCGTCACCCGCGGCGGACTCGCTGAAATGCGGCTCGAACTCGACTCCCGCCAACCGCAGGTTCTCGGCATAGGCGCGCCCCACCTCGTCGTCTGCCACCGCGCCGATGAAGCCGGCCGCACCGCCGAGCGCGGCGATGCCCGCGGTCGTGTTGGCCACCGAACCCCCCGACACGAAGCGCGGCGCCTCCATGTCTTCCTGCACCGCGTTGGCCGTGACCAAGTCGATCAGGGTCATCGTGCCCCGCTCCAACCCCACCCGGGCCAGCTCCTCGTCGCTGGCCATCTCTATCACGTCCAACAGTGGTGACCCGATTGCCACGACGTCGAGGTCGTGCTTGTGGGCTCCGGCCCGTACGGGCGTTGGTTTGGTCGCGATCGCGTCGTCATGGGTGTCCGGCACGCTGCGAGAACCTACTCGGAGCGCGGCGGGTAGCCTTCCTCCGATGCCCACGCCTCCTGCCACGTCCTCGGCCGCCCCCGGTTCAGAGGCGTTTCGCCTTCCACGCACCGTCGAGCCGAAGACGTACCGGTTGGAGGTCCAGCCTGACTTCGCCTCGGCCACCTTCTCGGGCACCGTCTCCGTCGACGTCGTCGTCCACGAGCCCGTCAGCGAGATGGTGCTCAACGCCGCCGACCTCGCGGTGAGCGACGCCGAGGTCGAGCTCCCCGACGGCTCGTCGCTCGGCTGTGCCGTCTCGTTCGATGACGAGCTCGACCACGTCACCTTCCGTCCGCCGTCGTCTTTACCGGCCGGACCTTGCACGGTGAGCTGCCGGTTCAGCGGGACGCTGAACGACAAGCTGCGGGGCTTCTACCGCTCGACTTACACGGGGCCCGACGCCGAGACCCAGACGATCGCGACCACCCAGTTCGAGTCGGTCGACGCCCGGCGCGCCTTCCCTTGCTGGGACGAACCCGACCGCAAGGCGGTCTTCGAGGTCACCCTCGTCATCGACCCCGATCTCGAGGCCTTCTCGAACTCGCCCATCGCCGAATCGGTGATGGTCGGGGACAAGCGGCGTGTCCGTTTCGCCCCGACCATGAAGATGTCGACATATCTGGTCGCGTTCGTGGTCGGGAGGCTCCAGACCACCGAGACCGTCGACGTGGAGGGCGTGCCTCTCCGGGTCGTGTTCACCCCCGGAAAGCGGGCGCTGGCCGACTTCGCACTGGACATCGGCGCGTTCGCGCTGCGGTTCTACACCGAGTACTTCAACATCCCCTACCCCGCAGACAAGGTGGACCTCGTCGCGATCCCCGACTTCGCAGCCGGGGCCATGGAGAACCTCGGCTGCATCACGTTCCGCGACACGGCCCTCTTGGTGGACCCGGCCCAGGCGGCCCGGGCCGAGCTCGAGCGGGTGGCCGACGTCGTCGCGCACGAGCTGGCGCACATGTGGTTCGGCGACCTCGTGACCATGGGCTGGTGGGAGGGTATCTGGCTCAACGAGGCCTTCGCCACCTTCATGGAGACCCTCTGCGTGGACGCGTTCCGTCCCTCGTGGGACCGCTGGGTCAGCTTCGCCCCCACCCGGGAGGCCGCCCTGGCCATCGACGGGGTGCACGCGACGCGTCCGATCGAGTACCCGGTCGGGCCGCCTCAGGAGGCGGAGGGGATGTTCGATCTGCTGACCTATGAGAAAGGCTGCGCGGTCCTGCGCATGCTCGAGCAGCACATCGGCCCCGAAGTCTTCCGCGATGGCGTGCGCACGTATCTCAAGGCACATGCGTACGGCAACACCGTCACGACCGATCTGTGGGACGCACTCGAAGACGCCAGTGGCGTGCCCGTCCGGAACGTCATGAACACGTTCATCCTCCAGGGCGGCCACCCCCTCGTGGCACTGACGGGTGACCGCGTCACCCAGTCGCCGTTCTCGTACGGTCCGGTGCCGGCGGGCACGACCTCGTCCATCGGCGACTCATGGAATGTGCCGTTGGCAGTCCGCGCGCTGCCGGTGGACGGGAAGCCGGGTGCGCCACTGCGCCGCCTGGTCCTCGGGCCCGACCCCGTTGCGTTGGCCGAGGCGGAGAGCGGACTGGCTGTCGTGAACGCTGGGGGCTGGGGCGTCTTCCGCGTCGGCTACCAGCCCGAGCACCGGGAGGCCCTGGCCGGCATGCTCACCGAGCTGACCCCTCTGGAACGGGCCAACCTCGTGGGCGACACGTGGGCCACGACGTTGGCCGGCCGTTCGGCCCTGCCAGAGTTCATGCACCTGGCGTCGCGGCTCGGGTTCGAACCCGACCCTTCCGCATGGTCACCGGTGTCGAGCGCCTTCGGGCTGATCAACCGCATCGTCTCTGAGGACGATCGCGCCGAGTTGCGCGCGGCAGTGTCTGCGGTCGTCGGTCCCAAGTTCGAAGAGCTCGGCTTCGACGCCCACTCCGGCGAGAGCGACCGCACGCCCACCCTGCGCTCTCTGGCGCTCATGCTGCTCGGGACGATCGGCGCCGACCATGCCGTGCGCGGTGAGGCGGCTCGGCGGTTCGACGCCTCGCCCATACGCGGCGGTTCCGGCGCGGCCATACCGCCCGACATCGAGTCGGCCACCCTCGCCGTCGTCGCGCAGCTCCTCCGTCCCGGTGACTACGAGGCCCTCCTGGAGCGCTATCGGGCGGCATCGACCCCGCAGGAGGAGCTCCGTTCCTTGGGCGCGCTGACGGCCTTCCCCGACGTCGACCTGTGCCTGCGCACGTTCGACCTGGCCATGACGGAGGTGCGGTCGCAGAACGGGTTCGTCGTCATTGGCTCCTTGCTGGCCAACCCCATCGGCTGCCAGGCCGTCTGGACCCGGATGACCGAGACATGGGACGACATGCTCCAGCGGTTCCCGAAGAACGCGCACCCGCGCATGCTTGAGTCGCTCCCCGCCCTCTGCGCCGACGCCGCGTTCGCCGAGCGAGCAGTTGCATTCCTCGCCACGCACCCCCTGGACTCCGGGCCGCGTCGGGTGGCGCAATCGGTCGAGCGACTCGGTGTGCACGTTGCGTTCGCAGAGCGTGAGCGGGGGCAGCTCGCGGCCTCCTTGCGGGTCGCCACGAGCGGCCACTGATGTCCGCAGGCTTTCCGGCCGGCGGCGAGCTCCAGACCGGACGTCTCCGAGCCCTGGTCGACGCCGCGCGGTGCACGCGGGGGTTCATGCCCGACGACGAGGGCGAGGCCCTGCTCCGAGCGGCGCTTCGGGCCGGGCGCGCCCAAGTGGACGGGACCGAGCCGCCGACCTTCGTCGAGATCGGAGCCTGGTGCGGGAAGTCGACGATCTATCTCGGCGCCGCCGCGGAGGCAACGGGTGCGATCCTGCTGTCGATCGACCACCACCGGGGATCCGAGGAGAACCAGCCTGGCTGGGAGCACCACGAACCAGACCTCGTCGACGCAAACGTGGGCCGGATCGATACGTTGCTCCACTGGCGCCGCACGATCACCCAAGCGGGGCTCGAGGGCTCAGTCGTGGGTGTCGTCGGCGACTCCGCGACGGTTGCCGCCCGTTGGGACCGGCCGCTGTCGTTCTGCTTCGTCGACGGGGGCCACGGCGAGGAGCCGGCGTGGGCCGACTTCCGCGGCTGGTCGCCGCGCGTCGCCCTCGGCGGATGGCTTGCCATTCACGACGTCTTTCCGGACCCAGCGGACGGAGGCCGACCGCCCTACGAGCTCTACCGCGCGGCGCTCGATTCGGGTGAGTTCGTCGACGACGGCGCCTGCGGCAGCTTGCGGGTCCTCCGGCGGGTCGCTCCGCCGATGCACTGAACGGAATTCACCCGGCGCGGTCCCCTTTTCCAACCGTGCCGGCTGCTAATTTTCGGCCACGCCGTAGGCGTTCGCAGAGCGGCGCGGCGCCTTCAACCTGTGTCTTCCTTTGACTCGACCAGCTCGACTGCCCTCCCTACCGTGACCGAGGGGCACCTCTCACTCGAGGACCAACCGACGACATCTTCCGTCGTCGACCGTCCGCCCGTACGTCGAACCCACCTGGGACGGTGGGTCGACTACACGATGATCGGAACGGTGGCGCTGGCGTTCGCGGTCGGAGCGCTCGAGCGAATTTGGCTCTTGGCCCACACCCCGCTGTTCTCTGACGCGGCCGTCGTCGGCCTGATGGCCCGGCAGATCGAGCACGGCCACATGTCGACCTTCTACTGGGGACAGCCCTACGGCGGGGTGGAGCCCTACCTCGTTGCCGCGGTGAGCTGGGTCGCCCCGGGGCCGCTCGGAATCAACCTGACCTCGGTCCTCCTCTCGGCGCTCGCGGCCCTGTTCGTCGGCCTCATCGTGACCGAGCTCTGCGGCCGGTGGCGGCCCGGCCTGGTCGCAGGAGCACTGGTCTGGGTCTGGCCGTACGCAACCGTCTGGAACTCCACTCGCGAGCTCGGCTTTCACTTCGTGACGCTCGTCCTCGGGCTGCTCATCGTCCTCATGGCGATTCGCGTCGCCCACGGCCGCACCGGAAGCTGGAACTTCCTCGTTCTGGGCGCCAGCGCCGGATTGGGAGTCTGGGCCTCACCAGAGATCGTCTACTTCGTGCTCCCCGCCGCGATCGTGCTCCTCGGGTCGCTGCGCCGATGGATCAGTCTGCGTGCGGTCGGTGTTTTCCTGTCCGGGCTCGTCGCCGGTGCCTTGCCCTGGATCTATACGAACATTGGCAGCGGGTTCGCCTCGCTGTCGCTCAACGGCGGACCACAGGTCGGCATATCGACGAACTACTGGAGTCGCTTCAACGTTGCGTTCAACGACTTCGTTCCGATCGCTCTCGGCCTCCGACTCCTCTACCACCCGGAAACGATCAAAGGCCCGGTCGGCGAGACGGTTGAAATCGCGATCCTCGTCGCCCTCTTGGCGCTGGCGCTGGCCACAGCGTGGCTCTTCTTCCGCACCGGGAAGGCCTTGGGGGTCTTGGCGTGCGGAGTGGGCGTCATCGCCTTCCCGTTCCTCCTCGCCGCCAACGACAAGACATGGTTCTGGCAGGACGGTCGGTA
Organism: Acidimicrobiales bacterium; assembly: GCA_051985685.1. Lineage (GTDB taxonomy): Bacteria > Actinomycetota > Acidimicrobiia > Acidimicrobiales > RAAP-2 > Bog-473. Next base: position 10,206 of record JBPYFR010000077.1, read on the forward strand.
CTCGGTGGATCTGAGCTTCCTGGTCGCCATCTTCGCCGCAGCGGGCCTCTCCGTCGTCCTGCAAGGTCCTCGCCCCGCCGAGATGGAAGACGACAACAATGCGAGGGATCTTCGAGTCAGCCTGGTGCCTGTCTGGCTCGTCCCCGTCTTCTCTCTGGCCGTGCTGCTCGTGGCCACCCTGTTGACGCTGGGGCAGTCAGGGGTGC
>JBPYFR010000078.1:0-2539 GCA_051985685.1 Acidimicrobiales bacterium
ACCGCGTCAGGTGACTCTGCCCAGCGGACGAACGCGGCCGCGATGCGGCCGAGCTCGTCGCGATCGCTCAGCCCGTACTCGACCGCCTGCTCGGCGACGCGCGAGAAGCGCATCCGGTCGGCCCACAAGCCGCCCCACCACGCCCGCGCCTCGGGGTCGGCGTAGGTCCACGTGGAGCTCGACACGGTGACGTCAGCGAACCCCGCCTTGTGGGCGAGGCCCAGGAGCCGGGGCCCGATGCGGGCGTCGTGTCCGTTGCGCGCGGTCACGGCGAAGTAGAGCTCGAGCCAGCGGTCGAGGGCCGGGTCCGCCGGCGCCCAGGTGAAGGCTGCGTAGTCCGAGTCGCGTGCCGCGAGGAGGCCCTCGGCGCTCAGCACGCGGCGCAACTCGACCAGCGCTGCGACCGGGTCGGCGAGATGCTGCAGCACCTGGTGCAGGTGGACCACGTCGAAGGAGGCGTCGGGGTACGCGAGTGCGAACAGGTCACCCACCTCGAAGCGGAGGTTCGGCAGGCCCAGCTCGCGCGCGTGTTCGCGCGCCTGCGCCACGACCTCATCGGCCGCGTCCATTCCCACCACCTCGCCGGGCGCGACCAGGAGAGCGAGATCGGCGGTGATCGTGCCCGGGCCGCAGCCGGCGTCGAGCAGCGACTGGCCCGGCCGGAGGTGGGGGAGCAGGTAGGCGGCCGAGTTCTCGCCCGTGCGCCACGTGTGGCTGCGCAGCACGGACTCGTGGTGCCCGTGGGTGTAGGTCATGCGTACATTGTGTCGTGCCCGAATTGCCCGAGATGCAGGCGCTCTCCGAGCGGTTGGACGCGCGCTTGGCGGGGAGCACGCTGGAGCGCGCCGATCTCCTCGGGTTCTCTTCGCTCAAGACGTACGCACCCTCGCCCGACTCGCTGGTGGGGAGAACGCTGCTGTCGGTCCGTCGCCGGGCCAAGTACCTCGTCTGGGAGTTCGAGGGCGGCACGCGCATCGTGCTGCATCTGTCTCAGGCCGGCCGCCTCGACATCGAGGAGCCGCCGAAGAGGACGAAGCCGCGCGGGTCGGTGGCCCGCTTCGAGTTCCTCCCCGCCGACGACAAGAGGCACGCGGTCGGGGTCCTGGTACGCGAGCACGGCACGCAGCGCAAGGCCTCGTGGTGGGTCCTCCCCGAGGGAGACGAGGGCCCGCTGGAAGGCCTTGGGCCGGAGCCGGGCAGCGAGGAGTTCGCGGAGCTCATTCGCACCAGCGACTCGAACCGCCAGCTGACTACCGACCTGCGCGACCAGCACGTCGTGTCAGGGATCGGGCGGGGCTGGGGAGACGACATCCTGCACCGAGCCAAGCTGTCACCGTTCGCTTCTTTGCGATCCCTCACCGCCGCCGAGCGGGAGGACCTGATCGAGGCGGCGAATTCGGTCATGACCGAAGCCCTCGAGCTCGAGCGCGGGCGCGAAGGCGGGCTCTCCGAGGCCAAGCTGGGCGGCCGCTTCAAGGTGCACGGTCGCTTCGGGCAGCCGTGCCCGACGCCGTGCGGCGACACGCTCCGGCGGGTGTCTTTCGAGTCCTATGAGATGACGTACTGCCCGACCTGCCAGACCGGCGGAAAGGTCCTGGCCGATCGCCGCCTTTCGCGCCTGCTCAAGTAACGCGGGTAGCGGGCGACGGGCCTACCTGATCGGCCGCACGACCGTGACGACTTTGCCGAAGATGGTCACCTCGTCACCGTCGAACACCATCGGTTCGAAGGCCGCGTTGGACGGCGTCAGCACGACGCGCCCGCCGCGGCGGCTGAACGTCTTGACGGTGGCCTCGCCGTCAGGAATCCCGGCCACGACAACGTCGCCGGGATCCGCGTCGGGTTGCTGGCGTACCACGACATAGTCCCCGTCGTAGATGCCAGCCTCGATCATGGAATCCCCTCGCACGCGCAGCATGAAGGACGGGCCGGTGCCGGTGAACTGCTCGGGCATCGGCAGGAGCTCCTCGATGTTCTCCTCGGCGAGGACGCCGGTGCCGGCGGCCACGTCTCCGACGAGGGGGACGTTGTGAACGGGCGACGCTGCGAGCCGCGTGGTCGACACGGGGTCGAAGTGCACCTGGATGGCGCGGGGCTTCGACGGGTCCCGGGACAGGTAGCCCTCCTTCTGCAAGACCGCCAGATGCGTATGCACCGTGGCTGACGACGTCAGGCCAACCGCCTCGCCGATCTCCCGCACCGAAGGGGGATAGCCCCGCTGCCGTTGGCTGTCCGCGATGACGTTCAGGATCTGTCGCCGTTTCCCGCTCAGTACCTCGGCCATCGTCCTCCCCTTGTGCTCACCCCGCCGGCCCCCTCGACACCGTTCCGGGGGCGAACATCCGTTCGCCGCGCACCAACATACCCACTCGAGGTGCGCATTACAAACATCTGTTCGCTCAGTGGTGGCGATCAGGTGGGAAACCGTGCCTGTCACAGCACGTTCCTAAAGTGCTGGTGGCCACGGACCGGGCCCTCGAAGCTTGACATCGAACAGATGTTCGTGGTCCAATGATGAGGAGGCGAACAAGTGTTCGTG
>JBPYFR010000079.1:0-4878 GCA_051985685.1 Acidimicrobiales bacterium
ATCCGCTTCCTCTTCGGGATGTTGGCCAGGTCGTAGCATCTGCCCGCATGTCTGCCCTCCGACGCCTGCCGAGCGATGTAGCCGATTGTTCCGCTCGTGCCACAGCAGCTCGATGATCCTGTCTAGAGCGTCACCGTATTACGAGCGTATGAGGACATGGGGTAGTGGCAACGGGATCGGGTGGCATGGCTAGTGCCGCGTCAGACAACGTTTGCGCTGCTTGAGCTGCCCCCAGCAAAGAACTCGAGCATTGCGAACTCCGACGATCTGCGCTCGGGGCAAGTGCTGCATGCCTGACCGACGGGCGCGGTATGGAACTTGCGGTGTCGCGACGTTGACCTCGGCGTGTCGGTCGATCCCAAGCGATAGCTGTTGGAGTCTTTAGTTGATCCTCGCCTGGGTACCGGGCTCGATTGACAAGACGAGGTTTTGCGCAAGGCACACGGCGACCACGAGCTGGCCAGGCAGGGGACCGCCGTTGGTGTAGCCGGAGACGACCTTGTCGCGCGCAACGACCTCGCTGCCAGGCGGGCAGGTCCCCGGACCGATGGGATCGCTGTCGTGTCCAACGATCTGCAGAGAACCGGGGCCACCGGTGAAGACCGTGGTCCGACCACTCTTCCACACGATGGTGAAAGGACCCATTCCGTTCAGGTTGACAGGGCTAGACCCCCCTCCGGTGTCGCCGTCACAGCCACCGAGTATCACCCCTGCCGGACTACCCGAAACAGCCGTGCACTTGATCCCGACGAACGTCCCAGATGTCGTAGGTGGCGTGCTCGTCTCGGTTCCACAGTTGGTGGGCATGGGTAGCGTGGGGGTCCCGTTGGGATTGGTGGGTGGGCGAGCATCGTTGGGTGGCCCGCTCCATTGGATCCATTGCTGGGTGGCGTCGAGGAAGGACATGGAGAGGTTGGGTATGGGGGTTGCGTCGGCCCCCTGCGCATTGGAGATGAACGCCTGGGCGAAGGCACCGTATGGAGGGCCCGCGTCGAAGGTGTAGACGATGCGGCTCCCATCGGGCGAGTACTCGGCTGCATTGACAATCCCTCGGCCAACGGAGATGGACGTGGGGGCCCCGCCAGTGGTCGGATACAGCCGCATGTTGGTCCTGGGGCAAAGCAGGTTCGTCTCGTCGTTGCTGACACCTAGTAGCCGGCTCCCGTCGGGTGACCACGACAGAGTGGCGACCCGCTGCTCACCGCTCGACTGCTGCATCATTGTCGGCGCTCCACCGGCGCTCGGAACGATGCCGATTCCACCCGAGTCTGTCTCGAAAGCGATGTGACGGCCGTCCGGGCTCCAAGCCACGACCGCAGGTGTGGAGCTGAGAAAGGGCTTTCCGGTGGAGTCAAGCACGGTGTGAGCGCTAGAGCCATCAGCGCCCATCACCCATATCGGGTAGGTCGTCTTGGCACCTAACGAGCTGACAGGAACAGCAATCGCTATTCGGGTGCCGTTAGGACTCCAAGCGGGCCGACCAGAGAGGATGTCATAACGATCCGATGGGCCATAGCTTCCCGATGGTGGCTCCCAGATGCGGTGCAAATGGGTGCCGTCGATGTCGACCACGACAAGATGAAAGCCATAGTAATTACCGCCATCCCCAACGAGATGGTCATTGGCCTCGGGACACGCCGCCTTCGTCCCGGTCGTGTCCACCTCGCAGGTGCCCACGGTGACTGGATCGCTCCCCCGGCTCCCGTTGGTGCTCTTAGGCAGCGGCAGTTGCACAGGATGCGAGCCGTCCGGACTGACCGCACACAGGCTTGCCCCGCAGCTATAGACGATCGCCGACGAGTTGGGCCTTCCGACACCGCCCGAGGTCGAGCCGCAACCCGCGACGGCGCACACGGCCACAATCAACATCGCAACGAGACGCCGGCCGCGAGTACAAGAATCCTGACGGAGGGCGCCGCCCGCGACCGCCACAGACACTCGGTCTAGCGGTGTCGTGACTCCGGCTGAGCACCCTCCACGTCGCATCGGCACCTTCCCGCCCCGAACATAGTTCCTGATCTGCGGTGCCGCCTACCGGGCTAGTGCCGTGGCAGCAAACGTTTGCCTCGACGGGATGCCGCAGTCCCGTCGGTTGGGAACGCGGTGCCAGTGGCCATAGGGGGCAGCCTTTGGCGGGATTATGGGCTAGGTCCGTTCTTGACGTAGTTTCGAAGGCTGGTTGACGGCCGCAGGACGAGAGGTCGCTGGAGGAATTCCCAATGAGGATCACCAGGGTCTACGCCGACAGCGACGGCGAGTCGCACTTTGAAGACAGGGATCTTTCTTTGGAGAAGGTGTCGTACGGCTTGTCTTCTCAACAGCTGCCTGCGAGCGCCTTGGTGTTTCGTCAGACAGAGGCAGGAGCGTCGCTCGATTTCCACAATCCGCCAAGACGACAGTTCATCTTGTTCTTGAGAGGCGAGGCGGACCTGGAAGCCAGCGACGGCAGTACCCGGCACCTGGGCCCAGGGGATGTCCTACTTGCGGAGGACACTGCCGGACTCGGACATCGACTTCGCGAGATTGAAGGGCGCCTTGTCGCCTTCGTGCCCGTTCCAGACGACTTTGATGCCGATAAGTTCCTCGGGATTCCCTGAATACCGACTGATCGCCAGCTATCAGGATGTCCAGGGATCATCAACTAGTGCGGCGTGAGGCATCGTTCGCCTCTTAGATCCACCACCCGGTTGTTCGCTTCGTTCACGCTGATCCCGTCCCTTTAGCGTTCGGGAGGTGGACATGCGGGAGGGCCTTCGGGTGCGGGAGTTGACCAACGACGAAGGCAATCGGTCGTTGCGGATCGTGCGACGCTCTTCTGGCTCAGTGGTGACCTGGCGGCGGGCGCAGATGGTGCTGCTGTCGGCTCAGGGGATGGACGTGGCCAGGGTCGCCAAGGTGGCGTTCACGAGCCCGGATCGGGTCCGCGAGGTCATCAACAACTTCAACCAGGACGGCTTTGACTCGCTGTATCCCCGCTATGCCGGGGTCGGCCCCCGACGTTCAGCCTGCCGCAGCGGCGGGGGATCAAGAAGATCGCACTGTCCCGGCCGGCCGATCATGGCCTGCCGTTTTCGACCTGGAGCTTGTCGAAGCTGGCCGAGTTCTTGGTGGCAGAGGGGGTGGTAGAGGACATCAGCCATGAGGGCCTGCGAGCGGTGCTCAAACACGAAGGTGTGTCCTTTCAAGTGATCAAGACCTTCAAGCAGTCCAACGACCCCGACTTCGAGGTCAAGAAGAATCGCATCCTGGAGCTGTATGACATCGCCAACCGCAAGGCCAAGCCAAGAAAGGGTGACCCGACGGTGGTCATCTGCATGGACGAGTTCGGTCCTCTCAACCTGTTGCCTCGGCCCGGCAAACAGTGGGCCCCGGTGGAGTCCCGCCACGAGAGGGGCCCGCAAGAGGCGCCGCGTCGTCGCCGGCGTCGGGCCAACTACAAGCGAACTCAGGGCGTGCGTCATCTGTTGGCGGCGCTCGATTTGAACGAGGACCGGATGTACGGGCACATCAAGGTGACGAAGAACCGCACCAAGTTCCTGGAGTTCTGCCGCTACCTCCGCTCCCTGTATCCGCCCCGGGTGCGCATCGCCATCGTGTTGGACAACTACAGCCCCCACCTGTCAACGAAGAAGGACAACCGAGTTGGCGATTGGGCAGCGGCGAACAATGTGGAGCTGGCCTACGTGCCGACCAACGCCAGTTGGCTCAACCGGATCGAATGTCACTTCGCTCCACTGCGCTACTTCGCGCTCGACGGCACCGATCACCGCGGCCATGACGAGCAGAACTCGATGATCCGTCGCTACATCGGATGGCGAAACCGTCACGCGGACGATGAAGAACTTCGTGCTATTTCAATGCGCGCAAAGGTTGCCTGACGGGGCACTAGGCCAGTGCGACACTCAGTCGGTGACCGTACCCGACCAGCAGACCAACGCGTTGGCCTTCACCGAGAACGCCGGGTTCCAGGTGGCGATCCAGATCACCGCGGTGGAGCGGCTCGGTCCCAAACCACGGCGGGTGCACTACAACCTCCTCAATACCGGCTCGGTCGACGTGCCCCCTGGACTCCCGGTCGAAAGGTTTCGTCGGCGACCCGGGGCGCTCGGGCGGATCCCAGCAGGACTACCAGCTCCAATGGGGCGTGGTCATGTGTGGCTCGGAGCCCACTTCCTCACTCTCGAAGGCAGCGGCACGTCGACCGCCAATGCCTGGCAAGTGCAGATGTTTGTCGACAGCCTGCGCCGAGCTCGACGTGCGCCGTGGACACGAACTGGGGGGACGGGCGTTTCGCGACCATCACTCCCGCGTCACCGGCGTGGCGGGCGGCGCAGAACCGAATCCCTACTTGGCGCAACAGCAGCCGAACCAGGCGATCGCCGGCTCGACCGCTTTGATTGCCTCGATAGAACGGCGGACGATCCCGGCACAGGATCGCCGCGGACGATCCATTCCAGGGGCGCAATGGCGCTTCGCCAGAGACGCCGGCCCAGCCACCTGCGCTCTCATCGAGACAAGCGGGACGTCTGACAGAACCGCTGTCCACCGCCATGCAGCGCTGTGGGCGATGAACGAATCCTGCAACGCCCCCCAAGACGCGTCATCCCCGTGAACCTTCAGCTTCCTCATGAACCCGGTCGTTCCGCGGGGAGACTTAGGCCTTGGGGTTGGTTGGTCGGAAGAAGCGCGTTACCTCTGAGAACGCAGTGGGCTCGTGGTCAGTCAGCTTCCGGTCTGACCAGTTGGGGTTGTAGATGGCTTGACATGACCTCGAAGACTCCCTCCGGCCGGGAGAGGCCCGGTAGTTGATGAGGGCCAAGTTCCGATAGCACCACCGCCGACACGGGGTGATCATGGACGAGCGCTGCCGTCACCGAC
>JBPYFR010000080.1:0-19788 GCA_051985685.1 Acidimicrobiales bacterium
TCGTCGCGGTGGACGAGCAGGTCGGCCAGGCGGCGAACCTCGGCCCGGTCGGGCTCGGGTACCCCGACGAGATCGGAGATCACGTCCATGGGGAGGAGCCCGGCGAAGTCCCCGATGAAGTCGAACCGGCCCGCCTCGAGCGCGGGTCCCAAGTGTGCGCGCGCGAGCTCGCGAACCCGGTCCTCCATGGCCGCGACGCGCCGGGGCGTGAAGCTCTTGCCCACGATGGAGCGCATGCGGGTGTGCCGCGGCGGGTCCATCGCGAGAAAGGACATGTGCCGGTGCGCGTCGGGCCCGTACGCGGCCGGGTCGAGGCTGACCCCGTACGCGTTGGAGTAGCGGTCCACGTCCCGGAATGCGGCCAGGACGTCCGCGTGGCGCGCGTACGCGAAGAAGTCGAGCTCTTCGTTGTAGAACACGGGCGCCTCGGCGCGCAGCCTGGCGTAGGTCGGGTACGGGTCCTCGTGGATGGCGTAGTCGTAGGGGCTGTAGGCCAGCGGGGCCACCGTCGTCACCGGCGCCTGCCCTTCCCGCTCATGAGGGCCGTCGCCTCTGCCATCAGCGACGGGACCGCGTCGAAGGAGAGGTGCCCCATGCCCGCACTCAGGACGGCGCCGGTGTAGGTGATCTGGAGGACGTCGAGCACGGCGTCGTCGCTGCCGCTCCCCAGCGCGGCCGCCAAGCGCCGGCGGATCTCCCCGCCGAGGCGCGAGCGCACCCGTTTGACGTCGGGCCCGTCGCCCAGCAGCGCGGTCGTGCAGACCGAGACGGCGGGCGGCGCCATGGTCGCGAACCCCATGGTCCGCACCGTGTCGGCGACACGCTCGGGCAGCGCCACATTGAGGTCGACCAGATGGGGGGAGGACTGCACGCGGCGCCAGAGCACCTCGGCCAATAGGTGGTCCTTGCCCGAGAAGTAGGTGTACGCCGTCGCCGGGGCCACGCCCGCCCGCCTGGCGATCGTCCGCACCGAGATCTCCGCGTACGGCCGTTCCTCGGCCTCCTCCGACGCCGCCGCGACGAGCCGCTCCATGACCTCCGCCTGGCGCTCGGAGAGGTGGCGCCGGCCCGGTTGCTCCGAGCGGGCCGCGCTGTTGGCGGTGTCCGTCGGCTCAAACAGGCTCACGGCCCGGAGGACTCGGGGACGTGCGGCGTGCCGTCCTTCATGTCGGGGAAGACGAAGGTGGCCGCGGTCGTCCCGCGCGTGATCTTGGTGATGTCCTTCTCGGGGAGCGTCTCGGTGTCGTCCTCGATCACGATCTCCCAGCGGCAGTGCGGCACCCGGTCGGAGGGCACTCGTGGCGGCCGGTGCACGTGGCGGATGCGGGCCTTGGGGTTGACCGCCTGCGCGGTGACATCGAACGTGCCGTCTTCTATGTGGTGGCACATGTTCGTCACCATCTTGTCCCCGAACGGCTCGGCGTCCATGAGCGCGCCGCAGTAAGCCAACTCGAAGTAACCGTGCCGCTCGTCGACGAGCTCGTAGTGCACGTCGAGGTAGTGGTGCGGGAAGCCGGGGTCGAGCTGGAGCACCTTGAAGATGGCCGAGACGCCGTCGCCTTCGATGTTCATGATCTCGCGCAGCCGATCGCCGTAGACCGGGCTGGCGCCGGCCCACTCCTCGATGGCCAGCTCCTTCACCGCCTCGGCGCCGTAGCGCATCCCGATGGCGGCGCACATGGACCGGTCGAGCAGGTGCACGATCAACGCGTACTCCCGGGCCAACCGCACCAACGCCTCCTTGGACAGGTCCTCGTAGTCGAAGCCCGGGTCGAACGGCCCCGAGTAGTCGGCCCGTCCGCCTCCCTCGCTCCGCCCGGCGTTGCCCTCGGTCATACGTTCAGACTATAGTCCAGACACTTGTCCAGGTCTAGGGTCGTTTCAGTCCGCATCGACCCGGGAGGAGGGCCACCGTGCCGCAGAACACGAGCCACGTGCCGAGCGCCGGGGTCATCGGCCTGGGCGAGATCGGCGGCGGCATCGCAGGCAACCTGATGAAGGCCGGAGTCAGGCTCGCGGTCTGCGACGTCCGGGAGGAGGCCACCGCGCCGTACCGCGGTGAGGCCCACGTGGCGGCGTCGCCCCGGGAGCTCGCCGGACGGTGCGACGTCGTCATTGTGGCCGTGCTCAACGATGCACAGGTGCGCGCGGTGCTCGAGGGCGACGACGGCGTCTTCGCCGGCGCCGACGCCCGCACCGGTGCCGAGACGACCGTCGTCGTGGTGAGCACGATCTCGACGCCGACGGTCACCGACCTCCGCGCCGCCGGCGCCGCCCACGGCGTGACGGTGGTCGACTGCGGCGTGAGCGGCGGCACGCAGGGGGCCGCCGACGGCCAGTTGGTGTGCATGGTGGGTGGGACCGAGGACGAGGTCGACCGGGTCCGCCCTTTGCTCGACGTCTTCAGCCGTCTGGTGTTGCACATGGGTCCGCCCGGTACCGGCCTCTCGGCCAAGCTGGCCCGAAACGTCGTGCAATACGGATCGTGGTTGGCCGCCCAGGAGGCGCAGGAGCTGGCCGAGGCGGCGGGTGTCGACCTGTTGAAGCTGGGCGAAGCCATCCGCGCCAGCGATGAGGTCATCGGCGGCTCGGCCCGGCTCATCCTCCGTCCGACCGCCGAACCGTGGCCCGCCGACACCGACGCGAACCTGCTGGCGTTTCTGCGGGACAAAGCGCAGATGGCGCACAAGGACCTGGATGCCGCCCGCGCCTTGGGCGACGAGCTCGGAGTACCCATGCCGGTGGCGGCGCTGACCGAGGCTCGCTGCGAGCGCGTCTTCGGGCTGCCGGACCCGGAGTGACAGCGAAGCTTCCGGCTGGGCCGGTCGCCGGCCGCCTCGGTAGGGTCGGGCGGGGCAAACGAAGGTACGGGGCGAGGAGCGACGAATGACCGAAGAGGGCGACAAGCGAGCCGCCGGCATTGCCAAGATGCAGGAGGTCTACGGCTTCTCCGTCGACCCCGACACCATCCCGGGCCGCTATGCGGCCATGACGGTCGACCACCTGTTCGGCACGGTGTGGACGAGCGCGGAGCTCGGCGTGCGCGACCGCCGGCTCATGACGATCGGCGTCCTCGCCGCGTTGGGCAAGACCGACCTGCTCGACATCCAATTCGACTGCGCGCTCGAACGTGACGAGCTCACGGTCGACCAGCTGCGAGAGGTGGTGGTGCACCTCACCCACTACATCGGCTGGCCGATGTCGACGGGCATGAACCAGACGGCTGAGAACGTCATCGCGCGCCGGGCCAAGGCCGCCGCCGAGAACGCCGAGAAAGGGAGCTAGGTGGCGAACGCCGGCCACCGGATCGTGCGCCCGTGAGCCGCATCGAGATGGAGGAGGCCGCCCCGGGCGTCCGGGTCGTCGCTTTCAACCGGCCGGAGGTCCGCAACGCGTTCGACACCGCGATGTACCTCGAGTGCACGGCCGCGTTGCGTCAGTCCGACCGCGACGAATCGGTCCGCGCCGTCGTCCTGACCGGGCGCGGTGGTGCCTTCTCGTCCGGGGCGGACCTGAACGAGATGGCCGCCATCGCCACTGGCACCGTCGTCGAGGGATCGGACCGGGGGTTCCAAGGGCTCCTCGACGCCCTCGGCACCGTGGAGGTCCCCCTCCTCGCGGCGGTGACGGGTGTGGGCGTCGGGCTGGGCTTCACCGTGTTGGCGCACTGCGACCTCGTCCTCGTCGACGAGGACGCCCGGTTGCGGGTCCCTTTCGCAGAGCTGGGTGTGCCGCCCGAGGCGGCGAGCAGCCTGCTCTTCCCCGCCGCGATGGGCTGGCAGGAAGCGGCGCGCGTGCTGCTCACTTCGGACTGGGTGGACGCGCCGGAGCTGGTGCGACTCGGGCTGGCGTTACGCACGTGCGCACCCGGCACCGTCCTCGACGAGACAGTCGCGCTGGCGAGCCGTCTCGCGGCGCACCCGCGTGCCGCGACGCGCGCCATCACCTCGCTCATGCGGGCGAGCCGGCGCGACGCGGTGGAGCAGGCCAACCGGCGGGAGCAAGCCGCGTTCTCTTCCCTCCTCGGTGACGCCGTCGGGGCCGGCACACTGGCTGAGTTCGCCGCCAAGTCGCCTCCCACCCGCTGACGTGCGCCTGGGTGTCACGGCCGCACTCACCGACCTCGACGTCGCGCCTGCCGCGCTGGCGGGCATGTCCGAAAGGCTCGGGTTCGACTCCTTCTGGCTCCCCGAGCACACGCACTTGCCGCTGCGCGAGCACGTACCACCCGCGCTCCTCGACGGCATTCGTTTTGAGTCCTACCAACGCACCCTCGACCCTCTGGTGGCGCTGGCCACGGCCGCGGCCGTGACGCAGCGGATCGGGCTCGGCACCGGCATCGTGCTGGCCGCCCAGCATGACCCCATCCTCCTGGCCAAACAGGTGGCGACCCTCGACCACCTCTCGGGCGGCCGCGTCACGCTCGGCGTCGGGTTTGGCTGGAACAGGGCCGAAGCGGAGGACCACGGCGTCGACTTCGCCCGGCGCCGCGCCGCCGTGCGCGAGCACCTGGCCGCGATGGAGGCCATCTGGTCGGGCGAGCAGGCCGAGTTCCACGGCGAGTTCGTCGACTTCGGCCCCACGTGGTCATGGCCAAAGCCTCTGCAGCAGCCGCGCGTGCGCACTCTCATCGGAGGCGGCGCCACCGACTCCGTCTTTGCTGCCGTCGCCGAATCCGGCGACGGCTGGCTCCCCATCGGGGGCGGCGGCCTGACGGAGGCCATTCCCCGCCTGCGGGCTCGAGCCGAGGAGGTCGGTCGTGACCCGGCCACACTGTGCGTGATCCCGTTCGGCACGATGGCTGACGAGGGAAAGCTCGAGCACTACGCGCGCCTCGGTGTCGATGAAGTCGTGCTGCGCGTCCGCGCCGGCACGGCGGAGTCGGTGCGCGCCGAGCTGGAGTCGCTCGCCCCGCTCGTGCCTTTCGCCGCCGCGCTGGGGCCGTCTTGACCGTGCCGCCTCAGTACCGCGGCAACGCGACGAAGGCCACCAGGTACGCGAACAGCGCCGCGCCGACCAGGGTGAAGGCGTGGAACACCTCGTGGAAGCCGAACACCCCGGGCCAGGGATCGGGCCGTTTGCGCGCGTAGACGAGCGCGCCCGCCGTGTACGCGAGCCCCGCCGCGACCATCAGCCAGAAACCCATCCACCCGAGGCTGCGCACGATCTGGGGCGCGCCCACGACCGGGGGGAGCCAGCCCACCACGACATAGGGGATGGCCACGACCCACTGCGGGGCGTCGAGCCACACCTGGCGCAACGTGATGCCCACCGCCGCGCCACCCCACACCATGAAGAGCACGAGCGCCTGGATCCATCCGGTCAGCGCCAGCGCCGCCACCGCGGTGGTGGTGCCGGCGATGCCGACGAAGATGGCGCTGTGGTCGGCGCGGCGCATCCGCCGCCACGCCGGCGCGGACCACCGCACGCGGTGGAACGCTGCGCTGGTGCCGAACATGACGAGCATTGCCGCCACGTACACGGCCAGTGCGACCTTGATCCCGGCGTTGGGACCGGCCGCCACGAGGAACGGCCCGCCGACGAGCCAGCCGCAGAACGCGCCGACGTGCAGCCAGCCGCGCAGAATCGGACGCGAGCCCCGGTTGTCGGCCTTCTTGCCCTGCTCGCCTTGGGCTACGACCATCACGGCGCCCCGTCCCTGTCGGCGAGCTCCACCTCGCGGCGCGTGATGCCAAGGAGAAAGAGAATGGCGTCGAGGTACGGGACGCTGAGCGCAGTGTCGGCGGCGTCGCGCACCGCTGGCTTCGCGTTGAACGCGATGCCGAATCCCGCCGCCGCCAGCATGTCGATGTCGTTGGCCCCGTCGCCGACCGCGATCGTGCGTGCGACCGGGAGCTGCGCCGCCTCGGCGAAGTGGACCAGGGCTGACGCCTTGCCTGCCCGGTCGAGAATCGGCCCCTTCAGTTCGCCGGTGAGAACCCCGTTGTCGAGCACGAGCACGTTGGCAGCCAGGTGATCGATGCCGAGGCCGCTCACGAGGGCCCCGAGCACCTGGGTGAAGCCACCGCTCACCACCGCCAGCTCGTAGCCCAGACGCTTCAACGTGCGCACGAGCGTGCGTGCGCCCGGCGCCAATCGCATCTGGTGGCGCACGGCCTCGAGGTCGTCCTCTCCGAGGCCGGCCAGGAGCCGCACCCGCCGCCGCAACGCCTCCTCGAAGTCGAGGTCACCTGCCATCGCCCTCTCGGTGAGGGCAGCCACTTCCGAACTGCGGCCGCAGCGCGCCGCCAGCAGGTCGATGACCTCGTCCTGGAGGAGCGTGGAGTCCGCGTCCAGGACGATGAGATGCCTGGCCCGGCGGTGCAGCCCCGCCGCCTGCACGGCGATGTCCACCCGGCGGCGCGCCGCCTCCTCGGCCAGGGCGCGCCGAAGTGCGTCGAGGTCGGCACCCGCCACCGAGAGTTCGTAGCTGTGCACCGGATAGGCGGCGAGGCGGACGATCCGCTCGATGTTGCCTCCGCACGCCGCCACGCAGCCTGTCACGCCTTCGAGGGTCGCGGCGTCGACCTCGGGCGCGAGCACGGTCACGAGCTGGCGCTCCGGAACGTCCGCGGTCTCCGACTCCGCCAACGGCTCGAGCGCCACCTCGACTCCGTTTCCATTGAGGCGGCGTGCCAGTGCGCCGCGCAGAACCTCGAGCTCCTCCGGGACCACCGCCGCCTCCACGCAGAGCAGCAGTCGACCGTGGACCCGCACCTGCTCCACGTCGTCGACCCGCACCCCCTCCGCGCGCAACCCTGCGAAAAGCCGCTCGGCGATGCCGGGGCCGTCTTGGCCTCTGACGGTGACGAGGTGGGGAACGCGGCCCGCCGGCGCCCTCACGGCACCGACAGATCCTTCTCGTCCACCCAGCCCGCACCCTCGACCCAACGGCGCACGATCCGGGCTGGAACGCCCGCCACCACGCAGCGGTCGGGCACCGTCCCTCGCACGACTGCTCCCGCCGCCACGACGACGTGCTCGCCGAGCTGGGTGCCCGGCAGGATCACGGCGTTCGCCCCCAACCAGCTGCCCGACCCGATCCGGACCGGTGACTCGGTCGGCCACTGACGACCGATTGGCTCCACCGGGTCCTCGTACGTGTGGTTCTGGTCCGTGACGTAAATGCGGGGCCCCGTCTGGATGTCGTCGCCGATGACGACCTCCCAGTGCCCGACGATGTGTGAGTCCCGACCGATGAGACAGCGGCTGCCGATGGACACCACGGGGTCGGTCGGCATCTCTTGGCCCGGCGCCATACCGGCGGTGATGCACGTTCCCGGACCGACGATGGTCTCGGAACCGATGTGGATCAGTCGCTCGTTGAAGAGGGTCCCTTGGGGAAACATGAGACACGCCCCCGTTCCCATACGTCCGAAACGACGTCCCCGCGGGTCGTCCGGCCCGATGGCGCCGAGCTCGCACGCTGCGCTCCACCCCGCTTGCACGAGTCGCTCCAGGGACCGTCGCAGCGGTGAGGGGAGGGATCGGGCCCAGGCCACGCCGGAATGGTAGGGGGTCTTGACGGAGGCCAATGACCGGCCGGACCTACACTCGCAGCGTGCAGCCCCTTTCCCCGGGTGGCGGCGCCGACCCCGACGCGGACCCACCGGAAGAACGCGGAATCGATCGCCGACAATTCCTCCTCGGCGCGCTCGGTGCGGCGGGGCTCGCTGCCGGCCTCCACCGCACGAACCGAACGTCGGGCCAGGCCCGCACCAAGCCGACGCGCCAACCGGCGGTCGTGCTGGCCAATCTCCCCAGCGGGGTGGTGGCTCCCACTGCGCCGTGGTTGATCGCAGAGAACGCGCGGCCGGGCACCCTCAACTGGATCTGCAACCACGTCCAGCCCGACCACGCGCTGGAGGGCTACGCGAGCCAGGTCAGCGCCGGTCCCGGCGACGACGTGGCCCTCTTCGTCAACACCACCGCTGCCGCGGTCCAGGTGCAGGCCTACCGAATGGGCTATTACCAGGGTCTGGGTGGCCGCCTGGTGTGGCAGAGCGGCATGGTCGCCGCCCGCCCCCAGCGAGCACCGGTCGTCACCCCCGGCACCAGCACGGTCACCTGCCCGTGGAATCCGACCACGACGATACGGATCACCCGGGACTGGCCGCCCGGGTGTTATCTGCTGAAGCTCGTCGGCAGCGGCGGCGAGGAGCAGTTCGTGCCGCTCACGATTCGCGACGACACCAGCACGGCGGCTTTCGTGATCCAGAACAGCGTGACGACGTGGCAGGCCTACAACCTGTACGGCGGCTACAGCCTCTACTACGGGCTCGACGGGGCGGGCCAGTCCTTTGCCAACCGGGCTCGCGCCGTGTCGTTCGACCGCCCCTACCCCTCCACGTGGGCCTCCGGCGCCGCCGACTTCGTGGGAAACGAGCTCCCGCTGCTGTTCCATCTCGAGAGCCTCGGGCTCGACCTGACCTATTGGACCGACGTGGACCTGCATGCCAACCCTTCCCGGCTCGCCAAGCACCGCTGCCTCTTCAGCCTGGGCCACGACGAGTACTGGTCCCGTCCCATGCGCGAGGGAGCCGCGCGGGCGAATGCGAACGGGGTGAATCTGGCCTTTCTCGGCGCGAACGCGTGCTACCGGCAGATCAGGATGCAACCGACCTCGGTCGGCGCCAACCGCCTCCAGGTCTGTTATAAGGACGCGACAGAGGACCCGATGGCAAGGACGGATCCCGCATTGACCACCGTCAACTGGGGCCAAGCCCCGGTCAACGAGCCCGAGTCCACGCTGATCGGCGCGATGTACCAGTCGGTCGGCGCGGACGCCGACATGGTCGTGACCGACGGTTCCTCGTGGTTCTTCGACGGGTGCAACCTCGCCGACGGCGCCACGTTCCCCAAAGTCATCTTGGGCGAATACGACCGCTACGTACCGTCCCTGCCCGGGCCGCGCAACCTCGACGTCCTCGCGCACTCGCCCGTGCCCCATCAGTCCAACTGGTCCGACGTGACCTACTACACGTCGGCGGGGGGCGGCGGCGTGTTCGCCAGCGGGGCGGCGTCGTTCGTCGCCCAGCTGTCGACCACCGGCCTGATCCCACCCAACGTGGTGCCCGGGCCGCGGCCCGGCATCAGTGACGTGTTCCGGCGCGCCATGGAGAACCTCTACGGCCTGTTCGGCCTCGGCCCGGCCGGCCCGTACGGTGCCTCGGGCGGCAACTGGACCAGCGTCTACTCCGGCGCAGCCGCCCGAGCGGGCACAGCGGCCGGTACGGCCGCGGCGTGATCCGTGCCCGCCGCCGTGCGTCGGCACCCTTGCTCTGCATGCGCGGCATCGTCCCCCAGAGGCGGCGGATCGCGCTCCGAGGTCTCGCCGCAACCGCTTTGTTCGTGCTCACGGCGGTGCTCGCGCTGCCCCGGGCCGCCGCGCCCGTGATCCCAGCCGTCCAGGCCGGCTACGACCAACCACCACCCACCTCGAACGCGCAGGCTCCGGGGACCTCCATCACCCCGGCCGATCCGCAGATGCTCGACCAGGCGGACCCGTTCGTGACCCTCGTCGGCGGGCGCTACTTCCTCTTCACCTCACTGCAGGGGCTCGGGGGCAACCTCCCGGTGCGCTCGGGCCCGGTCCTCGGGAAGTGGGGTCCAATGACCGACGCGCTACCCGAGCTCCCGGATTGGGCCGCGCCGGGGTGGGCCTGGGCACCGGACGTCCATTGGTTCGGCAACCACTACGTCCTGTACTTCACCACGTTGCTCCGAGACGTCTCTCCTCCCACGATGTGCATCGGGGACGCGGTCTCCATCAAGGTGGCCGGACCCTACTTCGCGGAATCGACACCCTTCGTCTGCCAACAGGAGCTGGGCGGCTCCATCGACCCGCGCACCTTCGTCGACGGGAACGGCACCGTGTATCTGCTGTGGAAGTCGGATCAGAACGCAGTCTCGCAGACGACGAAAACCACCATCTACAGCCAGCCGCTCAGTGCCGACGGCTTGCATCTCACCGGCACACCGGCACAGATCTTCGGGCCGGACCTGCCATGGCAGGGCTCCATCGTCGAGGCACCCGACCTCGTGCAGGTCGAGGGGACGTACTACCTCTTCTACTCCGGCTACTGGTTCAACCAGCCCGACTATGCGATCGGCGTGGCGCGGTGCACAGGGCCTCGTGGTCCCTGCTCGGATTACTCGGCGACAGCCCTGTTGGGTTCCAACGCGCAAGGCACCGGCCCGGGCGAGGAATCCGTGTTCAGCGACAACCGCGGCATCTGGCTGCTCTACTCTCCTTTTCATTCGGCGGTGCCGGACCTGACTGCCGCCCGTCCGGCGACCGTCACTCACCTGGGATTCGGGCCGAACGGGGTCTACCTCGCCGCCACGCCGGCAGATCCCACCCGAGCCTGACGCCAAGGCCGCGCCGGCAACGGTCCGCATCCGGGAAACCCCACGCCTCTACGCTTGCCCCAGACATGGCTTTTCCCGACGTCGACCGCCGATGGGCGCGCCGACCGCTCGCCCGGATGGGCACCACCGCCTTCATCGCCCTCGGGTGCGCTGGGCTGGTGCTGAGCGCATGCTCGAGCTCGTCCGGGCCTTCTGAGGCGACGCACACGCCGGCCACGGGCGGCGCCACCTGTCCGCTCAGCGGCGAACCGGCCCCGGCGGGAGGCGTCCCGAATCGCCCAGCGATGGCCGTCAAGGTCGACAACTACACCACCGCACGTCCGCAGTCGGGCCTCGACAAGGCAGACATCGTGTTCGAGCAGCCCGTCGAAGCGGGTATCACGCGCTATGTGGCCGTCTTTCAGTGCCACGACGCGTCCCTGATCGGACCGGTGCGCTCGGCCCGGAGCATCGACATCGGAATCCTTGGTCAGCTGGGCGAACCACTCTTGGCACACGTGGGAGGCATCGACCCCGTGATCCGCGACATCGTCGCCTCGCCGATCGTAAATGTGGACCTCGGGCAGAGCAGACATCTGGTGATCCACCCCGCGGGCAAGGTGCCGCCCCACGCCGACTACACGTCGACGGCGCTCGTCTACGGCGCGCACCCTGACAAGACGACGCCGCCCCAACCTCTGTTCACGTACTCCGACACCGCGCCAACCGGCAGCTCGGTGTCGACCGTGAACATCAACTACTCGGGCAGCTCGAACGTGACCTGGAGGTACAACTCTTCCCTCCACGCCTTTGAGCGTTTCTACAACGGCACGACGCCGGACCGGCTCGAGAACGGCACCCAGAACACCGCCGCCAACGTGGTGGTCCAGTACGTCCAGATCACACTTGGGCCTTGGGTCGAGGACAGTCTGGGCAACCTTGAGGTGCGAGCGGACCTGTACCCCGACGCGAGCGGTGATGCCGTCGTGTACCGAGACGGTGTCGCCGTGCCGGCCACCTGGCACCGCTCCACCCTCGGTTCTCCGACTCAGTTCACCGACCGCGCGGGCAATCGGATCCCGTTGCGACCTGGTCAGACGTGGGTCGAGATCGTGCCCAACACCATCCTCGCGACGACGACGCCGTAAACCGCCTGAGCCTGACGCGGCGTCCGGACCTGCAACCCCGATCTGCCACCCGGCGACGCCACCGGTAGGTCCCAAACTTCTACGATTGCGCCGCAATCATGGCCATCTCCGACGACATCCGCCCCTGGGCGCGGCGACCGCTCGCCCAGGTGGGCGTCATCGGCGTCGGCCTCGCCGGACTGGTGCTGAGCGCCTGCTCGGCCTCGACCCCGCACTCAGATGCAGCGCCCGCCAGGAGGCCGATCACCACGACCCCCGCGGGGGCGCCCGCGTGTCCGCTCAGCGGGGTGCCGGCCCCGATGGGGGCGGTCCGGAACCGCCCGGCGATGGCCGTCAAGATCGACAACTACCCCACGGCGCGGCCGCAGTCCGGGCTGGACAAGGCGGACGTCGTGTTCGAGGAGCCGGTCGAGGGCGGCATCACCCGCTATGTCGCCGTTTTCCAGTGCAACGACGCCTCTCTGATCGGACCGGTGCGCTCGGCGCGCAACATCGACGTCGGGATCCTCGGTCAGCTCGGCAATCCGCTGCTGGCGCACGTGGGTGGGATCAACCCGGTCGTCGCCAACATCGTTTCCTCGCCGATCGTCAACGTGGACATCGGGATGAGCAGCTCGCTGATGATCCACCCGCCCGGCAAGGTAGCGCCCGACTCCGACTACACCTCGACGTCGCTCGTCTACGGCACGCACCCGACCATGCAGACGGCGCCGCAACCTCTGTTCACGTACTCCAACACCGCGCCCACCGGCAGCCCTGTGTCGACCGTGAACATCGACTACTCCAGCACCTCGAACGTGACCTGGAGCTACAACCCTTCCCTCCACGCCTTCCAGCGCTTCTACAACGGAACGACGCCCGATCTGCTCGCCGACGGTTCTCAGAACACGGCCGCCAACGTGGTGGTGCAGTACGTCCAGACCACCTACGGACCGTGGCTCGAGAACAACATGGGTGGCCTGGAAGTGCAGGCGGACCTGTACCCCAACGCGAGCGGTACCGCCGTCGTCTACCGGGATGGCGTCGCCGTGCCCGCAACCTGGCAGCGCTCCACCCTCGGCTCTCCGACCCGGTTCGTCGACGGCGCGGGCAACACCATCCCGTTGCAACCGGGCCAGACCTGGGTCGAGATCGTGCCCAACACGATCCTGGCGACGACGACGCCGTAGCCCCCTGCGGGCTCGGACGCGAAGCGCTCCGGACCGGTCACCAGGAGTGGCGGGGATCGGTCCGGAGGCTTCGGCCGCTGTGAGGGCGGGTGCTACTTGTCGAAGGTGATCGGCAGGTCGTCCGGATCGACCACGCCCTCGGCGAGCCCGAGCGTGGTCTCCTCCTCCTTGGGGGCCAGGCACTCGCGCACCCGGTCATCGATCTCTGCCATCAGCTGCGGGTTCTCCGAGAGGAACGTCTTCACGTTCTCCCGGCCCTGCCCGAGCTGCTCGCCCTCGTAGGTGAACCAGGCACCCGACTTCTTGATGAAGCCGAGCCCCACCGCCACGTCGAGCAACGAGCCCTCACGGCTGATGCCCTTGCCGTACATGATGTCGAACTCGGCCTGCTTGAACGGCGACGAGCACTTGTTCTTGACCACCTTGACCCGGGTGCGGTTGCCGATCACCTCGGGCCCGTCCTTGATCGCTTCGATCCGGCGGATGTCGAGCCGGACCGAGGAGTAGAACTTGAGCGCGCGCCCGCCGGGCGTCACCTCGGGGCTCCCGTAGAGGACTCCTATCTTCTCCCGTAGTTGGTTGATGAAGATGGCGATCGTGCTCGACTTCGACAGCGTCCCGGTCAGCTTGCGCAGGGCCTGGGACATCAGGCGCGCCTGCAGTCCCACGTGCGCATCGCCCATCTCTCCCTCGATCTCGGCCCGCGGGGTCAGTGCCGCCACCGAGTCGACCACCAGGACGTCGAGCGCACCGGAGCGGATCAGCATGTCGGCGATCTCGAGCGCCTGCTCGCCTGTGTCGGGCTGCGAGATGAGGAGATCGTCCACGTTGACCCCGATCGCTCGCGCGTACACCGGGTCCATGGCGTGCTCGGCGTCGACGTAGGCGCAAATGCCGCCGTTGCGCTGCGCCTCGGCCACGGCGTGCATGGCCAGGGTCGACTTCCCCGAGGACTCGGGCCCGTAGATCTCGACGATGCGGCCCCGGGGCAGGCCGCCGATGCCGAGCGCGAGGTCGAGAGAGAGGGCGCCGGTGGGGATGGACTCGATGTTCATGTTCAGGTTGTCCCCCATCCGCATGACCGAGCCCTTGCCGAACTGCTTCTCGATCTGGCCCAGCGCCGCGTCCAGCGCCTTGATCCGTTCCTCTTCGGCCATCTTTCTCTCTCCTCTGCCTACTCCGTGCGACTGGGAAGCGGTGGGGACCGCCCTGGTGGTGACCCTACGGCAGGGGTGTGACGGACCCCGCCTGCGCTGCCGTTCGCCAGCATAACGAACATGTGTTCGTATGTCGCGGACCCTACGCGAGGGTGCCCGGACCACCAGGAGAACGGTCTCCGGACGCGCCGCTCCGGTGTCGGAGGCCCTCCGGCCCGCGCGCGATGCTGACGCTCCCGCCACGGTGAGGCACGGGACCCACGCCGCGACACGGGATCAAGCGGAACAGAGAGATCGAGAACCAAGGGGAAGACGACACGCCGAACATGGGAGGGGCGTCGGAGCACCACCGGGCCAGGCGGGCTGCAGCGGGGCGGCTCGTCGCGCTGGCCGTCCTCGGCAGCTTGGCCTCCGTCTCGGCCGCTGCCGCTCTCGCGTTCGCCCTTGGGCCCGCGGTCGGGGCCGCACCCGCCTCCCCCCCCGACGCCACCACGCTCTATCACGAGGCCATCGCCACCACCAAGGGGTGGTCGGTCCACTACACGTCACGCGCGAAGGTCTCGCAGGCGACCCTCGTCGAGACCGGCGACGCCGGCCCAGCCTCGGGTTCCCAGCAGGTCGCGCTGGGCCAAGGCTCCGGGGCCGACCACGCGTCCATCATCGTGATCGGCGGGATCACCTATCTGAAGGGCAACGCGGCGGCGCTGCGTGACCTCGCCGGGCTGTCCTCGGGGCAGGCGGCCACGGCCGCCGGGCAATGGGTCGATTTCGCGACGGACAACACGGCCCTTGCATCGATCTCGGACGGGGTCCGCTCAACCGACGTGGCCAACGAGTTGGCGCTCACCGGGCCCTACGCGCTGGGAAGGACCCGCACGCTCGATGGGCACCGGGTCGACACCGTCGAAGGGACCCAGACGACGCGCGGCCGGCACGTCCACGTGGTGCTCTACGTGCGCGCCGCCGGCAGCCACGTGCCGGTCGAGGAGGACTCCGTGAGCCCCACCGGCAAGCAGAACGGGACCTTCCGTGTCGTCTACTCAATGTGGGGCGAAGTCGTTCGACCCTTCGCACCCCAGGCCACGGCATCGATCGGCCCCGTCGCTTCCACCTGAAGGAGCGGTCGGCCCGACCACCCGACCCCGGCGGCACCGCCCGGCGTGCGACAATGGCGCCCCACCCGGCTAACCCAGTCGGCGCATCGTCGTCGCCGAGCCGGGCCTCCCCGAAAGTGACGGTCATGCATCCACATCCGTTCCGTTTCGTCGCGACTGCAGCCCGGGGCGTGGCCGGGCCCCTTTCCGCGGCCCTGGCCGGTGCCGCGGCCGCCACGGTGGCCACCGTGGTGGTCGTCCCGTCTGCGCCGCCCGCCGGTGCCGCCGAGCCGAGCGCGCACTCCACCTACGACACCGCCATGACGAACATTGCACACCAAGGTGTGCACTTCGAGTCGGTCGCATCGCAGTCCGGTACGACGCTGCGGGTCATCGGCGACACCGGCACCAACTCCGGCGCGCAGACGTTGACGGTGATCAAGGGGTCCACCTCTGTGCGCTTGAATGTGAAGATGGTGGGCTCGACTGGATACGTGAAGGGCGACTCCACCGCGCTTCACTATCTCTTCAGCGTCGGGTCCGCCAAGGCGTCCAAGTACGCCGGCCAGTGGCTGTCGTTCCCGACCTCCAACGCCAGCCTGGCCTCCCTCGTGGCCGGTCTGAAGAGCTCGGAGGTGGCGAGCGGGATCCAGATGGACGGGCCCTACAAATATGGCGCCGCCCAGACGATCGACGGTAAACGCGCGCTCGCCGTTCGGGGTACCGCGCATGTCCAGGGCGGCAGCAAGGTGCCCGTCGTCTTGTACGTCAACGCAAGCGGCACGCCCCGACCGCTCCGGCAGGTGACCAACTCAGGCTCGACGAGCTCGTCGGCCGTCCAGGGCACCGTGGACTTCTCCAACTGGGGAGAGGACAACATGGAGACCGCGCCCGCCCATAGCGTCTCCCTGCTCAAGGTCGCACCCCACTCTTCCTCGGGTTCGTCTTCCTCGGGTTCGTCGTCCTCGGGGTCGTCTGGATAGCTGCCGTGGCGCCGCGCCTGGAGGCCGCGCTGGGGGACATCACGATCGAGCAGGTTGACGCCGTGGTCAATGCGGCGAACCGGCGCCTGCTGGGCGGCGGTGGCGTCGACGCCGCCATCCACCGCGCGGCGGGTGCCGAGCGCTTGGGGGCCGCCTGTCGTGCCATCGGTGAGTGCCCACCCGGACACGCCGTCGTCACCGACGGGTTCGACTTGCCCGCGCGCTTCATCATCCACACCGTCGGCCCCTACTGGCGTGGTGGCGGTGTCGGCGAAGCCGAGACGCTGGCGTCCTGTTATCGCAGTGCGCTGGCCGTCGCCGACCACGTCGGCGCCCGCTCCGTCGCTTTCCCCGCGATCTCCACGGGCATCTACGGTTATCCATCCGAGCAGGCGGCCGCGGTGGCGGTGACAACCGTCGGCGCGGCGGACACCGACGTCTCCCTCGTTCGCTTCGTCGCGTTCGACGCGGCCACGTTCGACCTCTACCGCGCGCTCCTCTGACGAGCGAGCGCGGACGTCCTGCTTCCGGTAATTAGTACCGGTTCGCTACGCGACGGGTTCCGTCACGTCACTCGCGGGATGCGGTTCGGGCTCCGTCGCACCGCCGGCAGGGATGCGAACCGTGATCGTCATGCCCTCGCCGGGCGAGGAGGTTGCGGCAACGGTGCCTCCGTGGGCGACCACGATGGCTTCCACGATGGAGAGTCCAAGTCCGCTCCCGCCACGGGCGCGCGCCCGCGCCCGATCCGCCCGGTAGAAGCGCTCGAAGATCCGGCGGGCCTCTTCGGGGGGAATGCCGGGACCCATGTCGTGCACGACGATTTCGGCCTCCTCGCCCACCTGGTCGACTGCCACCGTGGTCATGGTCCCCTCGGGAGTGTGGGCACGGACATTGGCGAGCAGGTTGTCGACGACCTGGCGCAGGCGGTCCTTGTCCCCGACGACATCGACGGGACGCGTCGCGCTGAACTGCACCGGCCACTCCGGGCCGACGGCCGCAGCCGTGCGAACCGCCTCCGAAACCAGGGCCACGAGCTCGACCGGCACTTTCTCCATGTGCAGACCCTCGTCGAGGCGGGCGAGCGTGAGGAGGTCGTTCACGAGCCGCTCCATGCGCGCCGTCTCGGTCCGGATGCCGGCGGCCACGCGGGGCAGGTCCTCGGGGTTGTTGGCTGCGCCGCGCTCAAACAGCTCGGCGTAGGCGGAGACCGCGGCGATCGGGGTGCGCAGCTCGTGGGACGCGTCCGCGACGAACTGGCGCAAGTGCTGCTCGTTGTCCTTCAGACGGGCTTCGGACCGCAACCGGGCGCTGAACGCGGCCTGGATGCGCTCGAGCATGACGTTGAGCGCCCGGGCCAGCCGCCCCACCTCGGTGGGCTGGTCGGCACCCGGGACCCGCTGGTCGAGATTGCCCGCGGCGATGGAGTCCGCGGTCGCCTCGACGTCGGCCAGAGGGCGCAAGCCGATGCGCACCAGCCACCAACCGCCAACCAGCGCGAGGACGAGGGCGGCCGCAGTCACCGCGAGCTCGGTGACGAAGATCGTGTGCATCGTACTGGCCTGCTCCACGAGCGGGACCGCCTGTACGAGCACGTCGCCGTTTTGCGCCTTGACGGCGCGCACCCGGAAGGTCGGTCCGTCCGATGCGATGGAGCTGGCGGTGAAGTACGCGACCTGCGTGCCGTCCGACTGCGTCTTGAAGCCGGTGATCGGTGAAGGCAGCTGCGGCCTATAGGAATGAGAGCCGACGTACGCGGGGCACTCGATGCCGTCAACGACTGAGCCGCTGAGGTTGGCCACGGCGATGTAGCTGATGCCGAAGACGTTGGAGTAGCCGCCGGGGCCACCGCCCGCGCTATCGCCGCCGGGCGCCTCACCCGAACCGCTGTTGTTGTCGACAGGGCCGGCGCTGCCGAAGTTGCTCTGCGGCGATGGGCAGTTCGGTCCCGCGGGGCTGACGGCCAAGTGGAAGGGGCGTGCCGCCAGCTCCTGGTCGACCTGACTGTAGAGCGATGATCGCAACGCCGAGTAGGTGACGAAGTCGGCCACCACCAGCGCCACGATCGCGATGAGGCCGACCGCGACGAGCAGGCGCAGTCGGAGCGACACTCAGCCCGTCCCGGGGCGGGATCCGTTCCCCAGCTCGGATTCGCGCAGTGTGTAGCCGACGAGGCGGATCGTGTGGATGAGGGGCGGTCCGAACTTCTCGAGCTTCTTGCGCAGGTAACTCACATAGGTCTCCACGACGTTCCCGTCGCCACCGAAGTCGTAGTGCCAGACGTGGTCGAGGATTTGTGCCTTGGAGAGCACGTGGCGAGGGTTGAGCATGAAGTAGCGCAGGAGGCTGAACTCCGTCGCCGTGAGGTTGATGGGGTTTCCGGCCCGACGCACCTCGTGCGCGCTTTCGTCGAGCTGCACGTCGGCGAACCGGAGGATGCCGTCGTCCTCGGGCTCGAAGCCGCTCCGACGCAAGATGGCGTGCACGCGGGCGATCACCTCGGCCAGCGCGAATGGTTTGGTGACGTAGTCGTCCCCTCCCACGGTGAGGCCCGCCAACTTGTCTTGCAAGGAGTCGCGAGCCGTGAGGAACAGGACCGGGACCCGTACCCCGCCGGAACGGAGGCGACGGGTCACCTCCAGACCGTCGAGGTCGGGCAGCATCACGTCGAGGATCATGAGATCGGGTGGGTCCTCTTGGGCCTGAGCCAGGGCCGTGCGCCCGGTCGTCGCCTCGTCGACGCTGAACCCCTCGTAGCGCAGCGACGTCGCCACAGCGTCGACGATCGAGGGTTCGTCGTCGACCACCAGGACCCGGGGTCCGTTCTCGATCTTCACTGCTCGCACCTCCCTGGCTCTTAGGCTGCCACCGCCGACTCCCCGTCCAGTGTGACCCCGCTGTGGGCGCCCTGTGAACGCGGGCGGCATTGAGGCGGTTCGCCGACGGGGTCAGTCGGGGAGAGCGTCCAGAGCGCGTCGGACCAGGTCAAGTGCCGAAATGGCGGCGTACTGGCGGACGCGGTCCCGGTCCCCGGGGACGCGGATCTCCCGGGTCTGGGCGGCCTGGCCGGGCAAGGTCAGCCCCACGAAGACCGTCCCGGGCGCCACGCCCTCCTGATCGTCCGGCCCCGCCACACCGGTGATGCCGAGGCCGATGTCGGCGCCGGTCGCCTTGCGGGCACCCTCGGCCATGGCCGCCGCGGCCGGCTCGGTCACAACCGGCCCGACGGGCACCCCAAGCACGTCGAACTTGACCTGCTCGTGGTAGGCGACGACGCCGCCGCGGAACCAGGCCGACGCGCCTGGCACATTGACGAGCCGGGACGCGATGAGGCCGCCGGTGAGCGACTCGGCGACCCCGAAGGTGAGGTTGCGCGCCGCGAGGCGGCGCGCAACGGCGACCTCCATGGACTCGTCGTCCACGCCGAAGACGATGTCACCCAGACGCTCGGCGATGGTGCGCCGGACCTCGACCTCCTCCTTGTCGAGGAGCGCGGTCGCGTCGTCGAGCCTGCGGGCGCGCGCGGTGATACGGACCTTGATGCCCTCTATGCCCGAGGCAAGGAACGCGAGTGTGGTGTCGCCGGATTCATCGAGCGCGTCGATGCGGTCCTGCAGGGCCTCGGCCAGCGCGGACTCGCTGGATCCCCATGTGCGGAGCAAGCGGGACACGATGACGCCCTCCTCCCCCGTCTCGGCCATGCGGGCGCGCAGGTCGGGCAGGATGGCGCGGTCGAACATCTCGGCCATCTCGTAGGGGACGCCGGGGACGGCGTAGGCGACCTTGTTCCCCAGGGGGCAGATGAGGCCGGGCGCGGTGCCGGCTACCTGGGTGATAGCGGTGGCACCGCGGGGGACGTCGGCCTGGCGCAGGTTGTTGGCCGACAT
>JBPYFR010000081.1:0-7883 GCA_051985685.1 Acidimicrobiales bacterium
ATGCGCGTTGGACGCGTCAGGTTCATTGGGTCTGTCCGCAATCCAATGTGTGTGCACAGTTCAACCTGTCACAACGTCTCGGTACCCTCGCTGCGTGGCTTCCACGAATGCGAGCGCATCGCTGAAAAACGAGCTCCGCAGTGCGGTGCGTACTCTGCGCCGCGTCGTGCATGCCGTGGCACCCGACTCGATCTCAGGTGAAGATGCGCTCGGGTTGGTCGATTTGCTTGCCGATGCTGAGCGGATCGTGGCTAGCGGCCTGGCCCGACTGACACCTCGTGTCGTCGAGACTGGCGTGTACGCCAAGGAGGGGCATCCGAGCGGACCCGACTGGCTCGCGGCCACCTCGGGCTCCTCGGTGGGCGTCGCTCGCAGCCGGCTCGCTGCCGCGGCGCGAGCTGTGCACGAACCGGAACTGGCTGAACCGCTCCGGGCGGGCAGGCTGTCTGCGCCCGAGCTCAAGGTGTTGAGCGACGCCTCGCTCACCGCTCCAGAGTCGCTCCCAGAACTGGTGTCGCTCGCCGTGGGACAGGCGAGCCACAAAGAGTTGGCCGACGCCGCCAGCCGGGCTACCTGCCGCGCCCGTTCGGTTGAGGACGCACGACTGCGCAGAGCGCGCATCCACGCGGCGCGCCACCTCAACTGGCATCAGGATGAGGGCGGCGGCATTCGTGGTGAGTTTCTCTGCGACGAGGTGGCCTGGGCCAAGGTGGCGCCGAATCTCGAAGCGGAGGCCAAGAAGAGATGGAAGGCCTCGGGAGGGGCCGACGCTGAGTCCCTGGCCGCCCACCGCCTGGACGCCTTCCTCAATCTCCTGTCCGGCCCAACGCGTGGGGGCGATGGGCCGCGGCCCCATGCATTGGTGCTCATCGATGCCGCCGCTCTGCGCCGGAGCCACCTGGTTCCTTCTGACACCTGCGAGATCGAGGGCGTGGGCCCCGTCTCGCTCGAGATGGCGCACGAGTTGCTCGAAGAGAGCACCGTGCAGTTCGTCATCAAAACGGGACGGGACATCACCACGGTGACCTCGTCGACTCGCACTCCGGCCCAGCGCACAGCCATGGCATTGATCGCGCGGGACCGCTCCTGTGTGGTTCCTGGGTGCGGCAAGCGCCTCGGGCTCGAAGGCGACCACCGCACCGTCGACTACTCGGACGACGGGCCGACGACCCTCTCAAACTTGGTCCGGCTGTGCCCCGCCCACCACGACATGAAGACCAATGGAGGGTGGCGGATCATGGGCCGTCCCGGTCACTGGCGATGGGAGCCGCCGGAGAAGCCGCCAACGGCGGGGAGGATCGCCCGAACCCGTCGACTCACTGCGGCGAAAGCGAAGCGGAATCTTCCTCGTCGAACCTAAATCAGCTGGAACTGATGAGCACGCTGACGAGCCGGCGACCCCGGCGCTCGCCGAACTTGACAACGCCGTCGGCGGTGGCGAAGAGCGTGTCGTCGCCTCCGCGGCCCACGTTGGCGCCCGGGTAGACCTTGGTGCCCCGCTGGCGCACCAGGATCGAGCCCGCTGTGACAGCGGCGCCGTCGAACTTCTTCACGCCGAGGCGTTGCGCCGCCGAGTCGCGGCCATTGCGGGTCGACCCGCCACCCTTCGTCTTGGACATGTCGGACTCCTAGGACCTTCGAGAACCGGATTCAGCCGGCCGCCGTGATGGCGGTGATCTCCAGCGTGGCGTAGTGCTGGCGGTGCCCCCACCGGCGACGCTGGTTCGACTTGGACTTGTACACCATCGCGTCGATCTTGGGACCCTTCTCGGCGCCCACGACCTTGGCCTTCACGCTGGCTCCGGCCAGCTGCTCGGGTGTCGCGAGCACCCGGTCGCCGTCGACCACGAGGACGGGCTCCAGCGAGACCTCGGCCCCCGTCTCCTCGCCCAGCAGCTCCACACGGACGCGCTGTCCCTCGGCCACGCGCTCCTGCTTCCCTCCGGACCTGATCACGGCATACATGAGCGCAAAATCCTAGCGTAGAACCGAGTCGTCCAAGGTCACGCCCCGGCCGCCGCAGACCGTGCATTCGGTCGACAACGTCTCCAGGAGGCCCTCGGAGACACGCTTCCGGGTCATCTCCACCAAACCCAGCTCGGAGATGTCGAACACCTGGGTCCTGGTCTTGTCCCGGGCCAGCGCGCTGCGCAACGCGGCGGCCACCTTTTCCCTGTTGTCCCGGACTTCCATGTCGATGAAATCGATGACGATGATCCCCCCGATGTCGCGCAGGCGGAGCTGCCGCGCCACCTCTTCGGCGGCCTCGAGGTTGTTGCGGAAGACCGTCTCCTCCAGGTTCGTCTTGCCGACGTTCTTGCCCGTGTTGACGTCGATCACGGTCAGCGCCTCGGTGCGCTCGATGATCAGCGATCCGCCCGAGGGCAGCCAGACCTTGCGGTCCAGCGCCTTGTGCAGCTGCTCGTGCACGTGGTACCGCTCGAAGATCGGCAGTCCCTCGTCCTCGGGGTCGTAGTACTCGACCCGGTCCGACAGCTCAGGGCTGACGGCCCGGACGTAGTCGCGCACCTGCTCGAACAGGGCCATGTCGTCTATGACAACCCCCCGGTACTCCGCGTTCAGCTCCTCTCGCAGGATGCGCACCGACAGCTCCGGCTCCCGGTAGAGCAGCCCGGGCGTGTCGGACTTCTTCGCTTCGGTCTCTATCGCGTTCCACTGCTCGACCAGCGACGTCACGTCCCGTTGCAGGTCGTCGGCCGCCACTCCCTCCGCCGCCGTGCGCACGATGAGTCCGTGGCCGGCGGGTTTCACCTCGTCAATGACGCGGCGCAGGCGCCGCCGTTCGGTGTCCCCCAGACGCTTGGAGATGCCGAACGCGCTCGAGTTGGGCACCAGCACCGCGAACCGGCCCGGTAGCGAGACCTCCTGGGTCAGCCGGGCCCCCTTGGCGCCGATCGGGTTCTTCGTGACCTGGCACAAGATGATCTGACCCGCCTTGAGCACGTCCTCTATCCGGGGCTGTGCGGCCGATCCCGCCCCACCCTCGAGGTCGTCGCGGTCATAACGCACGTCGCCCCGGTAGAGCACCGCGTTCTTCGGAATGCCGATGTCGATGAAGGCCGCCTCCATCCCGGGGAGCACGTTCTGGACCCGGCCGCGGTAGACGTTGCCGTCAATCTGGGCCACGTCGTCGGCGGCGCGGGAGACGTAGTGCTCGACCAGCGACCTCCCCTCCAGCACGGCGATCTGCGTCATCTGGGGCTGCACGTGGACGCAGACGAGGTAGCGCCCGACCTGGCGGGAGCGGCGGTCCCGGGACCTGCGGCGGCTCCGGGCGCGGGCCGTCCCGGCCCCTGCCGCCGGCGCGGAGTCATCCGCCCCTGGCCCCGCGGACCCCGACACGGCTGTCGTGCCGGGAGTCTGTGTCGGCGCCGGCGCCGGAGCCGCTGGCGCACGAACGATGGGGACGACGGGCGCAGGCGGCGGCGCCGGACGCGACGCTGGAGCAGGCCTGGTGTCGCCGATCTGCGGCTTGCGCGGTGGCGCGGGGCGCGGCGGGGCGGGCGGGCTAGTGCTCTCCGTCTTCTCCGGGGCGCGACCCTCCGGCGTCTGACTGACTTCCGGGTCCGACATGAGGGAGGTCCCTCCTTGCGTTCTGTGTGGCGGCGACGGGTGTGTCGAGCCGGCGCAGTGGAAGCGGCTCGAACCGGGCGCCGTCGCGCTCGATCCATTGGTGCGTCCTACAGGCCCGTCCGGGCACTACGCCGGTGCCCAGGGCGGCGACCAGGTCGACCGGGCGGACGCCACGCGGGTGCGTGGCCACCGCCGCCCGGAGGCGACCCCTGGGGTCGGTCACGGAGAGGCCGAGGATGGCCGGGCGGATGTCGTCGCTGGTGCGACGACCCTTCCGCTCTCGCCCGACGGTGAGGCTGGGAGCAGCGAGCAACCGCTCGACCCGCTCCACCAACGCCGCACCTGACACCTCGAGCACCTCCAGCTCCCAGTCGCACGATGCTACCTCTTGCTGCAGCGAGCCCTCGGCCTCATCGACGGGTCCGACGGCCTGGACATCCATCCCTTCGGGCAGCAGCGACGTCAGGAGCCCGGGGAGCTCCTCCTCCGTCGGTTCGGCGTCCCCGACCTGGTCCAGCCGGATGTCGAGGTATTCGCCCAGGGACTCGCAGCCGGTGGGAAGGGCCAGCCCGAAACTGAGCAGCGGATGGGGCGTGAAGCCCTGGGAGTATGCAACGGGGAGCGAGCTCCGCCGCAGCGCCCGTTCCCACATGCGAGCGACGTCGCGGTGGCTCGTGAAGCGGATCTTTCCTGTCTTGGTGAAGCGGAACCGCAGCCGGCGCCGGCCCTCAGGCACGGGAGAGCAGTCGCACCGGAACCCGGTCACCTCGGCCGAGGTCCTGACCGGTCCCCTGGCTCCCTCCGGCCGGTGGCAGCGGGGAGGCCACCACGTGCTCGAGGCCGAACCCGGTGCAGGCGCCGCAGTCGTAGCACGGCGTCCAGCGGCAGTCCTCGACAGCGGCGCCCGTGAGCGCGTCCTGCCAGTCACCCCAGAGGAAGTCACGGTGCAGCCCGGCCGAGACGTGGTCCCACGGCAGCGCCTCGTGCTCGTCCCGGTCGCGGTGACACTCCTGCTCGAGGCTCAAACCCTCGGCCGCCAGGGCTTTCTCCCACAGGCACAGATCGAATCGCTCCGACCACTCCTGGAAGGTGCCGCCGACCCGCCACACGCGCTCGATCACCGCACCCATGCGGCGGTCGCCGCGGCTGGCCAGTCCCTCGGCCACGGACGCGGCCGGGTCGTGCCAGCGGATCGTCAAGCCGCGGGTGCGCCGCGCCGCGTCGCGGAGCAGCGCCACCTTGCGCTCCAGTTCCGACCTGGTGTCCTGGCCGAACCACTGGAACGGCGTGTGAGGCTTGGGTACGAATCCCCCGACCGAGGCGGTCACCGTCACCGAGCTGTGGTAGCGCCGCCCGATCTCCGCGCAGTGGGCACCGAGCTGGGCGATGCCGAGGACGTCCTCGTCCCGCTCGGTGGGCAACCCGATGAGGAAGTAGAGCTTCACCCTGCGCCAGCCCTGGCTGAACGCGGCGTCGACCGCGCCGTAAAGGTCTTCCTCGGTGATCAGCTTGTTGATCACCTTGCGCATCCGCCACGTCCCCCCTTCGGGTGCGAACGTCAGGCCGGTACGACGCACCTTCTGAATCTGTGCGGCTGTGCCGACCGTGAACGCGTCCACGCGGAGCGATGGCAGGCTCACCGACACGCGACCCTCGTAGTCAGGATCGTCGACGATCTCACGCACGGTGTCCTCAATGCCGGAGAAGTCGGCCGTCGACAGCGACGTCAGCGCCACTTCGTCCTGGCCGCTCCAGGCGAGGCCCTCGCGCACCATCTCGCGCACCTGCTCGGCGGGGCGCTCCCGCACCGGGCGGGTGATCATCCCGGCCTGGCAGAAGCGGCAGCCGCGGGTGCAGCCGCGGAACACCTCGACGTTGAGCCGGTCGTGAACGACCTCGGTCAGCGGCACCAAGGGGTGGGCCGGATAGGGCCAGTCGGCGAGGTCCGTCACAGTCCGCTTCGACACCTCGGCCGGAACCCCCGCTTCCAGCGGGAGTGTGGCGCTGAGCCGTCCGCTCTCGTACACCGGGGCATACAGCGACGGGACGTAGACGCCCTCGAGCCGCGCCAGCGAGCGCAACAGCGCGCGCCGGTCACGCCCTGCCGGCGACCCGTTCACCTGCCAGTCGCGCACGACCTCGTTGACCTCGCCCACGACTTCCTCGCCGTCGCCGAGCACGAACGCATCGACGAAGTCGGCCAGCGGCTCGGGGTTGAACGCGCAGTGCCCGCCCGCGACGACCAGGGCGTCCTGCGGTCCACGCTCCGCCCCGTGCACCGGCACGCCGGCCAGGTCGATCAGGTTGAGCACGTTGGTGTAGACGAGCTCAGCTGACAGGTTGAAGGCGAGGACGTCGAACGCCCGCGCGGGGAGGTGCTGCTCGACGCTGAAGAGGGGTGCACCGCACGCCCGCATCGCCGCCTCCATGTCCACCCACGGCGCGTAGGCGCGTTCGGCGACCGCGTCGGGACGCTCGTTCAGGATCTCGTAGAGGATCTGCAAGCCTTGGTTGGGCAGGCCGATCTCGTAGGTGTCGGGGTACAACAGGAGCCAGGCCACCTTCTCCGGCCCGTGCTCGGGGCACACCGCGCCTTGCTCACCGCCGATGTAGCGAGCCGGCTTGGACACGCCGAGGAGGAGGCGCTCGATCTGGGGCCAGATGCTCTCCATCTCCCTTACAACCCTAGGCCTCCTCAGCCGCCGACCCTTGTCGTGGTCGTGTTGCGACCTACGGTGCCGGCGGGGCCGGCGGGGTGCCCGGCGGTGGAGCCGGGGCCGGAGGGGGCGTTCCGAAAGGCGGGTTGGACGCCGGCGCGGCCTGGCTCGCCGGGCTCGCTGGCGTCGGCGTCCTGACGTTGGGATTCACGGGATTGGTGTAGAGGTAGTTGAAGATGTTGCGCACGACCGGCGCGGCGACCTGAGCGCCGTAGCCACCCTGGGCGATCACGGCCAGGACGAGATACTGCGGGTTCGGATTGGGCCCGAACGCGACGAACCAGCTGTTGGGTTCTTGGCCCGGCACGTTCGATGCGGTCCCGGTCTTGCCGGCCAGGTTCCATGCCGACGGAAAGCCTGTGAACGCACCGAAGGCCGTCCCGGCCGGACTGGAGACCGCTCCTTCGAACCCCTGCAGCATGGCCGCGTAGTTGGTGGGCGAGATCGCGACGTGACCCGTGACCTGAGGCTCGAACTTCTTCACGATCTTCCCCGTGATCGGGTCCACGACCTCGGAAGCCACCTGCGGTGCGTAGCGTGTTCCGCCGTTGGCGAACGTCGCGTACGACACCGCCTGCTCTATCGGCGTCAACACGGTCTCGCCCTGCCCGAAGGCCAGCTCGACGTTGTCGCCGGTGAACCACGACGCCGGATTCGGGAACCCCTTGGGGCTCTCGGCGTGCAGCTTGGCCCGGGTGAGGAGACTGTCGACGCGGCCCTGGGCCTCGCCGGGCACGTCGATGCCCGTGATCGTTCCCTCTCCGTAGTCCGCACCCGTGTTCTGAATGGGCGTCGGGCCATAGGTACCCCGGCTCTGCCAGAAGAGATCGCCCAGGTGGTAGAAGAAGGCGTCGCTCGATACGGTCAGCGCCCCCGTCACGTCGTAGGTCCCGCCGCTGTCACCGGGGGCGTCGTGCAGGATGCAGCCGGTGTCGTTGCTCACGCCCGGAGCGGGACATCCGGAGATCTGGTAGGTCCCGGTGTCGTCGTACGTCTCGGTTGGATTGATGAGGCCGTCCTGGAGCGCGGCGGTCGCAGTAATCAATTTGAATGTCGAGCCCGGTGCGTACAACCCCTCGATGGCGTTGTCGTTCTCCGCGCCGCTCGCTGACAACGCCGCGTAGTTGGCAGAAGAGATGCCGCCCACCCACTCGTTGAGGTCGTAGGTGGGGAAGGAGGCGAGCGCCAGGATCTGGCCGTTCTGCGGGTTCATCACGATCGCGGCGCCGTTGGGCGCAGGCGGCAGAACGTTCCCGTTCGCAACGTCAGGCGTCTGTCGGTCGATCGCGATCTGCTGCGCCAGCGCACCCTCGACCACCTCCTGCAGGCGCGTGTCGATGTTCAGCTCCACGGTGTCGCCGATTTGGGGGGCGGTCGTCTTCAACGTGCCGACCACGTTGCCGTGAGCGTCGACGGACAACGCCTGTTTGCCGTTCACCCCGCGGAGGTACTGCTCGTACTGCGCCTCGATACCCGCGACACCCACTTGGCTGCCTTGGCTGTAGCCCTGGTTGGGGTGGGCCGCCAGGTAGCTGGACGAGATGGCCCCGGTGTAGCCGAGGATGTGCGTCC
>JBPYFR010000082.1:0-4977 GCA_051985685.1 Acidimicrobiales bacterium
GGCACAGCTCCAACAGCACCATCAGCTCTCGCAGTCGTCGGCGCGCCGACGGGTCCGTCACAGCCGCCGCAGTGTCGTCGACACTCACGGGCTTGATCGCCACTACGTCTAGATCAGAACGTCCCCAGTAGCCGGATACGAGCGCCTGCAACACGGCACGCTGCTCAGTTGTCGGGCCGCCTTCGACGTCGATCACGCCGACGAGCGCCCCAATCACGACGTCAACCGAATCGTCTTCGATAAAACGCGGCATCTCTAACCTCTGTCGAGTCACCCCAGGCTAACAACGTGCGATGGGGGCTCCGTCCGCATTGGTGCGCGGGCGAAAGACCCATGGAAGTACTGTCTCGCTGTTGGCTCACTGCCTGTTGTCCGATCCAATTCACACCGGCTCTGTGACTGCGCCAGAAAGCTGGGTCCTAATCTGGACACGACGATTCCCTGGTTAAATGGAGAACAAATGCAGCCTGAAACCCGCTTCCGTGCCAACTTCAAGCGCATGGACGAATCCACCGCCGAGGAATGGGCACTGATCGAAGCTCAGGACGATGGGCTCGTCGGCGCGCTGCCTGACCGGATTCTCGACCTGCTGCACCTCCTCGAGTCCGACGCGGGCGGCTTCGCGGTCGATCGCCTGACCCACAGTCTTCAAACCGCCCACCGAGCCGAGATGGACGGTCGCGACGACGCCTACATCGTGTGTGCGCTGGTCCACGATATCGGCGACACCCTCACACCGCTGAACCACGCCGATCTAGGCGCCGCCATCGTGAGACCTTGGGTGCCCGAGTCGTACCACTGGATGGTCCAGCACCACGACGTCTTCCAGGGCTACTACTTCTGGCATTACTTCGGTCTGGACCGCAACGCGCGGGACGCAGTCAAGAGCCATGAGTTCTATGAAGTGGGTGAGGAGTTCGTCGACAAGTACGACATGCTTGCATTCGATCCCGACTACCCCACGCCTCCGCTGGCGCACTACGAATCCTTGCTACGAGGCTTCTTCGTCGAACCCACGCTCGGGTAGACGATTGGGGCGCCCATAGCACCGGGTTCGGGGGCGACCCAGAACGCAATCATCGATGGACCCGAACGCCTGCTGACCACGCTGAGTCACACAGGCCTCTGTCCATAACCACCAGGCCTGCGCCTGCTCGCTCTGGGGGGAATCAACCACTGCCGCCCTCATGTACGCAACCTTCCACCCGAGACACCGGGCTCACGGCGATCCCCGGAGCAGTGCTTGGTACCTGTTCAAAGCCGATACGTGGTCTCGGTCGGCTCGAAGCCCGACGTGCCCATCGGGACGTATGACGAACAGCGTGACCCCCTCCACGTCGAGAAGCGGGACACCGCTGGCATCGAGACGAATGCCCCGATGGTCAGGGTCGGCGGCAAAGGCGGTGACGGTGACTTCGACAAGCGTGCGGTCGACGCTGGCGCCCACCAGCGAAGCAAGGCGAGCGACCTCGTTCGCGCTGGCATCGGCGCCCCCCACGAGGAGAGCGGTGTGCCCCGTGCGGCCAAGCGCCTGGTCGAGGAATCGCTGTCGACCGTTGGATCCGTCGATCCCGATCGTGGTCGGAAGCCGTTGGCCCGGTCCGAGTGCTGCGTTCGCGTCACCTACCGCGATGGGCGAGCCGGCGTAATCGATGTCTAACTCCGCCTCCGCGACGACCTCGTGGTGCCGCGACGCGGGGTCGGCGTAGGCGGTGACCAGCTCGGTGTCGCGGGCCCGGCGTTCGGCCGATGTGGTCAGGGTCTCGCCTCGCTCGGCCATAGCCCCCGACCGGGTGATCTGCTCTGCGACGGGTCGGCGCTCGAGCTCGTAGCTCTGTAGGAGGTCCGGATGGCACTGGCCGTGCACGACAAGCGCCAGCTTCCACGCCAGATTGAACGCGTCCTGGATCCCGCTGTTCATGCCGTGACCCTCCGCCGGCGAACAGACGTGGGCAGCATCTCCGGCGAGCAGAACACGGCCGGAACGGAACCGAGTGGCCACTTTGGTGTGGCAATAGAACCGAGTCGGGTTCGAGACATCCACGATCGCTGCCTCAGGGTGGTAGCGGCGAATGGTGGCGGCGGCGTCGCGCACGAGGTCCGCATCGGCAGAGCTGGGCCGGAGATACACGCGCCAGCGGCGATCCGGCAGCGCCGTCAGGATGACCGGGAGCTCGTCCAGATAGACGTAGTTGGCTTCGAAGGAGTCGGACCACGGGTCTAGCGTGGCGTCGAAGACGGCCCAGGGCGCTTGGATGTCGCTCCCCTCCAGTTCGATTCCGGACTGGTCACGGCAGATGCTGTGGACACCGTCGCAGCCGATCAGCCATTGGAACGGTGCGTGCTCCTCGGTGCCGCTTCTGTCGATCGTCGCGACCACGCCGTTGGCGTGTAGCTGGAGCGCGGCGAGACGACAGGAACGTTCGACGTGGCCGCCGTTTCGAGCAAGGTACTCGGCGAGGATGAACTCGGTCGTCTCTTCGGAAAGGCCGATATTGAACCCGTGACGGCTTCCGCACGTGGCGAGGTCGATCTCTCCGAGCCGGCGCCCGTGCGAGTGGATCCGAGCCTTTCGTTGCTTGACTCCGACCTCGAGGAACCGGTCGAGCAGTCTGACCGCATCGAACACCTCGAGCGAACGCGGGTGAATCACGGTGGCACGGTCCCAGTGCATCGGTCCGGTGTGCTCGTCGATGAGGCGGCAGCGGACGCCCCGACGGCGGAGCTCGGCTGACAAGAGCAGACCAGTGGGACCGGCCCCGACGATCAGTACCGGTGCCTCGATCTCTCGGGAGTCACGCATGCGGCTTACGCTCCTTCGCTTCGTGTCTGGCTGGCAGTGCCCGGTGTACGTGGCGGGTGAGCTCGAGGCCTCCTGTATCGGAATCGTGTCCGATCTGTCAAAGGCGGCCGCCTCCAGGTCGCCGTCGTTCCAGCACTTCCAGAAACAATTGTTTCCCGTGTTCGACACCGCAAGTACCAAACGCTGAGTCGGGCGACTCAAGCTGGCCAGACCACTTAGCACCCAATACCGGTTAGGAGACCGCCTAGTGGCACCTCCTGAATCGGGATACTCAAGCAACGACCGAGTACAGGTGCCAGGTCCCTCAGACTCAATTCCGGTGCTGAAGTTGAGAATTCGGTTCGTGGTCGAGACGGCCGCGCGGGCTTGTCTGAGCGATCGGTCCGGGGCGAGGTCCGTTCAGACGCTGGGGCTCGTAGCCTTGTCTGCATGGTCGTGACGACAGCGCCTCCGAACCGCCTCGAGGCGGGTCGTCGCTTCAGTGATCACGCCTGGGCGTTGATGGAGATGCTCCTCGGATGTCTCTTGATCGGTGCGGCGACTCTCGCCGGGTGGGTATTCGTCCACCGACCGTGGCCCAACCGGTTGGATGCCATCGGGTTCAGGCTCCTGCCCGCAGACCTGTCCTCTCGATGGGCCGCCGACGTGGCTCGCCTCGGTTCCTTGACAGTCTTGATCGCCGGGGTAGCCGTGCTCTGTGTCGTGGCGGCCCTGTCCCGGAACTGGATGCGAGCATTGTCATGTCTCGTCGCTCCAGTAGCGGCTGTGCTGATCGTGCAGGCTGTGGCCAAGCCGCTCGTCGGCCGCCATTTCGAGGGAAGCACTTCCCTGTCATTCCCGTCGGGAACAGTCACCGCTGTGGCTGCGCTCGCTGCCGCGGTATTCCTCGTTACGCCTTGGTTCGCCAAGCCCCTGGTCGCCGTGGCGGGTGGAGTAGCCGTCATGGCGGTCTGCGCTGCGGTGGTGGTACTGCGTTGGCACTACCCAACGGACGCTCTCGGCGGTGTGTGCGTCGGAGCGGGAGCCGTGTTTGCAGTCGATGGTTTTCTGTTGTCGATCTCCAACCAGCCGCTGGCTCGCCTGCGCAACTGAGCCTTCTGGGCCGTCGCCGCTTCATGCAGTTCAGCCAGACCATCCTGTACACAGTTGTTCGTAACGGTTGACTTCGGCTCTAGATAGGACGCGTGACCATCTTCGAACGCCGGAACTGAGATCGTTTGCTTCGCCCGGGCCCTCTCAGCGAGGCTCCTGGGTGATGCTGTACCAGCGCCCACTCGCCTATCTGCTCGGACTCGAGGGCGTGGCGCTGCTGCGGGCCTTCGTTGGCGAGCACGACCGGGACTTCGTAGAAGCCCGTCTCGCAGAGGCACGCCAGCTGTTGGATGCAGCGGAGCTCCACGATGAAGGCGTGGAGATATCCCCTCTCTCAATGAACGAGGGCTACGGCACTTGGGCCGCCACCTACGATGATCCCGGGAACGCGTTGCTCGAGATCGAACAGCCCATCGTCTGGGAGATCTTGGAGAAGGTTCCCGTCGGCCGGGCACTTGATGTCGCTTGCGGGACCGGCCGTCATACGGTCCATTTAGCAGAGCTCGGCCACCAGGTCGTCGGGATCGACACCTCTCCCGAGATGCTGGCCGTCGCCCGCAGCCGGCTTCAGGCCGGCCATTTCATTCGCGCTGATCTCCACCACCTTCCACTCCCCGACCAAGCTGTCGACGTTGCGGTGTGCGCCCTGGCACTAACTCACGCTCCGAATCTCCGCCCTGCACTCGCCGAGCTGGCGCGAGTCCTACGGCCCGGTGGGCATCTGGTGCTGTCGGATTCGGCCGGCCTGGCCGCCGGTCTTCGACCGCCCATCGTGGTCAGCGGCACCGATGGCCGACCTCGTTACCTTCCGCACCACAACCGGCGGGCGAGCGAATACCTAAAAGCTGCACTCCCTCTCGGGTTCGAAGTTCGCCGTTGCGAAGAGCCCCGGCTACCCGAACCCTACGTCGACCCCAACTACCGCCCCTCGGCCCAAGAGATGCTCCCTCCAGGTGCTCCTAACATTTGGTGGCTTCACCACTGGTTCCCGGCAGCGACCAATGCTGCCTTCCACGACACGCCCGTCGGCATCGTGTGGCATTTCCAACTCAGGGGCTGACGACGCGTCTCATATCACCGGG
>JBPYFR010000083.1:0-4340 GCA_051985685.1 Acidimicrobiales bacterium
GTAGGAGGGGGCTCAAG
Source organism: Acidimicrobiales bacterium (assembly GCA_051985685.1). Taxonomy (GTDB): domain Bacteria; phylum Actinomycetota; class Acidimicrobiia; order Acidimicrobiales; family RAAP-2; genus Bog-473. The sequence goes on from JBPYFR010000083.1 coordinate 18, forward strand.
CGGGCACCGGCCAAGAAGGCGCGCATGCGCTGAGCCACCCGTTCAAGTAGCAACGGGTGAGATCGGCGGCCGATGGCTCCCGATTGAACCTAAGTATTTGACCATTTTGACCATGCAGGGGCGTATCTGCCCGTCGTAACCGGCCCTGGTGGGCGAACGAGCGGGCGGGCAGCCACGTGCACGCATCTGCGTGGATGGAGACAGGCAGGCGTACCAGGAACGTTGATATCAATGCCGCCACCGTGGATTTCATTCGGTGAGACGTGCCACGGCGACTCGAGCTGGCAGAACTGGATACGAGCCTCGCCTCAATGAAGGAACTGGAGTCACACACGTTCGCTGAACCGGTGACAACAGAATCTTGCAACTGAGGGGTGAGTGCATGCCGCTGTTCGAAATTTCTGAAGAAACACTGACGCAGATTGCGCCGGTACTTGCTGGCCCGGATCTCTATGAACGGGAGATCGAGTCGCTTCTCTGGAACGATCTTGATTCGATCCTCGGTGAACGACTCTTTCGGCTGGCACGTCAGCCCCGAATCGAAGGGGGCGGAATTCCCGACATCGTTGCCCTTGATGATTCAGGCCGAGTGGTCGTGATCGAAGTCAAGCGCGACGTGGACCGACATCAGCTTGCTCAATGTCTTGAGTATGCCGGATGGGCTCGGGGGACCAACTTGGATGAGTTATCAGCTCTCTACCATGAGGGAACAAGTAAATTCTTCGAGAACTGGCAGGATTTCACGGACTCTTCAACGCCAGTGGTCGTCAACTCTGCCGCACGGCTCGTGCTGCTTGCTGGCGAGATCCAAGGACGAACCCGTGCCGCAATTGAGTTTCTCGTCGAGAACGGGCTACCAGTTCAGCTCCTTACTATCTCTCTATATTCCGACGAGGCGTCATCGCGGCGTTTCGTCGTCTCTCATATGGAGACGCCCGCACGCCAATCAGGCGGAGTTCCCAGTAGCGATGTCGCCAACCCTTCTGGGGTTGGTCAGCTCTACTTCGCATTTTGGTCCCGATACCTCGAACGGCTCCGTCAAGAACACCCCGCATGGAGTAGTAGCCGACGCCCCCAACCACAGAACTGGATGAATCAACCCTCGCCTGTACGGGGAACAAGCATCGTTCCGAACTTTCCAATGGGTGGCCGCTTGCGCCATGAACTGTATATCGATTGCGGGGACGAACAGGCGAATATGAACCTGTTGAACCAATTCGACGCGCAGCGCAGTGAACTCGAATCCGCTTATGGGCGGAGTCTCACCTTCGAAGAACTCTCAGGTAAGCGTGCGTGCCGAATCGCCGATTATCACTCCGGCGTGGACGTGGCGGACTCCGATCGTTACGACGAGTACATCGATTGGTTCTTCGATGCAGGCGAGCGCTTACGCAGCGCCTTGCAAGTCGTAAGCGTTTCCTCGAGCACTTGACCGCCAAGCTTCCGGTTCGAAACGGGGCGCACAGCTACCGGTACCGGCTCTCACTCCTCAAGCGATAGGGATCAGATGGGCCTCCCGACAACAACCCCCCTTGCAATCTAAAGCGCGCATGACCAAACTGGGCCAATTGACGAGCGCGGTGAAGGACGCTTGCCCGACCCAACGTCCTCGCGGAGGGGGGCTCCATGTGGCCAGGCGCCGAGCGGACGAGACGTTCGCGGGCAACGACATATCAGAAACCTTGTCGCAGTGGACGGTGCGTACATGGGCCAACCTTCCCGATCCTCACCAATATGGTGGCCGCCGCCACCTTTGCCAGCGCGCTGGCAGTGGTGACAATCACCCCGGGCGTGGCCGCGAGTCAACAGCGTGCTGATCGCAGCTCGTCTGGGATCACCGCGGACACTTCGGGCGGCAAGATCCAGCGAGAGTCCAAACCGGTCAAGCTCGATCCACCCCCGTACCTGAGCGGTCCCTTGTCCACCGACTCTCCGTCTGCGGGAGGGTATGCGGAGGCAGGTATCTACGACAGCGACGGGCGCTACGTGTTCCTGCACGGGGTCAACGCGGTGTACAAGCGAGCTCCTTTCGTCCTTTCCGTGGCACCGGGCAAGCCCTGGAACTTCGACTCTGCCGACGCGAAGCAGATCGCCTCACTCGGATTCAACGTCGTCCGCCTCGGGATCTTGTGGCAAGGCGTCGAACCGGGGACGCTCGGTCCCAACAACCCCAAGGTGTGTTCTCCCGGCCAGCCCGGGGATCCCGGCCAGTGGAACCAGGCCGTCGCCAACTCGTACATCCAGCGAGTCGCCCAGACGGTTGACCTGCTCGGGCAGTATCACGTCTACTCATTGCTCGACATGCACCAGGACGTTTACAACCAGGTGTTCAAGGGCGAAGGCGCTCCTGCCTGGGCAGTGTGCACGAACGGCCACCCCCTAACCAAGCTCCCCGGCCGGTGGTCCAACAACTACGCCAGCAAGCCGCTCGGTGCTGCCTTCCGCAACTTCTGGACCAACGACGTCGTCGGCAACCTCCAGGGGGAATATGACCGCTCGTGGGCGGCCGTGGCGGCGGCCTTTGCAACGAACCCCTGGATAGCTGGCTATGACCCGATCAACGAACCGTTCACGACCTCAGTGTCACCGATCCCCAGCCAGGCGATAGACGACGAGCTCGAGTGCTTCTACACGGGATCTGCGCACCCTGGACAGTTCCTCGGCAAGCCCCTCACCTGCGCACCTGGGGTCCCCGCTCAAGGCGTGATCCCTTCGATCCGCGCCGGAGACTCCAACCGAATTATCTGGGTCGAGCCCACGATCTACGAAGTCCACGACCAACCCAACTTCGTCGGCGCCATGCCTTTTGGCAACCTCGCCCTCAATTTCCATGCCTACTGCGGCGGGCGCAACCCGATCACTGGGAACCCCTACGACGAATCGAAATGCATCAGTGAGGTAGAGGAACGGTTCTTGCACCGGACCGTGCAGACCCTCGCGAACCCGTCGCCCTACCAACCAGATGGCCTGCCGCTCTTCCTGAGTGAGTTCGGCGCCACCCACAGCACCCAGCTCGTTGGCGAGGCCGCGTCCTTTGCCAACCTTCTCAACATCGGATGGGCCTACTGGCAGTGGAAGTACTACAACGACCCCACGGGGAGTGCACACGAACCTCTCGCCTCACCCTCGGGCCACCTCTTTCCCCAGGCCGCCGCCCTTGCCCAGGCATACCCCGAGGCGATCGCTGGCATACCGCTCACCTACCTCGCCGGCCCATCAGGGGCCATATTGCTCACCTACCTTGCCGACCCACGGGTCACCGCGCCGACCCTCATCTACGTCCCGGTGCGCTACCACTTCCCACACGGGTACTGCGCGCACGTGAGCAATGCCACGCTCGAATCGCAGCCGAATTCGTCGATGCTCGCGATCCGTAACTCTCATGCTGCCCTCAGGGTGTCGGTGTCAGTCGAGCCAGGGAAATGCAAGTGACGGACCGTGCCACGAATGGACCCGCTGAGTATCCCGGAGCCCGCCGGCTCACTCCTGACATCGCGCTGGCGGAACGGCGCCAGAAACGTTAGAAGCAGCGGTATGCAATACACCGCGTCAACCGCCGTAGTCACCGGTGCCGCGTCAGGCATCGGTCGCGCATTGGCCATTGAGCTGGCCGGCCGGGGCGCCAACCTGGCCCTGTCGGATATCAACGGCGACGGCCTTCGTGACACCACCGAGCGCTGCACCACAAGCGGGGTCAGAGCCCGCGGTTACGCGCTGGATGTCGCCGACCGCAAGGCCGTCCTATCCTGGGCCGACGACGTGATCCGGGACTTCGGCCCACCCCATCTGGTCGTCAACAACGCCGGGGTGGCCCTGACAGCGGACGTAGTCGACATGTCCTGGGCCGACATCGACTGGCTCATGGGGATCAACTTCTGGGGTGTGGTCCACGGCACCAAGGCGTTCCTGCCCCACCTCATTGCGTCGGGCGACGGCCACCTTGTGAACATCTCAAGCGCGTTCGGTCTGATCGGGTCACCTTCGACGAGCGCTTACACCGCCGCCAAGTTCGCGGTCCGGGGCTTCACCGAGACCCTCCGCCAAGAGATGATCATTGCGGGCCATCCGGTCGTCGTCAGTTGCGTCCATCCCGGCGGGATCAAGACGAACATCGTGCGCACCGCACGCATGGTCCTCTCGGATGAGGCCGAGAGGGAGTGGATCATCACCAGCTTCGAGCGCGCCGCCCGCACCACCCCCGAACGGGCCGCCCAGATCATCCTGAGTGGAGTCGACCGCAGAAAGGCCAGGATCCTGATCGGTCCCGACGCGTATGTGATCGACGCCGCGGCACGGGTTCTCGGCGCCGGCTACGAGGGGCTG
>JBPYFR010000084.1:0-5344 GCA_051985685.1 Acidimicrobiales bacterium
TGCACGTCATCGTTGGCGACTCCAACATGAGCGAGTATGCAACGTTCCTCAAGATCGGGACCACGTCGATCCTGCTGGCCATGCTCGAGGACTCTTCGACCGTGTTGCGAGACCTGACCCTGGAGAACCCGATCCGCGCCATCCGCGAGATCAGCCACGACATCACGTGCCAGCGCCGAGTCCGCCTGGCCAACGGCCGCGAGATGCGCGCCCTCGACATCCAGATCGAATACCTCGAACGAGCGCTGAAGTTCCGCGAGCGGCGGGGGCTCAGGCCCGAAGAGGACATTGCGCTCGACATGTGGCAGCACTGCCTCAAGGGCCTGGAGGCAGACCCGACCTCGCTGTGGCGGGAATGCGACTGGGTGGCCAAGCACAGACTGGTCGAGCAGATGCGGGCGCGGCACGACGTCTCGCTCTCGCATCCCAGGGTGGCGATGATCGACCTGATGTACCACGACGTCGACCGCAACCGGAGCCTCTTCTACATGCTCCAGCACCGGGACCAGATGGATCGGACCTGCACCGACGAGGCCATCGCGGAGGCGATGACGAAGCCGCCCGAGACCACCCGGGCCCGGCTGCGGGGAGCCTTCGTCAAGCGGGCCAAGGAGCGCCGCCGCGACTTCACCGTGGACTGGGTGCACCTTAAGCTGAACGACCAGGCCCAACGAACCGTGCTGCTGAAGGACCCGTTCAAATCCCACGACGAGCGGGTGGAGCGCCTCATTCAGTCGCTCTAGCAGCACCTCTTAGAGTGAAGTCACATGTTCAACCTCGACCCAGCCAAGCTTCTCGTGATCGCCGTGGTCGCCATCATCCTTCTGGGACCGGACCGTCTGCCCCAGGTGGCCCGACAGGCCGGGAACGCTTGGCGCTCGTTCACCGAGTTCCGGCATCGCATGGAGTCGGAGGTGCGCAGCTCCCTGCCGGACTTGCCCTCGACCTCGGAGATCGCACGGCTGGCGCGGTCACCCTCGGCGTTGTTGGACCACCTGTCCTCCATGTCCGGCGAGGACGCCGGCGAGGACGATGACCCCGCGCCGGCACAGGACAAGGAGGACGGGGGATCGGTCGGCGGGGGTGGACCGATCGTCGACGGGGCCGGGTCCAACGGGTCGGGGGCTCCGGTCGTGCACGAGGGTGGTGCCGAAGAGCCGGTGCTGCCGCTGACGCCGGTTGCACGGCCGTCCCGGACAGCGGAAACCTCGGAGCACGACACGATCGTTTCCGGCGACCCCACCCTGAACTGACGGCGATCGCATGGTGACACCTCCGTTCACGGCAAAGAGGAAGAGCCGTCCGTCGCCTGACAGCATGACTCTGGGCGAGCACCTCGGTGAGCTTCGCCGCCGGGTCGTCATCTGCGTCATCGCCTTCGTGATTGCCGCCACAGTTGCCGTGGTCGCCTATCAGCCCATTCTGAACTTCCTGATCCATCCGCTCTGCAACGTGGACGCTTCGACGCAACACCACACCAGCCAAGGCAGCGGTTCGCTGCTCGTCACGGCGAACGGCACCTGCAACCTCTTCGTGACCTCACCCCTCGACGGGCTGGCCCTGCGGGTGAAGATCGCCATCTTCGGGGGCCTCGTGCTGGCGTCACCGGTGATCCTCTTCGAAGCGTGGCGCTTCGTCACGCCCGGGCTCAGGGCTTCGGAGCGCCGCTATGCCATCCCGTTCGTGCTTACCTCGTTCGTCCTCTTCCTCGCGGGGGCCGCCACGGCGTACCTCACGCTGCCGCACGCCCTCGGCTGGTTGAAGTCCGTGGGCGGTCCCAACCTGCAGGCGATCTACGACCCGATCCCGTACCTGGGACTGATCCTCCTGATGATGACCATCTTCGGGTTGACCTTCCAGTTCCCCGTCGTGCTGGTGTCGCTGGAGCTGGCCCGGGTCGTGACGCCGGCTCGCCTGCTTCGCGCCTGGCGATGGGCCGTCATCATCATCGTGGTGATCGCGGCCGTGTTCACCCCAAGCTCAGACCCGTTCTCGATGTTCGCGCTCGCCATTCCCCTCATCGCCTTCTACTTCATCTCCATCGGTATCGGGAAGCTCCTCGGGCGTTGACCGCCTTCTCTTGGCCCGTCGGCGAGGCGACTCGCCCGGCGGACTTCGAGTCCGACCTGCCCTTCGAGCTCGACGACTTCCAGCGGGAAGCGTGCGAGGCCCTCGACGCCGGCCAGTCGGTCCTCGTCTCGGCCCCGACCGGTTCGGGCAAGACCCTCGTGGCGGCCTACGGCGTCCACCGCGCTCTCTGCGCGCGAGGCAAAGCCTTCTACACGACGCCGCTCAAGGCATTGTCCAACCAGAAGTTCGGCGAGCTGGCGGCGACGTACGGCCAAGAGCACGTGGGGTTGCTCACCGGGGACATCACATTGCGTCCGCGGGCGCCGGTGGTGGTCATGACGACCGAGGTGCTGCGCAACATGCTTCTGGCCGGGTCGGATTTGCTGGAGGCACTGCACACCGTCGTCCTGGACGAGGTCCACTTCCTCCAGGATCCCTACCGCGGTGGGGTCTGGGAGGAGGTGCTCGTGCTCTCGCCGCCCGAGATCCGCTTCGTCTGCCTCTCCGCGACCGTGAACAACGCCGGCGAGCTGGGGGGGTGGCTCCACAGCGTCCGCGGTGACACGGCCGTGATCGTCGAGCGAGAACGGCCCATCGTCCTGCGCCACCACTTTGCGGTCCGCCGCCGTGAGGACCACGAGACGCTGATCATGCCGCTTCTCCAGGCGAACGGACGGCCCGCCCCGGAAGGCGCCCGGATCGACCAGGCGGTTCGCCGGGCCAGGCAAGGGCGTGGTGCACACTGGCAATCCCGCGCCCGAGGACCACGCCTGCCCTACAGCGCGCCGAGCCGGACGAACGTCGTCGCGGCACTGGACCAGCGCGAGATGCTGCCCGCCATCGTCTTCATCTTCAGCCGGGCCGCGTGCGATGACGCGGTGCATCAGGTCACCCGGGACGGCCTCCGGTTGAGCGACAGTCACGAGCGTGCGGCCATCCGCCACATCGCGGAACGCCGAGTCGAGCCCCTCAGCGACGAGGATCTCCACGTCCTGGGCTACGGCGAATGGGTCGAAGGGCTCGAACGCGGGGTGGCGGCACACCATGCCGGCCTGGTCCCGGTGTTCCGCGAGACCGTCGAGGAGTGCTTCGCAGCAGGATTGCTCAAGGTTGTCTTCGCCACCGAGACACTCTCGCTCGGCATCAACATGCCGGCGCGATCGGTCGTCATCGAGCGCTTCACGAAGTTCGGCGGGGCGGGGCGGGCCACGCTGACGTCGGGGGAGTACCTGCAGCTGACCGGGCGCGCCGGTCGACGTGGCCTCGACGAAGAAGGCCACGCGGTCGTCTCCTGGTCGAGCGAGGTCACCTTTGCGGAGGTGGCCAGGGTGGCGTCGGCACCACCGCCCGACCTGCGCTCGGCCTTTCGGCCCACCTACAACCTGGCCGTCAACCTCGTCGCGCGCTTCGACCCCGAGACGGCCGACGAGGTGCTGCGGCGCTCGTTCGCCCAGTGGCAGGCCCGGAAGCCGGACCTGCTCTCAGGACAGCTGGAACGCCGGATGGCCGTGCTGGAGGAGACGGGGTACCTCGAGGACTGGACCCTGACCTCGGCCGGCCACCGGTTAGCCCGGATCTACCACGAAGCCGACCTGCTCGTGGCGGAGGCACTCGGTGCTGACGTGCTTCGGGACGCCGAGCCGGCCGTCCTCGCCGGCGTGCTCTCCGCCGTTGTGTTCGAGCCGCGCCGAGCTCGCCGCGTACCCGGTCACGGTCACGCGCACAGGAGGGAGCGACGGCGGGGACGGCTCCAGGACCGGCTGGGCGACTCACGCGCCGCGGATCTGGCCTCGCGGTGCGAGGCCATCGACATCATGGCGGAACGTCTGCGGGCCATCGAGGCGGCACACCAGGTCCCGACGACCCGCCAGCCCGCACCCGGGCTGGCGACGGCCGTGACGTCGTGGGTCCGCGGCGCTCCGTTCGCGACCGCCCTCGCCGTCGCTGGCCGCGACGCCGGGGAGCTGGCGCCGGGTGACTTCGTCCGGACTATGAAATCCGTCGCCGACCTGGCCCAGCAGGTGTCGTACACCGCCGCGGACCCGGGAATCGCCGCTTCAGCCCGCGAGGCAGTGCGCCTCTTGCTCCGTGGCGTGGTGGCCGGAGGCCTCCCCGGCACCTGAGCGGTCCATCCGCCCTCGGCGTCGCGACCTGGTTCTATGGTTGGCCGGGCATGTTCCCCTACTCCCGAGAGCGGTTCAGCGCGGACGAGGAGGCCGTCCTCCGTCGCTACGTCACCAACCTCGACCTGCCCGTCTTTGCCCTGGTCAACCTGCCTGAAGTCGTCAAGGGGGCCCTCTTCGCCCGCTACTCCCGGTCCGCCAAGAGCCTGCGGCGACTCTTCCTCGACGAGTTCGTCGGCGACCTCGACGTCTCCGGAGATGCCTCGGTGGATGCGACGGTTGGTCTCGAACGCGCGGAGCAGCTCTACGACAGGGTCTTCGTCGAGTACGGGGACGACTCCGTGGCGCAGCTCGGCGGTGTGCATCTGGCCTGCGAGCAGTCGTCGAACATTCTCTCGAAGGTGCTCGAGTGGGGCCGGCTGATGTCCTACCTCGAACAGTCCACGCGCTACATCGCGTACAACCAGCGCCTCGAAAACGGGCACTACCGCTATTACCGGCCGCCCGAGTTGCTCGACTCGGGTCATGGCGCACGCTACGTGGGCGAGATCGACCGCGTCTTCGACACCTACGGCGAGCTGCTCCCAGAGATGCAGGCGTGGATAGCCACACGCTTTCCTCGCAAGCCCAGTGACAGTGACTTCGTGTACCGACAAGCGACGAGGGCGAAATCCTTCGATGCGCTGCGCGGGCTGCTCCCCGCGGCCTCCCTCTCCAACATCGGCATCTACGGGACAGGACAATCCTACGAACAGCTCCTCCTTCGCATGCGGGCTCACACCCTGCCCGAGGTCCGCGCCTACTCGGACATGATGTTGGTCGAGCTGCGCAAGGTGATCCCGTCCTTCCTCCAGCGTGTGGACGCGCCAGGACGGGGAGTGGAGTGGACGACGTACTTGGCCGACACACGGGTGCAGACCGCCCGTGTGATGACACGGCTGTGGCCCGACCTGGACCCCGCGGAGCTCAGCTGCGCTGACGCAGACACGGATGACGTGGACGACGAGGTGACCCTGCTCGACTTCGACCCGGAGGGAGAGGAGAAGATCCTGGTCGCGGCGTGCTTCTCTCACCTCGCTTGCTCCGAGCGCGAGGCTGCCCGCCGCGTCGCGCTCCTCGGCCACGACGAAAAGGTTGCGCTCTTGCAGGCC
>JBPYFR010000085.1:0-22275 GCA_051985685.1 Acidimicrobiales bacterium
CTCTGTTTCGAGCTGATCTTCGAGCCGCAATACCGTTTCTGGTATCCGGCGCTGCTGCTCATCATGCCGATGGCGCTGCAGGCGATGTCCGCCGATACGTACCGCCGGCTGACGGGAGCCCGAGCCAGCGAGACGAGCGCGGGGACCGTCGACGAGACGGCACCAGCCCCGGTTTCCGCCCGCTCGACCGCGGGTGCGACGGCCTCAGCCCTCGGGCACGACACGTAGTTGACGATCCGGGCCGATCGAGACCCAGACCCTTCGCGCCCTCGCCCCGCCCGTCGGGTCGTCGACGCCCTCGGCGGTCCCGCAGCGTGAATGAGCAGGGCAGGGGTGCCCATGTGCCCATGGGCGCCGGCCTCGGCAAGTAGCCTCGTGGCCATGGCAAACCCAATCGAAGTCCCCACCGTCGTGGCTGCGGGCGCCGGCGGGGGCCTCGACCCCACCGGTGACATCTTCCAACGGCTCCTCAAAGAACGCATCGTCTTCATCGGCAGCGCGATCGACCAGGTGACGGCCAACCTCGTCTGCGCCCAGCTCGTCCTCCTGGAGGCCGAGGACCCGGACCGGGACATCTCGCTCTACATCAATTCGCCCGGAGGGTCGGTCACCGACGGCCTGGCCATCTACGACACCATGCAGTACGTGCGTCCCGACGTGTCCACCATCTGCGTGGGCCTGGCCGCCAGCATGGGCCAGTTCCTCCTCTGCGCGGGCACGCCCGGCAAGCGCTATGCCCTGCCCCACTCAAGGATCCTGATGCACCAGCCGTCCGGGGCCATGCAGGGGCAGGCGGCCGACATCGCGATCCAGGCCGAGCAGATCATCTATCTCAAGCGCATGATGGCCGAGCGCATCGCGTTCCACACGGGTCAGACCCTGGAGCGCATTGAGACAGACTCGGACCGCGACCGCTGGTTCACCGCCGACGAGGCGCGCGAGTACGGCTTCATCGACCAGGTCATCGACCGCTCAGTGGCAACGGCAGGAAACGCATAGACGTGGCATTGGACGTCCCGGCCTCCTCGTCGGACGCCGAACGCAGAGTCGAGGAGGACTCCGAAGAGAGGGTGGCGGACCGATCGCCGGCGGCCGCGCGGGCTGCGGGTGCTTCGCGGCGCCAGGCGCGTCGCGCCAGCGCGACCCGCGTCGTTACTCCGACGATCAGCGTCCCCCAACGGCTACGAGAGATCTGGCTGTCGCGTGAGCTGCTGGTCTATCTCGTCCGGACGGAGATCAAGGTCAAGTACAAGAACTCCGTTCTCGGCTTGATCTGGTCGATGGTGGCCCCGGCCATGACGCTGGCCATCTATTTCATCGTGTTCCAGGTCATCCTCGGCAACCGCCAGCCGCTCTTCGTGATCTTCCTCTTCGCAGGTCTGCTCCTCTGGAACCTCTTCCAGCTGGGCGTCCTCTCGGGGACAGGTGTCGTGGTCAACAACGCCGGCATTGTCAAGAAGGTCTCGTTTCCCCGCGAGATCCTGGCCCTCGCCGCCGTCGGCTCCGCGTGCGTCTTCTTCTTCTTCCAGGCGATCGTGATGGTGATCTTCATGATCGTCCTGCACCACGGCCCGGACTGGTCCTATCTCCCGGTGCTGCTCCTGGCGCTGGTCACAGGAATCGTCCTCGCGTCCGCCATCGGCGTGCTGCTGTCCTGCATCAACGTCTACCTGCGCGACACGCAGCACCTGATTGAGGTGATCCTGACGGCGTGGTTCTGGGCCTGCCCGATTGTCTACGCCTACCAGCAGAACATCGGCAACAAGCTCGGCCCGAAGAGCCTGACCTGGGTCTACTTCCTCAATCCGATGGTGCCGCTCATCCTGTCGTTCCAGCGCTGCATCTACGCGAACCCCACCCCTCAAGGCAAGGTCAACGGCGTCCTCACGACGTTCTACGTCCTCCCCGAGAAAGGCATGGTCTGGTACGTGGGCCTCGACCTGGCGGTGCTGTTCCTGGCTGCCTGTCTGTTCCTCATCGCCCTCGCAGTCTTCGGGCGGCTCGAGGGGAATTTCGCCGAGGAGCTCTGAGCGTGGGCGACTTCGCCGTCGACGTGAGAGACGTCTCCAAACGCTTCCGCCTCGTCCAGGGGCGCTACAACACCGTGAAGGAGCGCATCATCCACGGCGGGCGTCGCCAGGTGACGGAGGACTTCTGGGCGCTCAGCGAGGTGTCGCTGCAGGTGAAGGAGGGCGAGACGGTCGGCATCCTCGGGCGCAACGGCTCGGGCAAGTCGACGCTGCTCAAGTGCATCTGCGGCGTGCTCCAGCCCACGTCGGGGGAGGTGGCGGTGCGGGGCAAGCTGGCCGGGCTCCTCGAGCTCGGCGCGGGCTTCCAGCAGGAGCTGACCGGTCGGGAGAACATCTATCTCAACGGCTCGCTGCTCGGCATGAGCAAGCGCGAGGTGGACCGGGTCTTCGACGCCATCGTCGACTTCTCCGAGCTGGAATCGTTCATTGACGGTCCGGTCAAGTTCTACTCGTCGGGCATGTACGTGCGGCTTGGCTTCGCGGTCGCGGTCAACGTGGATCCCGATGTCCTCGTGATCGACGAGGTCCTTGCCGTCGGCGACGAGCGCTTCGCGCGCAAGTGCATGGACCGGGTGGACCAATTCCAGAAGGAGGGGCGCACCATCCTCCTGGTCACCCACTCGGTCGACACCGTGCGCAGCATCTGCGACCGGGGAGTCGTGCTCAGCCACGGCCGTATGGTGGCCGAGGGCCAACCCGGTGAGATGACGAGGATCTTCCGCGAGGGGCTGATGGCGGAAGGCCATGGCATGTCCATCGCCGAGGCGGCGGTCGTCGCGGTGCCCGCGGTGCCATCCAGCTCGGAGGACAGCGAGCCCGACGTCGAGCGTCCCGTGCGTTTCCGCAACGTCCACCACGTCTTCTCCGGCGACAACTCCGTACCGTACATGCGGACCGGAGACGACCTCACGATCGCCGTGGAGTACGAGGCGTTCTTCCCAACCGACGACGTCGTGTTCTCGCTGCAGATCCGAGACGAGGAGGGCAGCACCCTGATGCGTACCGACACCTCCATCATTGGCGTGACGGTCGATGCCCCCCCGGGGGTGGGGGTTATGCATTTCGGGATTGTGCAGATGCCGCTGCTCGACGGCTTCTTCTCCTACGCCATGGGGATCCAGAGCCGCAGCGGGATCCTCTACGACTGGAAGGAGAACGCGGGGACGTTCGAGGTCATGAACCCCGGCAAGACGACGGGTCTGCTGCGCATGTCGGTCCACGCCGCTCTCATTCCGACCGAGCAGGTGTCCGCCGACCAATCGGCCGCGTTGGCCCAGCCCCTCTGAGCCGGACGCCGGTGAGCGAACCCGCGGCGACGCCGCCAGCCGATCCCCAGGCCTACGTGGAGCAGGTCATGGCGGAGATCGCGGAGGAGGTGCGGATGCGCCGTGCCTCGGGCGACCTGCCCGCGAGGCTCGAGCGTGAGCTCGACGAGCTCTTCCTCGCCCACTCGCCGGTGGGCGAGCGAGGCGGTGACTTGGAGGACGCCCTGCGCAAGGTCGACGCCTCGACCTTCATCGATCCCGTCGTCCCGGTCGAGTCCCAGCGCGTCGCCGGCGCCGTCGTCAAGCGCGGCATGCGCTCCGTCCTGCTTTGGTACGTGGGTTGGGTCACCCACCAGGTGAACCAGTCGACGTCGGCCGTAGGCCGCGCCCTGCACATCGTGGACGCTCGTCTGCAGGACCTGGAACGCCAGCTCGGGGAATTGAAATCGTCCGGTCCCGCCGTAGTTGAGTTCCCGGGCCAACACGGCCCCGGGGCCTGGTGGGCCGAGGCCGCAGCGGGGGCGGTGGCCAAAGCCCCCGGACGCGTCCTGCACGCCGCGTGCGGCGACGGCTGGCTGGTGAGGCGGATCCTCGAAGCGGGCGGAGACGCCTACGGAGTCGACCCCCGGTCCCACCTGGTCGACGGGGCCGACCTCGGTGCGCTCGACCTGCGTGGGGAGGACGTGGTCACCCACTTGCGCGCGGTGGCGCCCGCGGGGCTCGGCGGCCTCGTGCTGACCGGGCTCGTGGAGGGCATGGACAGCGGTGCGCGGACCCAGCTTCTCGCTCTTGCCGGACGTGGCCTCGCCCCGGGTGGCACCTTGGTGATTCACTCCGCGACGCGCCAGTCCTGGGACGCTCCCGACGCGCCCTACGAGGCGGACCTGTGCCCGGGGCGACCGCTGAGGCCCGAGACGTGGTGTCGACTCCTCGATCAGAGCGGCTACGAGTCCGTCGCCCGATCGGGCCCGGACGGTGCCGACTTCCTCGTCACCGCCGTCCGGGCCGGCGTCGTCTCGCCGCACCCGCCCTCCACACGGTGAGCGCGGCCGCCCGGCCGCACGGGCCGGTGGCCGTGCACCAATTCGTCCCGACGCTGAACCCCCACGACGCCACCGGGACCCACACCCTGCTCATGCGCGACGTGCTCCGGCGAGCCGGGTGGCGCTCTGAGATCTTCGCCGAGGCGATCCACGACGACCTGGCCTCCGAGGCCTTCAAGCACTGGATGTACCCCGAGCACGCGGCGCCCGGCGACATCGCCATGTACCAGTTCTCGACGTCGTCGGCGGTAGCCCGGTACCTGACGGAGCTGTCGCTGCCTCTGATCCTGGATTTTCACAATTTCACCGGCCCGGAGCACTTCGACGCTTGGGAATCGCACACGGCCGAGCGCGCTGCGCGTGCGGCCGAGGAGCTCGCCCAGCTCGCGCCGCGCGCTGCGCTCGGGTTGGCCGACAGCGCGTACAACGAGCAGACGCTCAGGCGCGCCGGGTGCCGGAACACCACGGTCCTCCCCGTTCTCGTCGACTACGAGCGGGTCGCGTCGGAGCCTGATCCACGCGTGGAGGCGGAGCTGGCCGCCCGCAAGTCGGATGGGGGTATCGACATCCTCTTCGTGGGCCGGATCGTCCCCTCGAAGGCGCAGCACGAGCTCGTCAAGGCCTTGTGGGCATACCGGCGCCTCTTCGACCCGCAGGCGCGTCTTCACCTCGTCGGTGGGACCTCGAGCTTCGGGTACCTCAAGGCACTGCAGGGTTTCGTGGAGGACCTCGCCCTGAGCGCCGGCGTGCGCCTCACCGGTGAGGTCTCCGACGCGTCCCTGGCCGCCCATTTCGCTGCGGCGGACGTCTATCTCTCCTTGTCGGTCCACGAGGGGTTCGGCGTGCCGCTCGTCGAGGCGATGGCCGCCGGTGTGCCCGTGGTCGCACGCGGTTCCGGCGCGGTGCCGGGGACGGTGGGAGGCGCCGCGCTGCTGCTTGAAGCGGTCGACCCCGTCTCCGTCGCGACCGCCGTTCACCGCACCTGCACCGACGCGACCTTGCGGGAGTTGCTGCTGCAAGAAGGGCGCCGCCGGGTGGCCGCTGTCTCGGGAGCCGCGGTGGGCGAGCACGTCGTCGCGGCGGTCGCGGCGGTGGCCGGGGCGCCCGCATGAAAGTCGCGTTCGTCACGCCCCGTTACGGGCCCGAGGTCATGGGCGGGGCCGAGACCGGGGCGCGCCAGCTGGCCGAGCACCTGCTCCGCCACACCGACTGGGAGGCCGAGGTCCACACCACCTGCGCGCTCGATCCCATCACCTGGGCTGACGAGCTGGATCCCGGCACGTGGACCGTCAACGGCGTGCCGGTCCACCGGCACCCCTCGCTCCACGGGCGCCTGCCCGACTTCTATGGGATGGACGGCCGCCTACGGCTGGCCCCGAGCGGGGCCACGAGAGAGCAAGGGAGGCGGTGGGTCGAGTACAACGGTCCGGTCTCGCCCGAGCTGATCGACGCGGTTAGCGCGTCCGACGCCGACGTCATCGCCTTCTATCCCTACCTCTACCATCCGACGGTCGCGGCCATCGGCAAGGTCAAATCGCCCGCCGTGCTGCACCCGGCGGCGCACGACGAGCCGGCTCTCTATCTCCCGGTGTTCCGCGGCACCTTCGACGACGCCGACGCGTTCTGCTTCCACACGGCGTCCGAGCGGAAGTTGGTCGAGCGCACGTACCCGGTGGCCGAGCGACCTCAGCTCGTCCTGGGCCTGGGCGTGGGGGAGTCGGAGGGAGCGGGCCGGCGCGGCGGCGAGCTGACGGGTCTCGGGGAACGGCCCTACCTGGTGAGCGTGGGCCGGGTCGACGAGCACAAGGGCTCCAAGATGCTGGCCGCCTATTTCTCCACCTACAAGGAGCGTCACCCCGGGCCGCTCGCGCTGGCGCTCGTGGGCCAGGTCGCGGTGGATCTACCGCCGCATCCCGACATCGTGATGACGGGCGTCGTGAGCGAGCCGGACAAGTGGGACATCGTCCGGGACGCGCTCGTGGCCGTGTCACCCTCGGCCCTCGAGTCGTTCTCTCTCGTCGTCGTCGAGGCCTGGGTCGACCAGGTGCCCGTCGTGGTCAATGGCTCCTGCGGCCCCACCCGCGAGCACTGCGAGCAGTCCGGCGGCGGCCTGTGGTTCACCTCGTACCGAGAGTTCGAGGCGGTGCTTGACCGTCTGCTCGCGGACCCCGGTCTGCGGACCACGCTCGGCGCGCGGGGCCGCGACTACGTCGACCACCACTTCAAGTGGCCGGTGCTCATCGCGCGCTACGCAGAGTTCCTCGCTTCGGTGGTCGCGCGCGGCCGGGGGACGCCCGGGCTGTTCTCGAACGGGCTGTTTTGAAACCGGACGCCTCCCGGCCTCCGGAAGTCCGCGGGTTATCCCAGATAGCGCCGCGAGCAGGCCGATAGCATCGACCGCCGTGTCCACACCTGATCCTTCGTCGGCCGACTCGAATCAGTCCGGAGGACCGAGCGGGAACGAGCGCATCGCCGGCGACGTCTCCGCGACCAATCAAGAGCGCGCCGGAGAAGCGCTCCGCGCGGCCTTCGCGCGGCTCGCGCCGATGGGCAGTAACGAGTGGAACTTCAATGGGGCGTTCATTCAGCTGCTCGACAAGTACGGTCCGGAGCAGCTGGGAGCGTCGACTGTGGCGCAACCTCCTGAACCATCCGCTCCCTCCCCGCCGCGTCGGCCGCGGCGCCTCGGAAGGCGTCACCCGGCGGACCGCCGGGCCGGCCCGGACCTCATGGACGAGATCGAGGAGAAGTCCGAGTCCCGCGTCGCCGAGGCCATGGGGCCGGTGGTGGAGGCCCTGCGGTTCTTGTCCGCCCGCGTGGGCGTGCTGGAGGCTCGGATCGCCGCCGAGGATGCCCCCGTCGCCGGCGCGGCGTGGCTCACACCCGCGCGCGAGCTCGGGAGCTGGACCGAGGTCGTGGCGGACCACCTGGCGGTCCGCTCCCCGAGAGGCACCGTCGTGCACGCGGACTGCGGAGAGGCCGCTCTCGTCCGCGCCTTGGCCGGCCGCGGAGTCGAGGCGCTCGGGGTGGAGCCCCGCGGTGGCGTCGCCCTGCGCGCCCTCGAGGGCGGCAGCGCGGTCGTGATCGCAGAGATGCACGAACACCTGGCCGCGCTTGCGCCGGGGACGCTGGGTGGGATCGCGCTCAGCGGCGTCGTGGACCGGATCCCGCTACACGCCGTGCTCTCGCTGCTGGACCAGTGCAGACGCACCTTGGTACGGGGCGCGCCCATCGTGGTGGTGTCCGAGCCCCCGACCGTGGCCGCATCGCGCGCGGCCCCGGCAGTGGATCTGGTCGTCGGCCACCCGCTGCATGCCGCCACTTGGGAGCTCTTGTTGAGCCGGGCCGGCTTTGCCGACGTCGCGTCCCTGCCGGGTGCTGAGACCCAGGATCACCGGTTCGCGCTGACCGCGGCCGTGCCCCGGTGAGTGGGGTCCACCACTTCGTTCCCGTTCTCCACCGCGGCGACGCGGTCGGGCGGCACACGCTTCGCCTGCGCAACGCCACCCGGGCGAGGGGCATCGCCTCCAACATCTACGTGGGCACGACGGACAGCGAGACGGCGGACGAGACCCTCCCCGCCGCCGAGTACGCGGAGGCGGCGCGGCGGGGCGACGTCGTCGTTTATCAGTTCGCGACGGCTTCGTTCGTGGCCCCATGGCTGGCCGCTCGCTCGGAGACCCTGGTGGTGAATTACCACAACATCACCCCTCCGGAGTACGTGTCGTCCTGGGACCCCCACCTTGCGTTGGGACAGGCACGCGCACAAGAAGAGCTCCGCCTCCTGGCGCCGCGTACGACGCTCGCCGTAGCCGACTCCGCGTACAACGAAGCCCACCTCGCTGTGGTCGGCTTCGCGTCGACGGCCGTGATCCCGCCTTCGGCCGCGATGGATCGGTCCGACGCCGACGGCGAGGAGACACCCGTCCGTACGACCGTGGCCCGAGAGGAACGGGAAGGAGGGCGCTGGCTGGCGGTGGGGCGAGTGTCGCCGAACAAGGCGCTGGAACACACCATCGCCGCGCTCGCGGTGACCCGGGCGCACGGCGACCCCGCCGCAACGCTCTGTGTCGTCGGAAAGCCCGACCCGGCGAACTACGACGACGCGTTACACCGGTACGTCGCCGAGCTCGGGCTCACGGATGTCGTCACCTTCACGGGGCACATGAGCGACGCCAGCGTCATGTCGGCCTACGCGACGGCCGATGTCCTCGTCGTCACCTCGGATCACGAGGGCTTCTGTGTGCCCGTCGTCGAGGCGATGGCGGCGGGGCTCCCGGTGGTGGCGTTCGACCAGGGCGCGATCGCCGAGGTGATGGGGGAGGCGGGGACCCTCGTCACCTCGCGAAACCCTTACGACCTGGCCGCCGCCATCAATTCTCTCGGTGCGGACGCTCCGAGGCGGGAGGCCTTCGTGGAGGCGGGCCGGCGGCGGATCGCGGCGCTCGACCTCGAGAAGGCGGCGGACCGCTTAGCGGACCTGACGTGCGCGCTGCTCGACCGGTCGGAACAGTCGCGGTGAGCGCGATCCACCAATTCGTGCCGATGCTGCACCACGGTGACGCGGTCGGGAGGCACACGTTCCGGTTGCGCGAGGTGCTCGCCTCCCGAGGGATCGACTCACAGATCTACGTCGAGCTGACAGACCCCGAGACGGCAGGTGAGACCCAGCCGTACCAGGCCTACGAACAGCGGGCCGCTGAAGGCGACGTCCTCCTGTATCAGTTGGCCACCGCCTCTGGGATCGCGCCGTGGCTGATGGGCCGGCCCGAGACCCTTGTCGTCAACTACCACAACGTGACACCGCCGGAGCCGTACGCGCCCTGGAACCATCTGATGGCTGGACACCAGATCCGGGCCCGGGCGCAGGTGCGACAGCTGGCGCCCCGGACAGCATTGGGGATCGCCGTGTCGGCCTACAACGAGACCGAGCTGAAGGAGACCGGCTACGCGCGCACGGCCGTCGTCCCGCCCGCTGCGATGCTGCCGCACGGTGCGGCGACGCAGCCCGCTCCTTCACGAGCGTCCCGTTCGGGGTCGCGGTGGCTCATGGTCGGCCGTATGGCGCCCAACAAGGCGATTGAGCTCGGGATCATGGCGTTGCTTGTCGCCCGGGCCCACCACGACCCGGGCGCCACGCTCGAGGTGGTGGGCCGGACCGTCGTGCCGGGCTACACCGCCGCGCTGCGCCGCTACAGCGACGAGCTCGGCCTGCGCGGCGCGGTGACCTTCCGCGGCACCGTGAGCGACGAGGAGGTCGCGGCGTCCATGGCCCGCTCCGACGTCCTCGTCGTGTCCTCGCAGCACGAGGGCTTCGGGGTGCCGGCGCTCGAGGCCATGTGTAGGGAACTCCCAGTCGTGGCCAACCGGGCGGGCGCGCTCCCCGAGATCGTCGGTGACGCGGGCGTGCTCGTCGATGCCACGAACCCCTATGAGCTCGCCGAGGCCGTCGGCGCCGTGTTGGGCGACCGGTCCCGGCGTGAACGATTGGTCCAGGCGGGTGCGCGTCAGGTGGCATCGTTGGACCTCGGGACGGCCGGGGACCGCACGGTCGACCTAGTGGCGCCGCTGCGGTCCTGAGCGTGCGACCAGAGCGGGCTCCCCTCCCGACCTACCGCATGCCAACAATCGGATTGGCACCACTCGATCGATGGCCGTGCCGGCTCAGGCAGTGTCGAGTGCCTTCTCCACCAGCGACACGAAGCGCGCGGTCGATGCGGCGAGATCGAAGTCGTCCGCCCTGCGCCGGCCCGCGGCGGCGAGCGTCTCGCGCAGCCGGTCGTCGCTGAGGACCCGGGCCACGGCCGCCGCGAACGGCAGCGCCGACTTGTCGCGCAGCACGAGCCCCGCGCCCCCCACGGTCTCGGGCACCGCGGTGACGCCGTAAGCGACGATCGGGACGCCATGACCCATGGCCTCGGCCAGGGGGACGCAGAAGCCTTCGTGGTCCGAGGCCGTCACGAACACGTCCGCGGCACGGAAATACGCCTCTAGCTCGGCCCCGCTGACGGAACCGGGCAACAACACGGCGTCGGCGAGCCCGACCTCGGCGATGAAGGCCCGAAGCGCCGGCTCGTACGTCTCGCCGAGGGGCGAGCCGACCAGGTGCAGGCGCGCCGCGGGGTCGTACAGCCGGCGCAGCACCTCAAGCATCTTCACGAGGTCGTGGGGCGCCTTGTGGGGTGAGATCTTCCCGACGTAGACCAAGTCGGCACCTCCGTGGCGCCGCCGCTGCGCCATTCGGGCTGCCAGCGCGGGATCCGGCTCGTCGCTCTTCGAATGCATGTCGATGAGCAGCGGCACGACCGCGGTCGAGTTGTAACCGAGCGCGTGCAGCTCGGACTCGTTGAACGCGGAGTCCGCAACCGCGAATCGGCTCTGCGGTGCGAGGCGCCCGAGCTGTGAGCGGCCGAGCGCCGCTTCGTAGGCCACGTCCGGCTCCCAGTCGCGCAGCAACGCCGCGGGCGTGATGTTGTGATAGTTGACGAGCTTCGGCTCGGGGCGCGCGGACACGATGTCGAACACCGGGCTCCCGATCGAGGCTTGATACAACAGCCACCGGTCGCGGCCGACCCGCCCGAGCTCCGTCACACGCCGACCCTCGTGCTCCACGTCAGGGGTGAAGTTGCCGTAGAAGACGTCGGACTCGATCCCGACGGCGCGCAGGCCGTCACGCACGTGCAG
This sequence comes from Acidimicrobiales bacterium, assembly GCA_051985685.1. Lineage (GTDB taxonomy): Bacteria > Actinomycetota > Acidimicrobiia > Acidimicrobiales > RAAP-2 > Bog-473. Next base: position 11,023 of record JBPYFR010000085.1, read on the forward strand.
CGTGTGCACTCCGATCGCGTCGCGACTGGCGAGCGACGGAATGACCTGGTCGACTCGCATCGGGCGTGCAGTGTACCGGTGCCGTCGACCGCCCTCGCCTCGACTGCCATCCCCCGGATCCACTTGCACCGTCGCTCGCATGGCTCGCGCCGTGCCGCCCGGGCCCAGGCACGCGCGCGCCGGAGCCGGGTCCGTCCGCCGCTTCGCGATGGCAGGCGCGTGCGCGGTGTTTTCTGGGAAGCGTCCTACTTGGGCGACGTGACCACGGTCGTCAGCAGCTACTCAGGCACTGCCGTCGGCATCGCGGTGCACCCGGGCTGACGCGGCGACGTCGGCCAGCTTCGGAAACCGACGCAGGCGGCCCAAGCGACCGAGCCGGCCTGCGTCGACGCCGTGGTCCGCCGCGTTGAGGAGGCGCAGGTCGCCCCGGCTGTTGCCATAGGCCCAGATGACGGGCTGGTCGCGGCCGTTGGTCGACAGAAGACCCCGGGTGCGCAGGTGGACGACGAGCCGGGCGTACTTCTCCGCGCCGCGGCAGTTCTTGCCCTCGTAGCCGCCGGTGAGCAGCCCGCCGCCTCCGAGGGCGAGCCGCGTGGCGACGACGCCGTCGACACCCAGCAGCTCCCCCGCCGGGCCGACGTAGCACTCGGGCGACGCCGAGACGATGACCGTGTGGTGCCCCTGCTGCCGGTGCCACTCCAAGCGGCTCCGGGTGTCGTCGCGCAGATGACGCTCAAGGTGGCGGGCCGCGAAGGACCGGGAACGGCGGTCGACCTCGTCGACGGAGAGCCCGCCGAGCAGGCGGGCGAAGAGCTTCTCCTTGACCTCGTCGGCCGCCGTGCCCCCGACCATCCCGGCGTGCAGGAGTGCCGGCGAGAGCTGGGCCACCGCGCTGAGGACGGGCCACCTCCCGCACAGGCCGATCAGAAACGGGAGCACGCTCCCTCCGTCGGTGAGGGTCCCGTCGAAGTCGAAGGCGGCGACGATGGCCGGGCTCCGACTGCCCTCGAGGTCGGACACCGCGTCAGTCGACCGCGGTGCCACCGCGGCCCGCGCCTTGCGCGAACCTCGTCGCGCCGGCTTGGGTCTCGCCGCTCCTGATGACGTCGCGGCCTCGCCGTGCCTCGTTGACGGCCGCGTCCTCCTCGGTCATCCCCCACTGCTCCAGGGCGCTCATACGGTCGGAGCGGAGGCAGACCTGGGGGAGGGCGGCGAGCTCATGCGCGAGCGCAACGGCCACGGCCAGGGCCTGGCCCTTTCCGGTCACGCGGTTGACCAGTCCCATGGTCTCCGCCTCGAGGGCGCCGACGGCCCGTCCGGTCAGGATGAGGTCGAGGGCGCGGCCGTGGCCGATGATGCGCGGCAGCCGCACCGTGCCCAAGTCGCAGAGTGGCACCCCGAATCGTCGGCAGAACACTCCGAACACGGCGTCGTGTGCGGCGACCCGGAGGTCACACCACAGCGCGAGCTCGATACCCCCGGCTACCGCGTACCCCTCGACCGCCGCGACGACCGGCTTGGAGAGGGTGAGACGGCTGGGGCCCATGGGCCCGGGGCCAAGCTCAGGGATGGGCCGCTGGTCGCCCTCGGTGACCGCCTTGAGGTCGGCACCGGAACAGAAGGTCCCGCCCGCCCCCGTGAGCACGGCTACAGAGCGGGAATCGTCCTGGTCGAACACCTGGAAGGTTTCCCGCAGGTGCTCGGCGCAGAGACTGTCCACCGCATTGCGCCGCTCAGGGCGGTTGATCGTGACAACCGTGACCGGCCCGTCTTGCTCGACGACGAGCGTGTCGGTCTTGTACGGGACGTAGGTGCCCGTGTCGCCGTTGCCACGAGGGGGCTGGTCGGGGCTCATGGCAGCATTCTCGCACGGCCCGGGCAGGAGGGTCGTATGGATTCCCTGGTGGCAGATCCTTTCAGCGTTGCCGCACCCGTTGGCGCAAAATATGACCAAACGTGTCGACAATTGGTCGACCAGCCGGTAAGGTCACAGCCCTCACAGACCCGCGTGGCACCAGATCAGGAGGACACATGGCAGTACGCCTCGGGGACACCGCCCCCGACTTCACCGCCGACACGACGGACGGCACCATCAACTTCCACGAGTGGCTGGGAGACAGCTGGGGCATCCTCTTCTCCCACCCGAAGGACTTCACCCCCGTCTGCACCACCGAGCTCGGGGCGTTCTCCAAGGCCAAGAACGAGTTCGACAAGCGGAACACCAAGTTGATCGGCCTCTCGGTCGACTCGGTCGAATCCCACAAGGGCTGGGCCGGCGACATCGAGGACACTCAGGGCTCGGCGCTCTCGTTTCCCCTCATCGGGGACGAGGACCGCCAGGTGTCGGATCTCTACGACATGATTCACCCCAACGCGAACGACACCCTCACCGTGCGCTCGGTGTTCATCATCAGCCCGGACAAGAAGGTCAAGCTGACCCTGACCTACCCGGCCTCGACCGGCCGCAACGTGGACGAGATCATCCGAGTCCTCGACTCGCTCCAGCTCACGGCGGACTACTCCGTGGCCACCCCGGTCAACTGGAACGAAGGCGAGGACGTCATCATCGCCCCGGCCGTGAGCGACGAGGACGCCAAGGGACGCTTCCCCAAGGGATGGAAGGCTCTCAAGCCCTACCTCAGGCTGACCCCTCAGCCCGACCGCTGAGACTCCAGCCCAACCGCTGAGGGCTCCGAGGAGCCCGCGCGCAGCGGGCAGACACGTGGACACGAGCCGGCCTTCGGGCCGGCTCGTGCGCGTCCGCTCACGAGCGGGGTGACAATGGCCTGGTTGAGGCCTGGTTGAGGCCTGGTTGAGCCGACCCGTCGATCCGCCGCGGAGGGTGGCAGAGGGAGAATCACGAGGGGAGGTGACGATGAACGAACCCGAGGTCTTCGAGCTGGCCGACTGGGCCCTGGCCCGCGTCGTGGCCGACATCGCCGACGACCAGTGGGACACGACGCTGCCGAGCGATTTCGTCACCCGGGCCGGCTCCGAGCCACCGTCCTTTCGCGCTCTGGTCAACTACCACGCCTTCGACGACGCCTGGGTGCCCGACATCCTCGACGGGCTGACCATGGAAGAGGCGGGGGCGGACAAGTTCGACGGCGACCTTCTCGGCGAGGACCCCGTGGCGAGCTTCGAAGCCATCGTCGACCGGGCCTGCGCCGCCGCGGGCGAGGTGAGCGACCTCGACGCCGTCGCACACCTGTCCTTCGGCGACTACAGCGTGCGGGAGTACTTCTGGCAGATCAACCAGTTCCGGGCGCTGCGGGCCCACGACATCGCCAGGGTGATCGGCATCGACGCGGCACTCCACCCGGACCTCGTCCAAGGGATCTGGGACGAGGTGAGCCCCCACGCCGAGCAGTGGCGCGCCATCGGGGTGTTCCCACCGGCGATCCCGGTCGCCGACGACGCGCCCTTGCTGGACCGGCTACTCGGGCTCACCGGACGGCCGCCCAGATCGGCGCCGGGGTTCTAGCCGTCTAGGCGGTCGGCGGCACCACCTCGTCGCGCAACGCGCGCTTGAGAACCTTGCCCTGCGGGTTGCGGGGCAAGGGCTCGGAGCGGAACCAGATGTGCGTCGGCACCATGAAGCCCGCCAGGCGGGACTTCACATGCATGGCGAGCTCATCCGCCGTCACCTTGGCGCCGGGACGGAGGACGACCACGGCGCCGACTTCCTCGCCCAGCGTGGGCTCGGGGACACCAATGACGGCGCAGTCGGCGACGGCCGGGTGCTCGAAGAGCGCGGCTTCCACCTGCACCGAGTACACGTTCTCGCCGCCGCGGATGATCATGTCCTTGGCCCGGTCCACGATGTAGATGAAGTTGTCGTCGTCGAGACGTGCCACGTCTCCGGTGTGGAGCCACCCGCGGGTGAAGGTCTTGGCGGTGTCCTCGGGGCGGTTCCAGTAGCCGCGCACGACGTTCGGGCCCTTGATCCACAGCTCGCCTCGGACGTCGGGCCCGCGGGGCGCAGTCGCGTCGGGTTCTTCCGCCCGGAAGTCCTCGGGTAGCACCGCGACGTCACAGATGGGCACGGGCGGTCCCACGCTCTCGGGCTTGGCCACATAGTCGCCTCCCGAGTTCATTGAGGTCACCGACGAGGTCTCGGTCAACCCGTAGCCGTTCGACGGCTGGCCCACGGGCCAGGCCTCGCGGATGCGCCGGACGAGGTCGGGCGGCGCAGGCGCACCGCCGTAGGACACGCCGCGGACCGACGAGGTGTCGAACTTGGAGAAGTTCGGGGAATCGAGGACCTGCATCACCATCGCAGGGACGCCCCCGAACGTTCCTATCCGCTCCCGCTCAATGAGCTCGAGGGCTCGCTCCGGGTCGAAGTGGTGCATCATGACGAGCTTCCCGCCGGCAGCGAGATTGGTGACCATGACCGAGTGGCACCCGGTGGCGTGGAACAGAGGGACGGACAGGAGGAAGGCCGGCGGCGTTCTGTCGTCGGTCGGCACCACGGACGACCCGAAGCGCAAGGCACCACGGGTGTTGAGGAAGAAGAGGCTCATCAGGTTGGTGCACATGTTGCGGTGTGTGCCCACGGCACCCTTGGGCCGGCCGGTCGTCCCCGAGGTGTAGAAGATGGTGGCGTCGTCCTCCGGGTCGATGGTGAGGTCGGGGGGCGAGGCGGCCTCGTCCACGTCTCCCACTGCGAGTGGGAAGGGCCACTCCGACACCGGCGCGGCGCCGCCCTGCGGCTCGTAGGCCGTGAGCGAAGTGGCGGGTTCGGAGCGGTGCTCGTCGGCGATCACCATGGTGGTCAGGCTCGACAGGCCTCCGAGAAACGGTCGGATGCGCTCGGCCCGTTCGGTGTCGACGAAGACGACCTTGGAGCCGGAGTCCGCGAGCCCGTAGTGAAGCTCCTCACCGCTCCACCATGCGTTGAGGGGTACCACGATGGCACCGGCCAGCGTCGCCGCCCAGAACGCCATGACCCACTCGGGCAGGTTGCGCATGATGATGGCGACCCGGTCCCCCTGCTCGACCCCGAACGTGGAATGCAGTCGATGCGAGAGCGAGCAGGCGATCCGGTAGTGCTCCGCAAAGGTCGTGCGCTCGTCCTCGTAGACGAGGAAGATGTTGTCGCCGTGGGCGAGAGACATGTCCATCACGGCGCGCAACGACGGCGGCGCGTGCTTCCAGGTTCGGGTCGGGATGCCGCGGATATCGAGCTCCTCCATTTCGAAGATTTGGCCCGCCGCCGTCAGCTGTGCGTTCGCTTCGGCGATGGACAGGGATGGCGTGTCCTTCCCGGTGGTCGTCATGCGCGCTCCTCGGTTCCTCCGGTGCCTCTGGTCTCTTCGGTCGGTCGGGTCGGCTCGGTCTCGACGGTCCGGTCCGTCTGCTCCGCGCCCGGGGCCTCGTCGAACACGGCCGCCCGGTAGTAGGCGAGCTCGCCGACGCTCTCTCGGATGTCCGCCAAGGCCCGGTGGCTGCCCTTCTTGTCCGGAGCCGCCTTGTAGACCTCGGGACGCCACCGCCGGCACAGCTCCTTCACGGTCGACACGTCGACCGAGCGGTAGTGCAGATAGTCCTCCAGCTCCGGCAGGAGCGCGGCGAGGAAGCGACGGTCCGTCCCGATGGAGTTGCCAGCGAGCGGCACGGTCTGCGGTTCGGGGATGTGCTTCTTCAGGAAGGCCAATGTCTCGGCTCCGGCATCGGCCAACGTGAGCGTCGAGGCCTCCATCGCGGCGAGCAGCCCGGAGCGCGTGTGCATGGCGAGCACGTACTCGTCCATCTCGGCCAGCTGTTCGGGTGTCGCGTGGACGACGAGATCCGGTCCTTCTCCGACGACCACCAGGTCGTCGTCGGTCACGAGAGAGGCGATCTCAATGATGGTGTGACGCGCTGGATCGAGTCCCGTCATCTCGAGATCGATCCAGGCCAGCATCGGCGGCATGCTACCGGCCGATCGGCCGCGGGCAGGGAGAGAGCCGGCGGCACCGGGTACCCTCCAGCGATGCTGCGCGTCCCGCTGCATCGGCTCGACGACGAGCTCCCGGTGCCGTCATACGCCCGACCGGGTGACGCGGGGGTCGACCTCACCGCCCGGATCGACGCGGTCTTGGCCGCGCGGGGCGGGCGGGCGCTCGTCCCGACGGGGGTCGCCGTGGCCATCCCACCGGGGCACGCGGGCATGGTGCTCCCGCGGAGCGGCCTGGCGCTGCGCCACGGCATCACCTGCTTGAACACTCCGGGCCTGATCGACTCGGGATACCGGGGCGAGCTCCAGGTGGTGCTCGTGAACCACGACCCCGAGCACGAGTACACCGTGGTGCGGGGCGACAGAATCGCCCAGCTCGTCGTCGTCCGGATTGAAGAGGTCGCGTTCGACCTCGTGTCGCTGGACCGCCTCGGGGAGGCGGAGCGGGGTGCCGGCGGCTTCGGGCACACGGGTGCATGACGCCGCGCCGGAGAGGAAGTAAGAAGGGCCCGTGATGCAAGCGCTCGAGGGCATGGACGCGGCCTTCCTGTCGCTCGAGACCGCGACCACGCCGATGCACGTCGGGGTGGCGCTCGTGCTGGACCCACCGGAGGGCACGCGCGCACTCTTCTCTCCTTCCACCCGTTACGCGCAGATCCGAAGGGTGGTGGAGCAGCGGATCCACCTCGTCGGTCCCTTGCGGCAGCGGGCCGTCCGGGTGCCGTTCGGTCTGCACCATCCGGTCTGGGTCGACGACCCGGACTTCGAGCTCGACGACCACTTCATGCGAGCCAGCCTGCCCTCACCAGGCGGTGCGGCCGAGCTCGACGCGTTCGTCGCGTCGGTCATGAGCCGGCGGCTCGACCCCGATCGCCCCCTCTGGGAGATGTACGTCGTCGAGGGGTTGGAGGGGGAGCGCACCGCGCTCATTGCCAAAGTGCACCACGCCATCCTCGACGGGGTGAGCGGTGCGTCGCTGCTGGCGGCCTTCTTCGACCTCACCCCGCGGCCGCGTCTCGTCCCGCTGGCGCCGGACTGGAAACCGGCACCGCTGCCGTCCGACGCGCAGATGCTGCTCCGGGCCGCGTCCTCGTTGGCGCGTCAGCCGGGCGACGCGCTGGGCACGATCCAGGCGGGGTGGGACGTCATGGCGGACCTCGGCCAGCACAACCGAGAGTTGGCCAGTCGGGGCGAGCAAACTCCACCGGGCTTCTTCTCTGCGCCGCGCACCTCGTTCAACGGCGCCGTGTCGAACCGTAAGCGCTACGCGTCCCTCGCCGTCCCGCTCGAGGACCTGAAGTTCGTCCGCCACGTGTTCGAGTGCACGGTGAACGACGTGATCCTGGCCGGGGTCTCGGGCGGCCTGCGGCGGATGTTGGCGGCGCGCGGCGAGGGAGCGGAGCAGTCGCTCGTGGCGATGGTCCCGGTGTCGACGCGTCCGGAGGGCGAGGGTGAGCAGCTGGGCAACCAGATCTCGGGCATGCTCGTCTCGCTGGCCACCGACGTCGAGGACCCCGTGGCGCGGCTCGATGCGATTTCCGAGTCCTCGCGGGTGGCCAAGGAGCAGGAGATGGTCCACCGGGCCCGGTTCGTGGGCGACCTGGCCCAGGTGGCTCTCCCGGCTTTCGTCTCCCGGCTGGCGCGCGTCATGGCAGGGACGCGGCTCTTCGACAAGGTGCGGCCCCCGTTCAACGTGACCGTCTCGAGCGTGCGCGTCCCAGACGTCTCCTTGTTCTGTGCGGGTAGCCGGGTGGTGGAGATGCTCCCGGTGGGGCCGCTCGCAGAGGGGATCGGCCTGAACGTGACGGTGTTCTCGTATCTCGACCGGGTGCACTTCGGGCTGCTGGCCTGCCGCCGCCTGCTGCCCGAGCTCCAAGAGCTCGCGCTGCACATCGACGACACGATCGGCGAACTGGTGGCGTGCGCCCTCGACGCACGGGGGGCGACGGCCTGAACGATCCGGGGCGCTGCGGTGGCGGCTGGCTCCGTGGTTGGCGGCGCAGGCCGGGACGGATCCGACCTGCGCTCGCCTACCACGTGGGGTGAGGTGCTGAGATTACGACCCGGCGCCGGGGCTCGCTGCCGCGGGCGGCATCGGTCCGCCGTTTCCCGGCGAGGGGCTGCCATGGCCGGTCGGACCGGAACCCATGTTCGGACAATTTCTGGTGGAGCCAGAGTTGGGGTTGGTCGTGCTCGAACCACCGCTCGACGACTGGGTCGTCGTCGAGGAGCCGGTGCCCGAGCCCGTGCCGGTGCTCGGCGTCGAGGCCGCGCCCGCGACCAGGGCGCCGCCGGCGACCAGGCCGGAGGTCAGTGCGCCGGTCGCGAGCACGGTGCGCAAGCGGAATCGCATGGGGATGCATACCTTTCGTCTGTCGTGAAGCGCCCACCCGTTCGGGTGGAGCGGCACAGCCTGTGCCCTAGACCTTGGGACGGGCGTAGAGCGACGTAGGTGCGTGAGACGAGTTGTCTTGCGGTTCGATGACGATTCTCAGGCAGTGGCCGCCCGAGCCCGCACTCTTCGGATTCGTGCACGCACGGCGGGTGAACGAGACCGATGAGCTCTTGGTTCACCAGCCGCGGCCGGCAACGGTCGTCACGCACTGAATCCCAGAGTTCCCCAGGGATGAGCTACCGGCCCGCTCGGTGGGCCGGTAGTTCGCGTCTAGGGACTGGTGGCTGTCTCGGCGATCAGCGTTTCGCCGCACGCCAGCAATACGAGCGCATCGGCACCTCAACGACGTCCCTGCCTGCGCACCACTTCAGCTCATCGAGATAGGCCTCCATCGCTCGGAGGTGGTCTCCTCGGGCGATCTCGTCCATGGTGATCACCGAGCTGTAAGTCGTGGCCAACGCAACGAGATCCGCTTTGGTCATCGACCGCGTCCACCTGAAGAGCATCGTCTCGGGCGCCTCGAAGGGGCTCTCGCCGTCCAGGTCGACGTTCACCATGTGTCGACGCCGCCGCTGGCGATCGACGACGGTCTGTTCCTCTGGCGGAAGGTCGAGACCGCCGGCCCACAGCGATCGCATCCAATCGACCGAGCGGTCGGGGCCACTCCAGACGAGCGCGAGCCGGCCGCCTGGACGAAGCACGCGTGCCACCTCCGGGACCGCCCGCTGCTCGTCGACCCAGTGCCACGCGGACGCGGCCAGCACGGCATCGCAGCTGGCGTCAGACGCGGGGAGATCCTCGGCCCGGCCGGCGAGCACCTCGATACCGGGCGTACGGGAGAGGAGGGCCCGCATACGGTCGTCGGGCTCGATCGCGATGACGTGGGGCACGCGCTCTTTGAGAAGACGGGTGAGGACGCCCGTCCCGGCGCCGAACTCCAGGACGGCGGTTGCGCTCGATGGGAGCAACCACTCGAGTGCCTCGGGCGAAGGCCCGGGCCGCAAACGGTCGTACTCGCCGGCGACGGCGCCGAAAGAACTGCGCAGGACCTCGGTGGTTTCGTCCTGGCGCACGACCGGGACATTAGCGGGGAGCCCTGGTGCAGGAGGCGCGCCCGGATCTCACACCTGCTGCAATGAGGGGCACCGGCGGCCCGCTTCCCGGCCTGCCGGCGCGATAAAGTGGTGCCCCCAAGCGGAAGTGGCGCAGCGGTAGCGCATCACCTTGCCAAGGTGAGGGTCGCGGGTTCGAATCCCGTCTTCCGCTCCACCGAAGGGCCTTGTGGATGAGCTTCTTCGTGTCGTCGTTTGGGGGTGGCAAGTACGGTGATCGTCGTCTGCGGGAACGAATGCCCGTACCGTCACCCTGATGGACCTGTGACCAGGGTGGGCCCGACTCGCCTCGGGCCATGGCGCAGGCTAAGACATACAAGCTCATGAGCATGACCAGGCGATTCCACGCTGCGAACCGTTCGGACGACCGGCAACACCGGGGCTTCGGTCGAATCAGCGTGAGCGGAGAATCCGTTTGGAAGGGTCTTTGGCCTTTCATCGGCGACTACCCCTGGATGGTGTCGCTCCTGACCCTTGCCTCCGTGGCCGCTGGCTTCTGCGAAGCGATCGTGCTGGCCCTGATCGCCCAGATCGCGACTGCTCTTGTCAATCGTGCCCATGCGGTGTCCCTGAATCTTGGGCCACTCCACATTCATACTCACGTCGGCACATTGATCGTGGTTGGTGTCATCGTTTCGGTCGTGCGTCTCGCTCTGCAATGGCCGCTCTCCTCTCTTCCTTCACGCATGAGTGCCGACCTCCAAGCGGGACTGCGGAACCGCCTTTTCGCCGCGTTCACGGGAGCATCATGGTCGGTGCGGTCCCGCGACCTCCAGGGCACCTACCAAGAGCTCACGACCAGCCAGGTGCTGCAGGCCTCACAAGGGGTGATACAGGCGACGCAGTTGATCTCAGCGGGCATCATGTTGGTCATTCTCCTCGGTTCGGCGCTCGTCGTCGGCCTGGTCCCGGCCCTCGTCGTTTTGGGAGCGGCGTCAGCGCTGTGGATCTTGATGCGCCCACTCAGCACCACCGGCCGTCGTCACTCCCAGGTTCTCTCAGAATCACAGGTCGAGTACGCAGCGAGCGTCGAAAATGCGGTCAACCTGACGGAAGAGGCCCAGGTCTTCGGCGTGACCAGAGCACAAGAAGGTGAGCTTCAACAGCGTGTCGGAGTCATTCGCGACCGCTGGTTCGTCGTGCAGTTCCTCGGTCAGATCGCTGGTCGAGGCTTTCAGCTCGTGATCATGACACTCCTTGTCGCTGGGCTCGGTCTCCTCTATGTCATCGGGGCGACGCACATCAGCGCCCTCGGAGCCGTCGTGCTCTTGCTGGTGCGGGCCTCGTCCTACGGGCAGCAGGCACAAGGAAACCAGTACTTCATGAACCAGTGCCGACCTTTTATCGAGCAGGTGAAGCAAGCCGAGCAGCGGTACCTGGCTGCCTCCGTCGTACGAGGAGAGCGGAAGCTTCCGTCGGCGTCACCCATTGTCTTCGACAAGGTGTCGTACTCCTATGGCCGGGGGGAGCTCGCGCTTCGTGAGGTCAGCTTTCAGGTCTCGGATCGAGAATCGATTGGGGTCGTCGGGCCGTCCGGAGCGGGGAAATCCACCCTGGTGCAGGTCCTGCTCGGTCTGCGCAAGCCCGATTCGGGTGACTACCTTGTGCACGGGGAGCCGGCAAGCTCGTACGTGCTCGAGGACTGGACGCGGGCGTTTGCGTATGTGCCACAGGAGCCGCGCATGCTGCAGGGCACCGTCGCCGACAACATCCGGTTCTTCCGTTCCCTCGACGACGCCGAGGTCGAGCGGGCCGCTCGCATGGCGCACATCCATGATGAGATCGCCACCTGGCCCAACGCCTAC
>JBPYFR010000086.1:0-4486 GCA_051985685.1 Acidimicrobiales bacterium
TCTGCGTTGCGCTTGGTCTCCTCGGCGGCCAGGTGGGCGTCCCACAGCGGAATGATGCAGAGTGGGATGTTCACACCGCCTGAGGGGGCGCACCATTCCTCGATCATCCAGTCGTTGTTCGCTTTCACGCAGGCGAGGCCGAGTTCCCTGTCCTTCCCCTCGTAGAACGTCTGGCCGCAGAAACGGGGGAAAGTCGGGAACGGGAGTGAACCGTCGGTGTAGTTGATGGCGAGATCTTTGACGCGCTCGTCGCGATCCCAGCAGCCTTTGCGCATGTCGTCATACGTGATCGCCGTCATGGTCATCTGCGGGCGATCGAGGGTCAGCTCGCCCTTGTCGTCCTCGGTGACGGCCGCTTCGGGGATGGCGACGAACTTCTTGTGGACGTAGATCAACTCGTCGTCGTAGTACCAGGCATCGCCCCACTCGCCCTCGGGGTCTTCAACCATGTCGTATTTGGCACCTGAGAGGTGCTTGAACCCTCCCCACCTCTTGCGTTCGACCCTGGGACCGCGCTCCCGCCACTTCTCCGGGAGCCATGTCTGCCACACGTGAGGTGGCTCTACGACGTGGTCGTCAACGCTGATGATCCTGGGCAGTGCCATATCCCCAGGGTAGCGGAACCTGACACGAGCGTCAGGAAACCGGGTCGGCACGTCCGTTCGGTTTTGGTTAAGCCGTCAAGGTCCGTCGCGCCGGCCTTCGACCTCCGATTCTGGGGGCGAGGCGAACACTCGTCCGGCCTGATTGCGAAGGGCAGCGGCCGTACGCAGCAGCTGCACCGCCAACGAGGCACCTACTCCCTCTCCTGATCGCAGTCGCAAGGAGAGAAGCGGTTCAAGCCCGAGATGCACGTTGACAGCACGGTGTGCCTGCTCGCGGCTCTCTTGCCCCGCGACGAGATGCGCGGCCACGGCGGGTTCCATTGCGACGGCGGCCAGCGCCGCCGTGCCCGTGACCAGGCCATCGAGCACCACGAGCGACCCGGCTGCGACCGCGCCCAGGGTGACGCCGGTGAGGTAGGCGATCTCAGGGCCACCCAGGGCAGCCAGCACGGCGACGGGATCGGTGAGATCGGCGTCGGCAGACCTCACGCGAGCGAGCGCGGCGTCGACCGAGGCACGCTTGCGGGCCAATGTCGCCGAATCGCCGCCCGCACCAAGGCCGACGGTGTCGCCCACCGGGAGGCCCAGCTGATAGGAAACCAAGGCCGCGGCAACAGTCGTGTTGCCAATCCCGACCTCCCCAAGCGTCACAATGCGCCCCTCGAGGGTGCACCCGAACCTCCGTCCCTCGTCGACGAGCCTTTTGGTGTCACCGGTGGTCATTGCGTCCGCTGAGACCAGGTCACCTCGCCCGTCCGCCGGGCGGCACACGATGGAGCCCGCGACGGGTTTCCCGGGAACCCCTGCATCCACGGCCACGACCTGTGCGCCGACGAGCCGGGCCGACACTGCGCCGATCGATTCTCCGGCCACCGTGGCCTCGAGCACCTCGCGCGTTACGGAGTCGTCATATGTGGAGACGCCGTGCCTCGTCACCGGGTGCGCAGCCGCGGCGATGACCGCAGTGACCGGCGAGTCAGCTCTAAGTCCGAGCGACACAAGTCGGTCCACGGCGCGGTCGAGCGCTCCCAGCGATCCCGGTGGGGTGAGAAGCAGGTCTGCTTCGTCACGCGTCCCCACCACCGACGAGGGGTCGGGTGCATGGAGGAATGACGCCGGGGGAAGGGAATGATCGTCGTGCCACCGCTCCATGAGCACGACATCCGACAGGGGCTGGCGCTTCGACCAGCCGGCCCGCTCGAGGCCGGGCTCAGGTGGGCGCTCGTCGGGCCAGCCGAGACAGAGCCACCCAAGCGTCTCGATCCCGGGCGGGAGCCCGATGAGGGACGCGAGCTCCTCCGGACGGAATAGCGTCACCCAGCCGACACCAACCCCCTCGACGCGAGAGGCCAGCCATAGATTTTCGATGGCACAAGCGCACGACCACAGGTCCGCGTCCACGTATGTGGCGCGCCCAAGAACTCCTCTGGCGTCGGTGCGCCGATCGCAGCACACGACCACGCCCACCGGCGCCTCGCGTATCCCATGCAATTGTAAGTCGAGCATGAGGCGGCCGGGACGATCGTCGAAACCGGCGGCCTGGCGGTGCCACTCCCGGTCAGCCATCAGCGCGGCCTTGTCACGAGTCGCAGCATCTTGGATGACCACGAACCGCCAGGGCTGGGAATGGCCCACCGAGGGCGCTGCGTGAGCGGCCGAGAGGATCCGCTCGAGCACGTCGGGGTCGAGGTCGTCGGGCCGGAAGCGCCGAATGTCCCTTCGGCTCTGTACCGCGGCATAGAACACGTCCCGCTCGCGCTCGCCAAAGGACCAGGCGCGCGGCGATTCCCGTCTTGTCTTGGCAGCGGAAGTGTCTCCGACGAGCGGAACTGGTCGTTGCCAACTCATCTAACGGGCTCCGACTGGGACCACAGGCCCTCGCGTTGGAGGGCAGCCGCCTCGAGTGCCTTGGCCAAGCGTTCGAGGTCTTCTGACGAGGGCACCGCGATTCGAGTTACGTCCGGCATGCCAAAGCTGGCGCAGTCGCGCACAACGACCCCATGCGGAGCCAGTTCCTCGCGTAGCCCAGCCCTGTCGACAAGGACCCAGTTGGAATCGGAACGGCGCACGTTCAGCTCGAACGCTGTCAAGAGCTCTGTGAGTTCACGGCGAAGCTCAGCGACCCCGACGAACCACGCCGGGAGGTCGACGAGCTCGAGCAGTTCAGGCAGGGCGGCACATCCGAGCGCGCCCACGGACCATTCCGGTTGACGGACCTGGCAGCGTCTGATCAGAGCGGGATCCGCCAGCACGTAGCCGAGACGCAGGCCCGGACAGCCAAGCAGCTTGGTGAGCGATCCCACGACCGCACTGCCGTCACCTCTCGTCCAACGTCCTGTCGCCAGGGGGTAAAACGCCTCGTCCCAGACGTCGGCTCTCTGGCCGTCCTGGGCCAGCAGTCCGCTAGGACAGTGGGGATTGGAGCGCCAGAGCGGACCGACATCGCGCGGGTACAGGCTGAAGTCTGGCTCATCGACGCGACCACCGAGCTCGGCCGCGACGAGCGAGATGGCCTCCGAGCCCCCATTGGTCAACAAGAGCCGGTCAACGTCGACGCCGATCGTCGCCGCCAGGGCCTCGGTCGCCTCCGTGGGGTCTGGATACCGGCTCAGCGCTGCGAGGTGTCCGCCCACCACAGGGTGCGGATCCGGCGCCAGCGGGTTGAGGGACTGCGACAGATCCAAGATGCAGTCTGGGTCGAGTCCCAGAGCCCGGGCAATGGCTCGGCCGTCACCTCCGTGGGCGCCAGGGGGCGGGATCTTCATCAGCGCAACCACCAGCAAACGAAACCGACTCCCGCCAAACCAGCAGCGAGTGCGAGGCTCACGTCACGGGAGAGGCGCACTGCGGCGGAAATGTCCTGTTGGGACGGTCGGCCTCCCCGCCCCAACGGCGCTCTCTCCTCTATGCGGTCGCCATAGCGGTTCCATCCGCCGAGCCGGACGCCCAGCGCTGCAGCAAAGGCCGCCTCTGCCACGCCGGCGTTTGGGGAGGGGTGCGCCGGGGCCTGTGTCCGTACCGCCCACCAGACGGACCATGCCGAACGAGGACGAACGAGTGCAACCAACGCGGCCGTGACACGAGCAGGCACCCAGGCCAGGACGTCGTCGAGGCGTGCGCTGGCCCAGCCATAGTTCGCGTATCGGGGTGATCGATGGCCCACCATCGAGTCGAGCGTGTTCACGGCCCGATAGCCGAGCGCTCCCGGTGCGCCGCCAAGGGCGCCCCATAGAGCAGGTGCGACGACCGCGTCGACAGTGTTTTCTGCCACCGACTCGATCACCGCCCGCGTGATCTCGTCTGCTTCAAGTCCCTTGGGGTCGCGCCCAACGAGCGCAGGTAGCAGCTCTCGGGCGTGTTCCAGGTCGTCCTCCTGGAGCGAACGTTCCACCTCTCCCGCCGTGTTCGCGAGGGCGCGTCCCGCCAGCGCCGACGTCGTCGCCAACGTCGTCGACCCAAGGGCGGTTCCGACGCCGAACCCCAGGGTGGCTCCGACAAGCGCGTGGACGACTCCGGCACCTTTGCCGTCACGGTGAATGCGTCGCTCCAACCCGGTCATGACCAGACCGAAGAGGGCGACCGGATGCACCCGCGTCGGCGGCTCCCGGACGAGCCGGTCCAGGCAGACAGCGGCCGCGGCAGCCAAAGGTCGGGGAATCCGCCTCCGCGTCACTTCGCCACCAGCACGAGGAGGCCGACGGTTTCGGAGATGACCCCACCCGCGCCAAGCACGTCTCCGGTGAAGCCTCCGATCCGACGGACAGCGAGCCAAATCACCGCGGCCATCGCGACGAGTTCGCCGGCGACGACCGCGAGGCCACGGCTTCCGACGCTTACAACAGCAAGAACCACCGCTACGCCCATTCCGCACGTCGCCAACG
>JBPYFR010000087.1:0-13586 GCA_051985685.1 Acidimicrobiales bacterium
CCGAGCTTGCTGTTCAGCAACACCACCACGACGGGTGGGGACACGGGCGCGCACATCGCGATGCCGAAGTACCTCCAAAGCCTCCTCACCCATGGTCAGGTCACCGGTTGGGATCCGGGCTGGTACGACGGCTTCCCTCTCTACACGTTCTACTTCACGCTGCCTGACGTCTTCATTGCCATCGGGGGCTGGGTCATCCCCTACGACGTCGCCTTCAAGCTGGGAACGGTCCTCGGTTCGGTCCTGCTTCCGATCACCGCCTGGGCGTGTGGCCGCTTGTTCCGGCTGCGCCCTCCCATCCCCACCCTCCTGGCACTCGCCACGCTGCCGTTCCTCTTCGACTACACGTACACGATTTACGGCGGCAACCTGTTCTCGACGCTGGCCGGGGAGTACGCGTTCTCGTTCAGCCTCGCCATCGCCCTCTTGTTCCTCGGGCTGTTCGCCCGCGCCGTCCGAGAGGGGCGCCACCGAGGGTGGGCCGCCGTCGCGCTGGCAGTCTGCATCCTGTCCCACATCGTGCCGGGTCTTTACGCGCTGGGCGGTGCGGTGGTCCTCACCGCGCTCGAGCTGCTCCCGCGGCGATGGCGCATCGACGACGGGAACGGCTTCTGGAGCCAGGCCACACTGACCGAGGAACCCGTGCCCCGCAGCCGCACCCTGTGGTGGGCCGGCTCGACCGTCGGCGTCGGCCTCCTGCTCTCCAGCTGGTGGGTGGTGCCGTTCGCGCTCGACCGGGCCTACGCCACGTCCATGGACTACCAGAACCTCAACACCTTCTGGTCTCTGTTCTTCCCCGAGGCGGACGCGTGGGCGCTCGTCCTCGCGGGCCTCGGGGTGATCGCAACGGTCGTCGTTCGCAGCCGCTTCGGGATCACCGTGACCGCGCTCGGGCTCTTCTCGGCGCTCGCCTTGGTCTTCGATCCGCAAGGCAGCCTTTACAACGTCCGCCTCCTCCCTCTCTGGTTCATCTCCGTCTACCTCATGGCGGCCTGGGCGTTCGGGACGCTCTGCATCGCGGTCGCGGAATGGGGGCGCGGGATGTACGCGAGGAATAGGGAGGAGCCGGTCCTCGCCGGCTCGCGGTTGTCCGCGCGTCATGCCTCGGCGCCCGGTCGGTCCCCGCTCTGGGCCCCGGCCGCAATGGGGGGAGCCGTCGCCGGCCTGCTCGCGACCATGGCCGTCGTGGTGCCGCCTTTCTTCGTGCCGGCGTCGGCGTTACCGGTGACGCTGGGGGCCAACCAGGTGACGAACTGGTCCGCCGACAACTATGCGGGGTACGAAGGGCATGTCTATGGGGGGTCTGCGTCGTACCCCGAGTACCGCTCCATCATCCGGACCATGCAGGGCGTGACCAAGAAGTACGGCTGCGGTCGTGCGATGTGGGAGTACAGCGACACCGAGAACCGCTTCGGCACGCCAGAGGCGCTCATGCTGCTTCCTTATTGGACCAACGGCTGCGTCGACTCCATGGAGGGACTCCTCTTCGAGTCGTCGGCCACCACGCCCTACCACTTCATCAATCAAGCCGAGTTGTCGCAGGGCCCGTCCCAGCCGGAAGTCGGGCTCCCCTACGGACCACTGGACGTTTCGCTCGGCGTGCAGCACCTCCAACTGCTCGGTGTGAAGTACTTCATCGCGGAAACCCCGGCGGTCGAGCAGGAGGCGGCGGCCGATCCGTCGCTCCAACTCGTGGCGCAGACCGGTCCGTGGGCCTGGGAGGACAACGGCACCGTGGTGCACACGACCTGGGAGATCTACGTCGTTCGCAATTCGGCGCTCGTGACGCCGCTGCGCAACGAGCCCGCCGTCTTGTCGGGCGTCAACGCGTCGCCTGCGAGCTGGCTGGGTCCGCCCTATCACGGGGGACCGTCGCTGAATTGGTACGGCGATCCGTCCCTCTGGAATGTGGAGCTGGCCCAATCTGGCCCGGCGTCGTGGCCCCGGACGCCGGTCGATGACATCCGGCCCGCGGTCAAACCGGTTCCCTCGACACGCGTCACGTCGATACGTCAGACGAACTCCACCGTCAGCTTCCATGTGTCGCGCACCGGTACACCGGTCCTGGTGAAGGTGTCCTATTTCCCTAACTGGCACGCCAGTGGTGCGAACGGGCCCTACCGGGTCACGCCGAACCTCATGGTGGTCGTGCCCACGAGCCACGACGTCACCCTGACCTACGGGCGTTCGTTCGCGGACGACCTGGGCCAGGCCCTCACCGTGTTCGGCCTCGTGGTCCTGGTCGTCCTGTTCGTCGTGCCGGCCGTGAGGCGGTGGAGGGTCAAGAAGAGGGCGGCCTGAGCGCCACGGCCAGCGGCAACGGCCTTCGGGAGACAAAAGGCACAGAAAGTGTCTAATATGTCCCATGTGACTGTGACACTGCCGCAGCAAGAGGTATGGCCTGGGCCAGACGAGCCCTCGGACCGTTCCTTCGGCCCCACCGAAGAGCGCATCCTCACGGCGGCGCTCGGCCTCATCGGCCGGCGTGGGGTCCGGCGGCTGGGCATGCAGGAGATCAGCGAGGCGGCCGGCGTGTCGCGCGGGACGCTCTACCGCTACTTCCCGAGCAAGGAGCGCGTCCTCGCCGCGGCTGCCGACTACGACGAGCGACGGTTCAGCGACGGCGCCGACGCGGTGCTGGCTGCGGTCACCGAGCCCGAGCAGCGCATCAGCGCGTTCTTGGGCTACGCGTTCGAGTTCATCCGGTCGCACTCGGCCCGTTCGCTCTTCGAGTCGGAACCCGGCTTCGTGCTCAGCTACCTGTTGGACCATCTCCCCGCGCTCCGCAGCGAGCTCGTCCTGCGCCTCGGGGACGCGCTCGACGAGGTCCCGGCGGTGAAGCGGGGGGACCTCGACCGGGAACAGCTGGCCGACGTCATCGTGCGGCTGTTCGCATCGAGCTGGATCATTCCCGAATCGGACGAGCACACGCTCGTCCAGTCAGTCAACCGCATCCTGCAAATCGCAGACGCCTGACCAGAGGAGAGGCCATGGAGGACACCGAGACCACCGGTTACGTACAGGACCCGTTCTCCAGCATGGATCCTGAGATGGCGCGCAACCCGCAGCCGGTGTTCAAGCTCATGCGTGAGGACACCCCGGTGCTCAGGATGGATCTGCCGACAGGCCCCGCTGTCGTCCTGACGCGCAAGGGGGACGTCGACGAGGCCCTGCGCCATCCCGAGGTTTTCTCGTCGAACATGGACGCCGTCGATCTCCATAACAAGCGGCCGCTGATCCCGCTCCAGATCGACCCGCCGGAGCACAAGAAGTTCCGCAAGTTGCTCGACCCGATCTTCGCCCCCCGCAAGATGCAGGCCATGGAGGGTGAGGTCTCCCAGCTCGTCAACCACCTCATCGACCAGTTCATCGACAAGGGCGAGGTCGACTTCGCCACGCAGTTCTCCATCCCGTTCCCCTCGCAGGTCTTCCTGACCCTGCTCGGTCTGCCGCTCGATGAGCTCGACCGCTTCCTCACCATGAAGGACGGGATCATCCGGCCCAACGTCGTGACCGGCAAGCCGTACGGTTCCAAGGCGGTCAACGAGTATCAGCAGAAGACAGCGGACTCCATCTACGACTACTTCAACGAGGTCCTGGACCAGCGCGAGGTCGAACGCAAGGACGATCTTCTCTCCCTCTTCCTCGACGCCGACGTCGACGGGGATCGTCTCACCCGCAACGACATCCTCGACATCTGCTTCCTCTTCCTCATCGCGGGGCTCGACACGGTCACGGCCACGCTCGACTGCATGACGGCGTACTTGGCCCAGCATCCCGAGCAGCGTCGGCAGATCGTCGACGACCCGGGGTTGATCCCGAACGCGATCGAAGAGCTCCTGCGCTGGGAGACGCCGGTCATGGGCATCGCCCGGGTGGCCCTGGACGACGCTGAGCTCGGCGGGTGCCCGGTGCACAAGGGCGACCAAGTCATGGTCCTGATCGGCGCCGCCAACACCGACGAGGCCGAGTTTCCCGAAGCCGAGCAGGTCCGGTTCGACCGCGAGGTGAACCGCCACATCGCCTTCGGCGGGGGCATCCACCGCTGTCTGGGCTCACACCTGGCCCGCATGGAGCTCCGCGTGGCGCTCCGAGAGTGGCACCGCCGTATCCCCGACTACGAGGTCGAGCCCGGGCACACGCTCGTGTACACCCCGTCGCTCCGCTCGATCGAGCATTTCCCCCTTCGCTTCACCGCCGCGGCCTAACACACCCGGCGCGCGGCCAGTCCTGTCATCCCGTACCGGCCCCTCACTCGGAGAGGGGCACACGGGTTATCCGCCGAACGCCGCGTGCCAGTCGTTCGCGAAGGCCTGGCCTCCCTCGCCGTTCTCCGGGAAGGCCACGCCCGACGAGCCGTCGTCGAGCACGAGGTGGTTGCTGCCCGAAGGCGACGGCACCCCGGCAGTGGCGTCGACCACCGAGTCGAGCGAACCGTTCTGCCCGCAACCGCTTGCTCCGGGTACCGCGAACGTGTCGTCCCCCTGGACCAGTCCGGTGACCAAGATTGCACCGTCGGGGCCGGCGACGTCTGGGACCCCGTTCGAGTCGAAGCTGAAGAACCCCCCCGCACTCTTCGCGTTCGACAAGTCGTTGTTCTGCGGGTTGAGCAGGATCGGGTTCTGGTCGGTGCCGATGAAGCAGTTGGGCCCGAGCGTCGAGTTCTTCAGCTGGATCTTGACCGGGATCGTGACGATCGGCTGGTCAGCCGCGATTCCACAGAAGAGGCAGAAGTTCGACGGCGCGCCCGCGGACTCGGTGACCGCCGTGACCGGCCCAACCGGGGTCGAGAGCTGGACCGGATCGGCGACTAACGACCCGGCCGCTGCCGGGACCACCGTGGAGGGGCCCCCGAGCCCGTCTTGGCTTACGAGCCCGAGCTGCAGGTTGGTGTTCCCGGTCGTCGTGGTGAGGTTCCCGATCGAGATGCTGCCGTGGGTCGAGTTCGACGACACGCAGAACCCGAGAGAGCCGGTTCCGGTCGAGTTGTCGAACCCTTGCGTGGCGAGCATGGCCGGGTCGTCGACCGGACAGCGGAAGAACGACGCCCAGGCACCTGGGCCGGCCTGGAACTCCTCGTCGGCCCCTGTCGTGGTCCCGGCCGAGCTGGTTGCGACCACCCGGAAGTGGTACTCGGTCCCTGTCGCGAGTCCGTTGATGCTTGCGGTGGCCACCCGATAGGTGAAGCTGGAACCGAGGTCACCGGGCGAGCAGGGCACGGTCGTCGCTGCGTTGTAACCGCTGGTGTTGAAGTTCGCGGAATCGACGTATTGGAACTGACAGGTCGCGTCGTTGCCGGCGGGGACCACCCCCGCGGCCAGGGTCGCCGTGGTCTTGCCGCTCGGGGTGGCCGACTCATACGTCACGAGCGGCGCGCCAGGCGTGCCCTTTGGCGCGTAGACCGTGACGTCGTTGTTGGAGGCGTCGGACACGTACATATCGTGTTGGCCCGGCTTGGCCGAGCCGCCTGGGAGCGAGGCGAAGGCGAGGCCCTGGGAGTTGGCGGTCGTCGGACCGATCAGCAGTTGATCGACCTGGACGCTGGTTGGGTCGTAGACGCGGACGTCGCTCATGGGATCGAGGTTGTGATCGACGTAGAGGTTCCCGGTGCTGGGATCGACGGCGAGGGCGGACGACGATGGCCCACCGAATCCCTCTGATCCGTAGAAGAGCGGCCGTTCTATTTCCCCTGCGGGAGTCCCGGTCAACGTCCAGCGCTCAATGACGTCACCGGAGCAGAACGTGCACGCAGAGGGGAAGGACAACGTCAAGTACACCGAATTGTGCCCGGAGTCGACGGCAATAGCGCTCGGCGAACCGTGGGTGTCGGTCCACTGGCGCACGAACGCGCCGTGCGCGTCGAACTCGTCGACGTTGTTGGTGGAGCCGTCGGCGGTCCACAGGTCGCCGTTCTGGTCCGCGGCCACCCCGACGAGGAATTGAAAATGGCCCTGAGGCGTCGAGGTCCCGTCGATCGTCGCGATGAAAGCGCCGTCGGCATCGAACTTCTCGACCGCGTTGTTCCCCGCGTCCCCGACGTACACCTTGCTCGCGGCAGGTATCACCGTGGCACCGATCGCGATGGTGGTCGGGCTCGAGAACTGGCCCGGGCCGGAACCCGCGATTCCCGCCTGGCAGCTGGCCGTGCAGACTTCGGCTCTCGGCTGTCCGTCGGCGACCCCCCAACCGAAGGCATCGATGAAGGTTCCGGTCGCGCTGAACACGTCGACGCGATCGTTCCCGGTGTCGGCGACGTAGAGATTTCCGCTCGCGGGTGCGACGGCGACCCCCTCGGGGCCCTGCAGTTGGCCGGCGCCCGAACCTGGGCTACCGAACGTTGCGACCTGATTGAACAAGGACTGTGGCTGCGCGACCGCCGGTAGCGCAGCACGGGTACTCGCGCTGGGCGCAGGCACTGCCGGTAGGTGCCCGCCTCCCCTGGTGGCAAACGGAGCCGACGCAGCTGCGGGCACTGCGCTGAGAGAGATGAGAGCCAACCCGGCGACGGACGTCCCGCTCAACGCGGCCACGACACGACGCCGCCAACGTGTTCCCATCAGGCTGCAAGACCTAGTGCGCCCCATGGATTTCCTCCTTACCCCCAACCGTTCCGCTGCGGCATCGCTATCACAACGGCGAACCTTTTGCTCTTGGTCGACAACTGGGAGTGGTGCCGAGGGGAGTCCAAGAGAAATTCGTTGCAGGAACGTCGGCTGCCGTGTGGACTTCGGTGCGTCTATGGTGACGATCGTGCCGGAGACGCACGGAACACAGACGAGGCAGCTGGCCATGGCGCTCGAGCCCGTGGCGGGCCAGGTGTACTTCTCTCCCGAGTGCCACCAGGCGTACGCCGAGCTCGGGTTTTCGCCCAGTCCAGGCGCTCTTGGAGGAGGGGTGCAGCTCCCCGACGGCCCGGCCTACTTCACGAGCCGCGGCTCGGTCATGGGGCAAGTGCCCGGGCATGTGGTGGCCGCCGCCTTCGCTGTCTTCAACCCCGAGGCGGTCGTGCCCTCGGTCGAGCTCGGTTGGAGCAAGGTCGACGCGCCGACGATCTGCGCCGCCCGCACGCGCGGCGCGGTGGGACAGCTCACCCGCGTGCTGGGGCCGGAGCCGGAGGGGCTGGCCCGGGCGACCGAGCTGCTCGCACAGGCGGTGGAACCGCTGCGGCCCGAGGGTCGGCCACTCTTCGCCGGGCTGGTGAGCCTCGGGCGACCAGGCGACCCGATGGGCGACATGTGGCGGCTGGCGGACACCCTGCGTGAGTATCGGGGCGACGCCCACACGGCCGCGTGGACGTCGGCCGGGCTGGACGCGACCGAGATCGGCCTTCTCACCGAGCTGTACTGGGGTCTGCCCATGCGGACCTACATCCGTACCCGCGCCTGGTCCGACGCGCAGCTGGATGCGGCAGAGGCTCGCTTGGTCGCGCGCGGACTGGTGGCCAACGGCGCGCTGACCGACGCGGGGCGCGCGCTCCGAGAAGCAGTTGAGATGGCGACGGACGCGCCGTGCGTGGTCATCGTCGATTCGCTCGGAGACGGCGTCGACGAGCTTCTCGACTTGCTCACCCCGTGGGGCCGGGCCATCCGGGAGGCCGGTGGCTACCCGCCCCAGGGGCCACACGACCTGGCGCCCGTGCGCGGCACCTAGAGCAGGAACATCTCCTAGCCCGGTCGCCCTTCCGTTCCTCGCCCGGGCGTGATGAACAGCGCCTCCCCGGGCTCGTGGACGCGGGCCGTGTGCCACACGTTGGGCGGGTTGATCGCGACCTCGCCGGGTCCCAGCGCGATGACGCGCTCACGACCGTCGATCTCTTGGATCAGGTCGATCCGGCCCGAGATGACGAAGACGACCTCCTCACCGGCCGGGTGCCGTTCCCACGAGTCCCAGGTGGCCTCCTGGGGCAGGACGCACACGAGCCGGCCCTCGTTCCCGTCGTCTGCGAAGCGGTCGGTGTAGGAATCGAGGTACTCGCGCGACCAGCTGAAGTCGGGTAGCGGCGTTGCCGTCGCCCCGAGCCCGAGGTGAAGGAAGGTCGAGTGGAGATCGAAGCCGTTGTCGCTCATGTCGTTCATGGTGCCACCGGCGGACTCGGCGTGCACACGGCACCCCGTCTGCCCCACGGGCGCGGCGAGGCGGGCTATCGGCGCAGCTTGGGCCGTACCGCGATCAGATAGACGACAGCTAAAACGAGTCCGACGATCTCGAAGAGCAACCAACCGAGCAGGAAACCGGCTGCCCAACCCGTTTTTTCACCGGTCGTCAGTGCCGGTTGCCGCAGTACATCCACCGTGCAGGAGATCGCAAGCACGAGCGGCAACAAGATGAATAGAAGTGCGATCAACCCGCCATGCTGGAGAAGAAAGATGCTTCCGATCATGTCACTCCCCCGCAGTCGTTGTTGGGAGCATGTTCCCGATCACACGCAGAGTAGCGTTTGCCGCCAAGGCGGCCCGGACAGCGACCTCCCGCCGCTCCGTCAATAGAGCGGCGACCAGGCCGCGCTGCGCAGGAGCCGGCTCTCCCAACGGTCGCGCACGCTGAGCGCGTCGTGCATCCAGGTTCCGGGCGCCGTCGCTGCCGGGGGAAGGTCGTTAGCCAGCAGATAGAGCAGCGCCTTGTGGTTCACGACCCGCTGCCACAGCACCACCTCGTTGATGCGATGCGACCCGTACAGCGGTTGGAAGGCCGCCTCGAGCTCGAGGATGCCGCGACCTTCCTTGCGTTGCTCCCGCAGCGTGGTGTCGTAGAGCGTTCCGGCCTTGGCCAAGTACGCCGCCAGTCCGCCCGGGAAGGGCCACGCGGTGTCCTCCATGAAGAGGCTCACCTCGTGCGAGGTTCCCGTGGTGGGGACCTCGGACAGGTCGATCTCTTGCAGCGGCGACCACGGCACCGGCGTGATGATCTTGGCCTCGCAGGCGTGCCGCATCGCGTCGACCTCGGCCGCCCATTCGGTGAGGTCACCCTTGCGGATCCGCTCCGTCAGCTCCGCCCACGCGGCCGCGTCACGGCAGCCGGTGATCGTCACCAAGGTGTACGCGGGGCCGCTCCCATGCGCGAGGCGCAGAAACCACAGGAGCCGGCACCCGTCCATTCCTGCTAGGGCGGGGAGAAGCACGTCCCGGTAGGCGGACTCGAACTCGTCCTCTTTCGCCCCGGCGACCCGGTGCACTTCGTGGAGCAGCAGCACGGTGGACTCCTTTCCGTCTTGCGCGTGGTCTGTCGCGTCGTTTCCCTCTAGCGCGTGGTCGCGATCCCGCCGTCGACCGGGATCACCGCCCCGGTCAGGTAGGCGCCGGCTCTCGAGGACAGATAGATCGCAGCGCCCGCCATGTCGTCGGGCCGGCCGATGCGCTTGAGGGGTGCACTGGCTGCGATCTGCTCCCCGAAGGCCTCGAGGGTGGCGGCCATCATCTTCGACGGGAACGGTCCGGGTGCGATCGCGTTCACGGTGATGGTGGGTGCGAGCCGCTTGGCGAGGTGACGGGTCAGCTGGTGCACCGCCGCTTTGGAGGCGGAGTAGGAGTAGGTCTCGAGCACCGGCACGCTGATCCCGTCTATGGAGCCAATGTTGATGACCCGGGCGGGCTCCTCCTGGGAGCCCGCAGCCTCGAGCAACGGGACGAGGAACTTGGTCAGGTGGAAGACGCCCTTGACGTTCAACGAGAGCACGCGTTCGAAGGCCGCCTCGTCGAATTCCGCCAGCGGTGTGCCCCACGTCGCGCCTGCGTTGTTGACGAGGATGTCGAGTCGCTCGAGCCGCGCTGCCATCTCATCGGCCAGCCGCCGGCACTCGGCCTCTGTGGACAGGTCGGCCGGGATTCCGACGCAGGTGCCTTTCTTCGAGAGCTCGGCGGCCGTCTCCTCGCAGGCGTCCGCCTTGCGGGATGAGACGAACACCGTGGCGCCCCCGTCGACGAACCCCGCGGCAATCATCTTCCCGATGCCGCGGGTGCCCCCCGTGACCAGGGCCGTTTTCCCGGCGATGGAGAACAGCTCAGAGGGGTTCACCGGCCCATTGTGGCCGATCGGGTGCTCAGCCTGCCGCTCGCACCGACATCGTGACGAAGTCGCGGGCCCAGGCCGGGTTGAAGAAGGTGCCCGGTCCCTGCACGCTGCTCGGCTGCAGGCTGCTCCCGTTCGCCGGTGCGGCGGGCCCGTTTGGTGGAGTGGGGGCGTAGGTCGCGAGCACCGGCCAGCTGGGGTTGATGTCGAGCTCCATGGCCCGCGCCGCGCCGGCCTGAGCCATGACCTGAGCCAGCTGTGCCGGAGCCAGGCCGGGACCGGCCGCATACAGGAGGGCGCCGTTCGCCGTGACCCCGACCCCGGAGCGCCACTGGTTCTCAATGCCGGGGCCGGAGCAGGACGTCGGCCCGCACGTGTTCCCCCACGACTGCCAATCGGGGCTCAGGGCCTGGGGAGTGGGCTGCCCGCCGGCCACGAGCAGAACCAGGTTCTGCCGCACACCGGTGACGTTCGGCGCCATGGACACGTCCGTACCCCAGGCTCCGACCGTGACCGACCCGTCCGCGTAGGTGACCAGGGAGGCGGCCCCGGCGACGAGCGGGTCGATCGTCTTACCCTCCGTGTAATAGCCGCCGCGGGCGTCCTTCATGAGGAAGCCGCCGTTGAACGCGGCCACCAACGTCACCGCCTGTGCGGGCTCGACCGGGGCGGTGAATTGGTAGGGGCCGCCGCCCGGGCTCGAGGACCCCGAGTAGAGCTGCGCGGCGAGCAGATTGGTGTCCATCCAGGCGATCCCGACGGGCTGCCCACCTCCCGCTGGGGCCAACTGGGTCTCGTAGACGGCGGGGATGCCTTGCACAGTCCGCCCTGCCGGCGTCCAGGCTGTCGGACCGATTGCCGCCGGCGCAGGAAGCGGGTGCAGTGGAGGCAACGTCGTGGTCGTCGTCGTGGTGGTAGTGGTGGTCGTGCTCGACGACGTGGTCGTCGTTGGTGACGTCGGCGGGACCCTCGCGGTGCGTGGCGCGTGCGCGTGCGCGTGCGCGGCGGACTCGGAGGGTGAGGCACCGCTGCACGCGGTGGCGAGAAGCGCAACGCTGAAGAGGGAGGTGGCCGCAGCGGCCCATTTCACGGGGCGTCAACGTACTGGTCCGGCCTGACCTACGGAGGTCGCCCCCTGGGCCCGGCGAATCTAGTCGGGGACGACGCCCGGCGGCGTGACTCAGGGGGCAGCCAGCGCCACTGCGCTCCTGACCATGATGGATGCCCCGAGACGCAGCGACTCGTCCTCGACCGAGAAGGTGGGGCTGTGGTGCATCCCGCTGGAACCGTCCGCCGCCGCGCCGCCCACGAAGAAGTAGCACCCCGGCAGGTGATTGAGGAACTCGCTGACGTCGTCACTGGGCTGGGTCGGCGGTATGCGGTGAACCTTTTCGTCGCCCAGGACCGCCCGGGCCTCGGCCTCCACGAGTTCGGTGGCGACCCGGTCGTTGGTCACGGCGGGCGTGTGCTCGGGCAACGACAGCTTCACCGCCACGCCCATGTTCTCACCGACAGAGGCGCACAGCGCGCGAAGGCGGGCGATCGCCTCGTCGCGCTGCACGGGGGTAAACGTCCGGAGCGTGCCTGTGATCGTCGCCGAAGTGGGTACGACGTTGTCCGCCGTGCCCCCGCGCAGTGTGCCCGCACTGCAGACACAATTGGATCCCTCGTAGGAGAGCCCGTCCGCAACTGCGGCGAGCCGACTCACCAGATCGGCAGCCGCCCGGATGACGTCTCCCTGTGCCGTCAGCATCGCACCGTGCCCGCCCGGACCCGACAGCGTGATGCGCAGTGAGTGGGCCTCTGACATCGCTACCCCGTTCCGCAAAGCCGCCATGCCTGTGGGCAGCTGAGAGGTGACGTGGAACCCGACCAGACGCGCCGCCTCCATCACTCCGAGCGCGCCGCCGTCGATCATCGCCTTCGCCCCGCAGAGCGCCTCCTCTGCCGGCTGGAACAGGAACACGTAGCGCCCCGCAAGGTCCTCGCGCCGTGACGCGAGCAGCGCGGCGGCGCCGAGCAGCGCGGCGGTGTGCACGTCGTGCCCACAGGCGTGCATCACGTCCTTCACGTCGGAGTGGACAGCCCGCGCCGTGTCCTCCTGCACCGGAAGCGCGTCGATGTCGGCTCGCAAGATGACGCTCCGTCCGGGTCGTCCTCCCTCCATCGCGAAGATCCCGCCGGTCTCGGTCACGCGGATGTCCTCCTCTATCCCGAGGCCGGCCATGAGGTTGCGGATGAGCCGCGTCGTGTTTCGCTCGGCGAAGGCCAGCTCCGGCCTGCGGTGGAGCGCTCGTCGCAGGTCGACCATCTCGTCGTAGACGGCGTCCGCCGGGGCGGCGCCGAAGAGGTCGGTCACCTCAGCGCCCGAGCAGGTCCCGTGCGATGTGGGTCACCTGGATCTCGTCGGTGCCGGCGTAGATCTGGAAGACCTTAGCGTCGCGGGCCAGCTGCTCGACTCTGAACTCGGACATGTAGCCGTTGCCTCCGAAGAGCTGCACCGCTTCCATGGCGACCTCGGACGCGGCCTGCGCGGAGTAGAGCTTCATTGCCGACGCCTCGGCGAGCGTCAGGCTCTTGCCGGCCGCCGTCATCTCGATGTGCCGGAAGACCAGGTTCTCCACGTTGAGGCGGGCGATCTCCATCTTGGCCAGCTTCAACTGGATGAGCTGAAACTCCGCGATGGGCCGCTCCCACAGCAGCCGGTCCTTGGCGTACTGGACCGAGAGCTTCAGGCACTCCTCAATGAGGCCGAGCGACATGGCCGCAACGCCGGCCCGCTCGGTGACGAAGTTTCCCTTCGCGCTCTCACGCCCCTCGCTCCCGCCCGGTGTGCCCTCCGTCTCGCCGAGCAGACGATCCTTTCCGGCACCCACGTCGGTCAGGAACAGCTCACCGGTGGGCGAGGAGTGCAGGCCCATCTTGCGGAAGGGCTTCGACTGCTCGAGTCCGGGCATCCCCGAATCGAGGACGAACGTCAGCACGGGGCGCTGGCGCAGCGGAGTCCCGCTTCCGTCGTCGAGCTTGGCGTAGAAGACGATGGTGTCGGCGTACGGACCGTTCGTGATGAAGGTCTTGTTCCCGTTGAGCACATACTCGTCGCCATCGCGTACGGCGGTCGACTTCATGCCGCCGAGTGCGTCGGACCCCGAGTTCGGCTCGGTGATGGCCCAGGCGCCAATCTTGTCGAGCGTGAGGAGATCGAGGCCCCAGCGCTCCATTTGGGCCGGCGTGCCGCTCTTCATGATCGTTCCGCCGGCCAGCCCGGTCGTGACCCCGAGGGCGGTCACGATGCCTGGGCAGTAGTGGCACAGCTCGATGATGGGGATCAGCGTCAGAGCGGCGTTACCTCCCCCTTCGGACCGCTCCTCGCGACGATCCGGGCCGGCGCCGGTCTCCGCGGTCCGGCGCTCGAGCGCCTGCTTGAAGGAGTCCCGCGCCAGGGAGTCGAGCCCGAAGGTCCGGTACAGCTTGCGGATCACCTCGTAGGGCGGGGTGTCGCCGTGCTCGAGCTCCTCGACGTTCGGTGCGATCTCTTCGTCCACGAAGCGCCGCACGGCGTCGCGGATCGCCAGCTGCTC
>JBPYFR010000088.1:0-2459 GCA_051985685.1 Acidimicrobiales bacterium
CTCGACGAGCTGGAACGGCGCGATCTCACCGCTGGTCTGGTGACCATGTGCACCGGTGGGGGCATGGGAACGGCGACGATCCTCGAACGGGTCTGACATGGCCGAGACTGTTGTCGTCGAGCCGGGCGGGCCGGGCGTGGTCCTCGTGCGCCTGAATCGACCCGACCGTCTCAACGCAATCAACCAGGCGATGGTGCGAGAGATTGAGGCGGTCTGCGCGCGCCTCGCCGACGATTCGGAGACCCGGGCCGTCGTGCTCACCGGTGCGGGTAGGGGTTTCTGTTCCGGCCTCGACGTGCGGGACTTTGGCCGGGGTGTCCCGGGCCCGGGCGCATCGGCCACGGACCGCCTTCGCTTCCAAGAGCGCATGGCAGCTTTGCCGCTGACGATGAGGACGCTGCCTCAAGCGGTGATCGCAGCTGTCAACGGCCCATGCGTCGGAGGCGGGTTCGCCCTCTGCCTGGCAGCCGACATCCGCCTGTGCTCGACGGCGGCGTCGTTCGGCAACGCCGCCATCCTCCTCGGTCTGTCCGGCGGCGAGATGGGGATGAGTTACCACCTGCCGAGGATTGTCGGAACGAGCGTGGCCGCGGACTGGATGATGTCGGGGCGCACGGTGTCGGCCGAGGAGGCGGACCGGCGTGGGTTGGTGAGCCAGCTCGTCGAGCCCGACGTCTTGATCGAAGGCGCGCTCGAGCTTGCGACGCAGATTGCCGACCTGTCGCCCCTGGCGGTCCGGATGACCAAACGTGCACTGCAGGTGAATACGGATGCGGCGGACCTGGTTGCCGCGATGGAGCTCGAGAATCGGAATCAGGTGCTCGCTGTCGAGTCGGACGAGTCGGTTGCTCGTCGTGCCAAGTGGTCGACCTAGCACCGCAGTAGGCGACCCCCACCGCGACACTCAGGATGGCTCGACAATTACTGGCCCCCGAGCCCGAACCAGCGCTCCCGGAGGGGGAACAGGTACCAGTCTGTGACCACGTTGAGGGTACGTCGGGCGGTGCGGAAGCTCTCGGCGATTTCGCCCACCACCGTGAGCCCGGCCGTAAGCGGGGCACCGTGGGATCGGGCAGAGCGCACCGCCAATCCGTAGAACCGCCGGCCGAGTTCCTCCAAAAGCTCGAGCCCGTCGAAGCCGTCCGTGGGCGAACCTTGGAGCCGCGACAGACGCGCCAGGCGGGAAAGCGCAACGGGGCCGACGTCCAAGAGGGCTGAGTGGTCGGGGAAGACCCCGGTGAGGAACAGTGCCAGGTCCCCGAGCCGACGATAGATGCCGGGGCGCTCGGCTGGCTCCACGGCGTCGAGGAGCTCGGCCAGCTTGGACAGGTCGAGCTCGCTGAAACGCCGGCGTCGCCACCCCCGGCGGGTTCGCTGCCATGTCGCCCCGCTGACCACGTGGGTGTACGAGGCCAGCAGCTCAACAAGGAAGTACCGCCGCTGCGGCTCCGCCAGCAGCTGACGCAAGGTCTCCACGTCGAACATGGGCAACCGCTGCCGGGACGTCCAACGCTCTTCGACGAAACTCGTGGTCTGCAGGCGCTCCGCGGTGCGGTGGACGGCGATGGCGAAGGTGAGGAAGGGCGAAGCTCCGATCAGCGGCTGGTCGTCTCCCTGGCCCGAGAACACCAAGGCCTCCAAGTCCGCACTCCCAAGGGCCGTGTCCAGCGGGCCGGACGCCCGGTCACCGACAAGGTGGAGGTCGGAGGCAGTGAGGTGCTGTCGGTAGAGGAGATCGACGTCGCTGTCCATCGCGTCCTGTTCGCCGCCCAGCCTACCGAGCGAGAGCCAGGGCTCCAATGTCGTGCAGCCAACGCGTGGACGCCCACTCGCACACATGCTTCGTGGTCCGGGAGAACTCCGACTTGAAGATCGGGGAGGCAAGGAGACGGTCCCTCAGAGAATCAAAAACCCATCCGGCTCGATGACACCACGTTGCGCCGGTCAACGTCGAAGCGAACGCGCGGCCGAACCGGAGCCCCAGTGATCGCGGCGGGACGTACCCATCGAGCGCGGTGCCCCTACGCCCGACGGCCAAGGAAGTAGAGGAATTCCGTCTGGAGATCCGCTCCCGGGGGTGGATCCAACTTGGGCCCGAAGACGTTCCGTTGGCGGATCATCTCGTCCATCGGCTTGAGGGCCTCATAGGCGCGCTGGACGGAGTCCTCATCGAGTCGCTCGTCCGCACCTACGGTGCGCGCCAGGTCCCAGGTGTGCACGAGCGTATCCATGGTCACAAATCGGCCGATGATCTCGCCCGCCGGCATCTTGCCGGTCGGCCCGTCGATCTCTTTGGCGATCGCCTCCGGGTCTCCGGTGATTTCATCGATCGCCCGAGAGGCTTCCTCCCAGGCCTTCTTCGGGTCCTCGTCGGCGCCCAGGGGCGTCGACTCCCCACCCCTGACGCCGGCAACAACACCTCGATGGCCCGCGACCACGTGCGCCACCACGTCGCGGGC
>JBPYFR010000089.1:0-2380 GCA_051985685.1 Acidimicrobiales bacterium
GCAATTCTCCCACCAGGTGACGCGGTCCGCGCCCCGAACCTGCCCGAGCTGACGGGCCCGGGCTTCGCAGTCGTCTGGCGTCGCGTCGCCCAGTTCTAGGTAGAGCACGGTGCTGCACCGGTCCTCCACTACGCAAGACCTCCGGGTGGCGCTGACGACATGGTCGATGCCTCAGGCTCGTCCAGGCTACCGGGCTCTTGACACCCCGCACGGCGGAGACCCGTCGGCGTGCACAGTGGACTCCGCCAGAGGGCGCGCGCGGCAGCCGGTGGGAACCCCATGGAACCGACACCGGTCATTCGTAGTACCGCAACTCGACGATGTTGTCGTCGGGGTCGCAGATATAGAGAGACACACCATTGCCTTTGGCGCCGTAGCGAATGTCGGGACCGTCCACGACCCTGAGTTGGCCGTCCTCTTTGAGAGCATCGAAATCAGTGCGGTCGACAGTCAGGCAGAAGTGGTTCATGTTTTCGCCAGTCCGCGGCCCAGGGAGGATGTCGATGATCGTCGAAGGGTCGATCCGGACGGACGGGAAGAGGATCTCTTTGCGGCGCCATTCCTCGACCCGTTCGGCGTGTAGTCCGAGCGTGTC
The DNA here is from genome assembly GCA_051985685.1 of Acidimicrobiales bacterium. Taxonomy (GTDB): domain Bacteria; phylum Actinomycetota; class Acidimicrobiia; order Acidimicrobiales; family RAAP-2; genus Bog-473. The sequence continues at coordinate 596 of JBPYFR010000089.1, forward strand.
GCAGTAGAAGGAGAGCGACCTTTCGACGTCTTGGGAGTTGATCACGAGGTGATCCAAGCCTCGGACCGTGAGCGAATTGTTCATCGACTGACCCTCCTACTCGGTGCGTGCAGTCACCCATTGTGTAGCCGAGCGACCGTGAGCCGGCGCGACGTTGCTCACGTGCAGGTGACCGCTGTGGAGAGCCCACGGTCAATCCTGTCGCCTCCTCCTCGAGGGGCGTCCGACCGCCCCCTGAATCCCCAGGCGCGCGCGTAGGCTCACCTTGGAGTCAGCAGCATGACTGTTCTGTGACGGCGTGCTCCGGCTCCGACCGTCCGTTGAGACAACCCCTCGAGCAAGAAGAACCAATGCATCTGGTCGACATCATCATCGTCGTGTCCTGGGTCGCCTTCTGGATCTACTGGTTGGCCGTCTCCACCGGTGTCAAAGCAGGAGAAACGCGGTGGACCCGATTTGCCGCGGACCGAGTCGGCATCATTCTCGTCGTGCTCCTCTTGGTGCGGGTCAAGGCACTCAAGGGCCACGTGGCCACGAACGATCCTTGGCTTCAAGCGATTGGTCTTGCCGTCTTCTTTTCGGGATTGGCGCTGGCGGTGTGGGCCAGGATCTATCTCGGCCGGAACTGGGGAATGCCGATGTCACAAAAGGCCGACCCAGAACTTGTGATGTCCGGCCCGTACCGCATCATTCGTCACCCCATCTACTCGGGCATCATTCTGGCCATGATCGGTACGACCATCGCCGTCAGCCTCTACTGGCTGGTCGCGGTGGCGTTGATCGGAGCATATTTCGTCTACAGCGCCCTCATGGAAGAACGCTTCATGGCCGAGAGCTTCCCCAACTCATACCCGCAATACAAGCGATCCACAAAGATGTTGATCCCATACGTGTTCTGACTTCCGCCGCACGACCGAGTCCGAAGTTCGAAAAGGGATTCGCGGCGGACCGCCGAGCGCGTCGCACGGTTGAACGGTGACCGGCCCCCCGTGATGTGGACGAGCGATACAAATCGGCGTTCGGCAGCATCCCGCAACGACTCCGGCCGACTGTCCGCGGGCGACAAGACGCTACTCGTGGACAGGGCGTCGTCGGAGCCCCTAGTTCTGGGGGACGAACTGGCTCGCGATGAACGTAGCCCCTTGCGGGTCCTTGATCACCACCATCCTGGTCCAGGGGGCATCGAATGGTCCGGCAACGATCTCGCCCCCGAGCTGCTGCGCCTTCTTCGCCGTGGCGTCGGCATTGGTGGCTCCGAAGGTGACGGTCCACTGGGCTGGCGTGTTGGAGTCATCTTCCGTGATCGGGTTCAGCGCGGCAACGACATCAATGAACCCTTCGGGCCCACCCATCTCCGCCATCTGCGCGCGCAACCCCGGGGTGCGCTCCTCGAGGTGATCGCCGTAACCGGGAAGCGTCCACATGGTGACATCGCCGGGCAAGGGCAACGTCTTCCACCCGAAGACTGCACCGTAGAACGCCTTTGCGCCTTCGGGGTTCCGGGTCGCCAGGCCGTTGAAGTTGAGCGCACCGTGCTCGTTCACGACTTTCGCACCTTTGTGGGCCTTTGGCTGCCACACCGAAAAGACGGCGCCCTCGGGGTCGGAGAGAACCGCCATCCGGCCCGCGTCCATGACGTCGAAGGGCTCGGTGACCACCCCACCGCCGGCCTCGCGGGCCTTCGTCGCCGTCTCCTCGGCGCTGCGGACCCAGATGTAGGTGTTCCACATGGCCATCGGAGGGGCGCCCTCGGGGACCGACCCGATCGCCGCGACGTCACCGCCG
>JBPYFR010000090.1:0-5221 GCA_051985685.1 Acidimicrobiales bacterium
GTACCGGCTTGTGTGCATGACCGGTAGGGCCGAGTAGGGGCGACGCACACTGCGCCCGGAGAAGCCCTGTTGAGGCGACGGAGGACGCGGGTTCGATTCCCGCCACCTCCACGTGGCTCTACCCCAGTAAATGCGGGGGTAGAGCCAGTCGAGCCCCATGATCGGCGGGCTCCACTCGGTGGGCCTCCTCACAACAAGCAGTAAGCGTCGCGCTGATGCAACCGTCGGGGCAGCAGGCAAGCTGGCGATCACCACGGATAAGGCATAGCGCGCCGGGGCGGCGCCTGCCCGTGTGCGGCTCAGTGCCGGACTGTCAGGGATTTTGTGTCGGGCACGAGCTCGACGAGCTGGCTCGGCGACCGGCGGACGTGGATCTATGACAGGCCGCGAGCGGGGTGAGCTGTTCCCAGCGCGCGTTCCACATCGGCTCGCCTCGCCTAGGTGGGCGTCGCGCTTCGCCGCCCGGCCCGCCGCTGGCGTCGTCCTCTGCTGCGACTTCCTCGACCCAGTAACTGAACTCTGCGCCTCAACGGCCTACGAGCCTCCGGGCAACCGGCCGGCCGTGGGCCGAATGCTCTTTTGACTGATGGAGCATCGATCGCGCCCGCGCTTGCGCGGTTTGGGGTGGGCCGCGTTGGTCATTTCTGCGCGTTGTTGACCGGAATGGGTCTTCCATCAGGAGCCGATTCCGGGTATACCTTCAGAAACGACAAAAACAGTATGCCAAGGGACGCCTGCCGGGTTGGCTGTGTCTCGTATCCAGGGACCCTTGGCGTCGGGCTGACCTCACGGCGGACGGCGCCAAAACGAAGGAGCGGCGAAGTGAAGTCGATAACACGCGGCGCGCGAGTGCTCTCGCGGCGCGCGGCGCAAGTTTGGTTGGCCGGCGGGGCGCTGCTGGTACCGCTGGTCTGCGCTGGTGTGGTCGGTTCGACGCCGCGGGCGGCGGCCGTCGACAAGCCGCCGGCGTATCTGGACACGTCGCTGCCGTTCAACGTCCGTGCGGCCGACCTGGTCTCCCGCATGACGTTGGAAGAGAAGCTCGACCAGTTCAGGGCCATGCAGCCCCACGCGACCTGGGCTCCGAAGCCATCAGCGATTCCTCGCCTCGGCGTGAAGTCGTATGGCTACTGGAGTGAGGCGAATCACGGGATCTACTTTCCGACCCTTCCGGGGAACAGCAACTACACGCAGTACCCCCAGAGCACTGCGATCGCGTCGATGTGGGACGCCCCTCTCGTCAAGACGATCGCCGGCGGCATCGCCGACGAGGGCCGCGATACCTACAACACGTCGTGTCCGCCGGGCGTGGCCAACCCGAACCCCACCGGTGGTGCGTGCTGGGGCCTGAACTATTTCTCGCCCAACCAGAACCTCAACCGGGATCCCCGGTGGGGGCGCGCGGACGAGTCCTACTCGGAGGATCCCGTCCTGACCGGCGAGGTGGCCGGGGCATTCGTCAAGGGGCTGCAGAACAACGCGTCACCGCGGCCCGACACGGCTGCCACAGGCCAGGACCCTTACGTCGAGGCGATCGCCACTCCGAAGCACTATCTGGCGAACAACTCCGAGGCGAACCGCAACTTCGGCACGTCGAACGTCACCGAGCGCTCGCTGCTCGAATACTTCACCGTGCCCTTCTCGATGTCGGCGGGCAAGGCGGGGGCGCGATCGTTGATGTCCGCGTACAACGCCATCGGCCTCAAGGAGGACTACACCACCGATTACCCCTCGGCGTCGAGTTTCCCGACCTTGTGGAGCCCTGACGACAACGCCACCCCGAATGGCACACCGGGGACGCCGAACGCTTCGAGCCGGTACACCCTGGAGACCCTGCTGCGCCGGTCCTTCGGCTTCACCGGGTACGTCGTCTCAGACTGCGACGCGATCACCCGCGTCTGGCAGACCGGCACCCTAGGGCACTCGTGGCATCCCCCTCAGCTCGGCGGGCTGACGCAGATCAACAAGGCCCAAGGCGACGCCTGGGCCCTCAAAGCGGGCACCGATCAGGACTGCTTGGGCTCCGACTACCCCTCGGCCACCGGACTGGCCGCCTCTCAGGACCAGGGCCTGGTCACCGAGGCCGATCTCGACATCGCCCTCGTCCGCATCTTCACCGCTCGCTTCCAGACGGGCGAGTTCGACCCTGTCGGCTCGGTTCCGTACAACAGCGACTCCTACACGCTGTCTTCGTCCGGCGACCCCAGCGTCAAGCTGGCCTCGGCCGCCCATCGTGCGGTCGCCCACCAGTCCGCCCTCGAGGCTCCCGTTCTGTTGAAGAACGACGGGACGCTTCCGTTCGCGGGCGCCGGGACGGGCCAGACCGTCGCGCTGGGGCACGTCAGCAGCCTCAACACGTTCCAGGCCGGCTCCTACTCCGGGCCCGCGCAGACCAAAACCACATTCGAACAGGCGCTGGCGACGCGGAACGGGTCGTCGCCTTCGGCCGTGACGGCGGGCTCTTCCACGCCGTTCCTGTCGGACCACTTCGCAGCCTTCCCCGATGTGCTCAACAGCGACGGCACGGCGATCACGACCTCGCTGTGCTCCAGCGACCCCTGCGATCCGGTGAAGGACGCGGCGACGGCCGAGTATCGGATCTCTCAGGCCGACAACATCGTGGTCGTCGTCGGCCACACGACCAGCGACGGCGGTGAGGGCACGGACCGCACGACGGTGGCCCTGCCCCGCATGCAGGCCGAGTTGATCAAGAACTCGATCGCCCCGCTCGCGGCCAAGTATCACAAGAAGATCGTTGTGTGGATCCAAGGCAAGACGATGGTCGACGTGAGCCAGTTCAAGAACCTGCCGGAGGTCGGCGCGATCGTCTGGTCCTCGTTCGACGGCATGTACCAGGGCGAAGCGATGGCGGAGTTGCTCTACAACGACACCGTGACGCTCGAGGACGGGCGCACGGCGGTCGCCAACTTCTCGGGCAAGCTGCCGCTGACGTGGTACTCGAACGTGGACGCACAGCTCGGGCCGGCCGCCGCTCCGGACCGCGCGGTCGAGGACTACCGGATGACCAAGGCGGAAGGAGCCAGGTGCGGTCGCACCTACCTCTACTACCAGGTCGGTCCCAACTGCGCAGCACCCGACTATGTGTTCGGGCAGGGCCTGTCCTACTCGCACTTCGTCTACGGCACACCGACGCTGTCCTCTGCGAGGATCACCCCGAACCAGTCGGTGACGGTCTCGGTGCCGGTCTCCAACCAGGATCCCAGCCACCCGGGCAAGGCCGTCGTCGAGGTCTATGCCAAGGCGCCCACAGGTGCCAACGGGGACGATCGGCCGCTCAAGCAGCTGAAGGGCTTCGTCAAGAGCGGGCTGATTGCCGGGACCCCGCAGACCGTGCAGGTGACCATCGGGGCCGGTGACCTGTGGTTCTGGGACGACGTGCACCACAGGAAGATCTTCCCGACGGGCAACTGGACCATCATGGCCGGTTCGAGCTCGGCGGACGCGGACCTGAAGCCTGTGACCCTGACGGTGGCCGGGCGGCGCACGGCCGGCGTCGACGTGGTCTCGGCCCAGCCGGATGGCACCGAGCTGAGCCTCGACACTCCGGACAACCGGATCAATGCTCAGCTCTCGGTGACCAAGCACGACATGTCGTTCTGGGATCTGACCGATCACGCGCTCGCGGTGAAGTACACCTCGTCCGATCCGTCTGTCGCGACGGTTGACGCCACGGGCGCCGTCGCCCCTGTTTCCACCGGTGCGGCGCTGATCACGGCCACCGCCACGGCCGACGGCGAGACCAAGTCGACCGCGTTCCCGGTCGTGGTCACCTCCGGCCCGCCCGACGCCACCGGCACGAAGTTCCCGAACACCCACACGTCGCGAATCGACTTCGGCGACACCACCGTGGCGCTCGACCCGCCGTCCCCGGGGATCCAGCTGTCCGCGAGCTTGGTACCGGCCGCCACCGGGGCGACGTACAGCTATCAGATCGCCCCGATGGACACCAACACCGCCGGAGCGAGTGTCACCTCGGCGGGAGTCCTGACCGTACGCAAGCCTGGACACGTGCGTGTCACGGTCACCGCAACCGCCTCCGGTGTGACGACTTCGGAGTCCGCGCTGGTCACCGTGATTCGCGTCCGGGCGTGATCGGCCTCGACTCGGTGTCGCTGACCGGCGAGGGAACGCTCGTCGACAGCTTCGACTCCAGCGTCGGGCCGTACGGCTCCGCCAACCAGGAAGCGAGGCCAGCCTGTTCAGCAATGGCCTCGTCGCAGTCGGCTCCGCCAGGGTCGCCGCGACGTGCGCTCCGCTCTGGGCGGCGTCACGATCGACAAGAACGGCACGGTGACGGGCAACGTCAGGGCCGGCACGACGATCGCGACCGCCGGCACGATCGCACGCCATCACGGCCATCACGGCCATCGCGGATTCACCGGATTGAGCAGGTCTTCTCAGATTTCCGGCTCGTGACGCTGCAGGGGGCGTGGTTACTCTGCGGTTGCAGAGGCGGAGGTAGCTGCATGGTGGGTCGGTCGCGCCGCGGGTTTTGGCGGTCGGTAGCCGGTGGCTGCTCCCTCGCCTCGGCCGTCGCGTTGGCAGCCTGCGGGGCCGCGTCGAGCAGCGGGTTAACGTCGCTCCGCGTGCTGCAGATGAACCTGTGTGATAGCGGCATCGCCGGTTGCTATACGGGCCGGTCGGTGGCCGAGGCTGTCGCAGTTATACACGCGCAGCGACCCGACATCGTCACGCTCAACGAGGTCTGCGGCGATGACGTCTCGGTGCTGGAGCGGGCACTGTCCGACGCCGAGCGCGGCAACGTCGTGACCCGGGCATTTCAAGCGACCCCGGAGCCGCGCCGCGATGACCCTGTTCGATGCCGCAACGGGCAGCAGTACGGCATCGGTCTGCTTGCCGGTGTTCGGGCGCCGTATCGGGGATTCATCACCTTCGGTGGGCACTATCCGGCCCAGGACCCGGCCGACACCGAAAAGCGGGTCTGGCTCTGCGTGCACGCGATCGCCCATTTCTACGCGTGCACCACCCATCTATCCAACACGAGCCCGATCGTCGCGATCAGCCAATGCCGCTACCTGATGGGCACGGCGATACCGGCGGTACGCAAGCAGAACCAGGCTGACCCCGTGATACTTGGAGCAGACCTCAACCTAACCAACGGCAGGACGCCGAAGGCCCAGTCCTGTATGCCGCCCGGTTTCGTGCGCGCCGACGACGGCGACAGGCAAGATGTAGCGGT
>JBPYFR010000091.1:0-6151 GCA_051985685.1 Acidimicrobiales bacterium
ACCCAAGAATCTCGGCCCACGCCGCGTCTACGAGATCGAGGAGTGCCTCCACGGCGCCGATTGTTTCATCTCCGTTCCGTGGTCCGGGATACGGAAGTCCTTTCGAAGGCGAGCAGATCGACGGATCTGGAGCGCCCGAGTGGCCCCATGGCGCGCCGCCGGTGCGATCAATCGTGACCCAGAACACCGGAACTGTGCCGAGGAACTCAGCTCGGCATCCGGCTTGGCGAGGCGTCGGCGGCCGGACGGCACCCGGGGCAGACTGTGAGGCGGTGAGAGACCGCCCCAAGCCTCTTGTCACACGCTCGGCCGATGGCACGACCCTCGCCTACCACGTGTCCGGGAGCGGGCCCCCTGATCTCGTCTGGATGGAAAACGCCATGCCGTTAGAAGCTCTTTGGGACGATCCCACCTACAGGAGCATGGTGCCCCGGCTGGGAACCTTCTGTCGCATGTTCAACGTGGAGGCGCGGGGCATCGGCGCGTCCGAAGGCGATCCTCGTGACGTGTTCGTTCCTGGTGCGGTCTCCGACGCGGATCTCCTCGCCGTGATGGACGCCGCCGGCGCCGAGCGGGCCGTTTTCGTTGGATTTAGCACCAACGGTCAATACGCGATTCATTTCGCCGCCACTCATCCCCAGCGGGTGGACGCCCTCGTGTTGATCGACACCTACGCCCACTATGTGAGGGAAGACGACTACCCGTGGGGTTTTCCCCGTGAGCGTCTGGATGACGTCACCGCATTTATCGAGGGGTCATGGGGCACCGGGGGAGAGCTCGACATAGCTGCGCCGAGTCGTGCGACCGACGAGCGCCTTCGGTCGCTGTACGGACGCGGCCGCCGGTCGACTTACAGTCCGAGTCTCCAGGCCGAGACCATACGACGGAGCCTCGAATGGGACGGACGTGGGCTTCTGCCATCGATCTCTTGTCGCACCCTCGTCCTTCATCGTGAGGGAGACCGCTTCATCCACCTCGGGGCCGCTCGCTACCTGGCCGAGCACATCGCCGGAGCCAAGTTCGTCGTGCTCCCAGGCGAGGATCACCTCTTCTTCGTGGGCGACACCGATGCCCTGGTTGACGAGATCGAAGAGTTCTTCGTGGGCACCCGCAGTGGTGCAGAGGGCGACGCGGTCACAGCCACGGTCATCTTCACCGACATCGTGGCTTCGACCGAGCACCAGGCCCGGGTCGGCCCCCGGGCGTGGTCGCGCCTGACCGACCAGCATGAGGCGCTGGTGCGCGACCTGCTCGTTCGCCACCGTGGCCGAGAAGTGAAGACGATCGGTGACGGGTTCCTTGCGACCTTCGACGGCACGGGCCGGGGACTGCGCTGCGCCGCCGAGATCGTCAAGGGCGCCCGAGGCCTCGGCTTGGATGAGAGAGCCGGCGTCCACACGGGCGAAGTGGAGCTGCGCGGGAGCGACATCGCAGGGCTGGCCGTGACCATTGCGAGTCGGGTCTGCGATCTGGCAGGCCCGGGTGAGGTGCTGGTGACGAGGACGGTGACCGACCAGGTCGTCGGCTCGGGCATGGAGTTCTTGGATCGGGGCGAACGCGAATTGAAGGGCGTTCCAGGCCAGTGGAGACTTTTCGGCGTGAAGAACCTTGGCCATGGCGCAAACGCTGCCCCCTAACACCGGATAGGTCGCGGGAGCTTCTACCCCTCCGACGTATAAGACACCGCATCAACCGGCACGGAGCGCGATACCGGGGTACTCAACCACAAATCCTGCACGGTCATAGATCAACTGACACTTAAAGTCGAAGGCGGGAGCCTCATAGTGGAACCGCTGGCACATTTCGGCGTCTTCAATTCGAAGGTAGGACTGTTCAAGCCGTTCAACACTCGCTACGTCCACTCGGACATACGAGGCTGGAGAGGCTGCATGCTCACCTACGGCCAGTCCCATTCGGTGCACCGGTAGAGCATTGGTCATTGCCGAGGACTCAAGATCGACGTCGATGCAGCCTGTTAGGTGGCTGGCCTCGACGCCGTCGATCAACCAATGTCCTTCGCCGTCCGCTTGAACCTGTCGTTCTGTGACGCCCGACGTGGTTGTTGTCCGAATCCGGGCCCAACGTGTCCTCCACTCGTGGTCCAAGGCCAACTCGTAACTGACCACCCATGCGCTTCCGTCTTGAAGTCCTGTCGTCGTTCCTTCGATCTGCAGGCCGGAGGGCTGCTCACGGAAATACACCACCTCGAACCCGCTTCGAAGTCCCTGGTGGTGCCAACATGCAGCACTAGGAGGGTCCTCGAAGGGCACGAGAAAGTCTGTCACTCCGAACTTCTAGAGAGTCCAGCCAGAGGTCCCAGGTAGTGTGCCGGCCTCCAGTTGGTGGGACACCTACTCCTGCCACAGAACACCGGTTCGGGGACATGTCAGCCACGGTTTATTAGGCCCTAAGTCCAGTTCTTCCTTTAGAACAACTGCTCTCCACGACCCCGGCGGGTCGATCTCACCGTTGACCTCCAAGGTCCTACCCGGTACCATTCAGTACAAGGTACCCAGTCTCGCAACCAACAAGGGAAATGGGGTCGTGATGCGACACATCAGCCGGCGGATATGCAGGTACGGGTGGGCCGGACTGGCCGGCGTGGCTCTGGCGGCAGGTGCGCTCCTCATCGGACTCGCAACCACGGTCGCGACCCCGGCTGCCGTCACGTCGGCGGCCGTCCCAAGCTCAGCCGGCGTCCTGCCCTACGGCACGGCCGGCTCGTACGGGAGTCCGGCGGAGCTCAATGCGCCGATCGTCGACATGGCCTCCACCCCCGATGGGAAGGGGTACTGGCTGCTGGCATCCGACGGCGGCGTGTTCACGTACGGGGACGCCGGGTTCTACGGCTCGCTCGTCGGCGGTCCGGGTTCCTTCTACCGCACGATCGCGGCGATGGCGCCCACCCCAGACGGCCGCGGGTACTGGATCACCGACGCAGTCGGCGACGTGCACGCGTTCGGGGACGCGGTGAACGAAGGCTCCAACCAGGGCCTGTTGAACGCACCGATCGTGGGCATGGCCGCCACCCCCGACGGCGGCGGCTACTGGCTCGTCGCCCGCGACGGCGGCGTGTTTTCATTCGGCGACGCAGGTTTCCATGGTTCGACAGGCGCGCTAGTGCTCAACGGCGCGATCGTGGGCATGGCCGCCACACCCGACGGAGGCGGCTACTGGCTCGTCGCCGCCGACGGCGGTGTGTTCTCGTTCGGCGACGCCGTCTTCCATGGCTCGACGGGTGCGATCCGCCTGAACCAGCCCGTGGTGTCCATGGCGAGGACCACCGACGGTGGCGGCTATTGGCTCTTCGCGGCCGACGGCGGCGTGTTCTCCTTCGGCGACGCCCCCTTCGAAGGGTCAGCGGGCGGCGCGCCACCCGCGGTTCCGGTGCTCAGTGGAGCCGCAGTCCCCGGTGGCGGCGGCTACTGGCTCGCCACCAGCGTGATCGGCTTGAACAACCGCCCGGGTGTGCCGCAAGTGGTGGCCGACTGCAACCTTGCGCAACCGACGCCCACCATCCTCCCGAGCTCTATCGTCTTGGCCTGTGGCGATGGCAACGCCGGATTTTCCGACCTGGCCTGGTCGTCGTGGGCCCCCACCGCCGCAGGCACCTCGTCCGCGACCTACTACTACAACAACTGCACGCCGGATTGCGCCCAGGGGACCTTCATCTACGAGCCTGCCACGGTCGTGCTCTACAAGCCCGTGGCGACCTCGCTCGGGGTGGAGTTCACGAGCATCGCGTTCACGTACGCGAACCCACCTGCACCAGGCGGGCTGAGCACCTTGACGGAGAGCCTCCAGGTCGCCGGCCTCTGAGCACGTGTGGGGCGTGGAAACCTGTAAACAGTCACGTTGATAGTTCTGAGAGACATCCCCCGCGCACAAGGGAGTCAGCGCCTTCGGGCCCGGGGTCTCTCCGACCGTGCCGCGCTCAGAGAACAAACAGGGCTGTGATGCCTGCCGCTCCCCCGCCGCCTGGCTCTTACGACTGGCCGTCCGCTTGGGCGCCGCTGTCTCCGTCCGGGCCCGGTGCCGCCTCCGCAGCCGTCGCGGGAGCCGGGGCGGCGGGCTCGACCGCAGCCGCCTCGCCTTCAGCGGCGCCGGCGTCGGGCTGCTCCTCACCCTCGGCCGGCGCCACGACATGGGTGCCGGTCTCCTCGGCGAAGTCGGCCCAGGCCGCCTGGGCCTCGGTCTCGGGGGTGAACTCTCCCTCGGCATAGTCGACGCCGATGTAGTTGCCCTCTTCGTCGTAGGCGTGCTCGCCGAAGGCCTCGCGGTACTCCTCGGAGACCTCGCCCCCCTCGGCGGCCTGCTTGATCGACAGCGAGATGCGGCGGCGCTGCAGGTCGATGTCGATGATCTTGACCCAGAGCTCCTCGCCCGGCGTCACCACCTGCTCGGGCTGGTCCACGTGGTGCGCCGCCATCTCGGAGATGTGCACGAGGCCCTCGATCCCGTCACCCACCTGCACGAAGGCGCCGAACGGCACCAGCTTGGTGATGCGGCCGTAGACGAGCTCGCCGATCGCGTGCGAATTGGCGAAGTCCTGCCACGGGTCGGTCTGGGTGGCCTTGAGGGACAGGCTGATGCGCTCCTTGTCGAGGTCGACGTCGAGCACCTCGACTTCTATCTCGTCGCCCACCTGCACCACCGACGACGGGTGATCGACGTGCTTCCACGAGAGCTCGGACACGTGGACGAGGCCGTCCATCCCGCCCAGATCGACGAAAGCGCCGAAGTTGACCACCGAGGACACGGTGCCCTTGCGGCGCTCGCCCGGCTTGAGGTTCTGCAGGAAGTCGCCGCGCTGCTCCTTCTGCGCCTCCTCGAGCCACGCCCTGCGGGACAGCACGACGTTGTTGCGGTTGCGGTCGAGCTCAATGATCTTGGCCTCGATCACCTTGCCCACGTACGGCTGCAACTCGCGCACGCGGCGCAGCTCGACCAGCGACGCCGGCAGGAAGCCGCGCAGACCGATGTCGACGATGAGCCCACCTTTCACGACCTCGATGACGGGACCCGACACCATCTCGCCCTTGTTCTTCTTGTCCTCGATCGTGGTCCAGGCCCGCTCGTACTGGGCCCGCTTCTTGGAGAGGACGAGACGTCCTTCCTTGTCCTCTTTCTGGAGCACGAGCGCCTCGACGTGCTCGCCGAGATTGACGATCTCGGTGGGGTCGACGTCGTTGCGGATGGAGAGCTCGCGGGCGGGGATGACGCCCTCGGACTTGAAGCCGATGTCGAGCAGCACCTCGTCGCGGTCGATCTTGACGACCGTCCCCTCGATCACATCGCCGTCGTCGAACTGGATGATGGAGTCACCCATCGCCTGCTCGAGGTCGGTGTCGTTGAGATCGTCCTCGACGATCGTGCGGGGGGTGTAGTTGCCCTCGGCGTCGAAGGTCCCCATTTGTTCCGGGGAGAGGAGGGAGGTACGGGTTGGGGCGTCGTCAGCCATCGGTGCTGCTCCTTGCTGGGTTGCGACCTGCAACCTCAGGACCGCGCCGGGGTCGGTTCTCGTCGAATGGGGCTGCCCGGCTGCACGGCGCCAGCGGGCAGGACAGTGCAGGCTACCAGCTGCTCAGGGGGTTCTTGTTCGGGTGGCCCGGGCCGGGAGTCGGTGGGTTTGGATTGGTCGCCCGCCGCGCGGGGCCGGTGGGTTGGGTCGCGCGGCGGCCCGCAGGACATTGGCATGTCGCATGGGCATGGGGACGGGCATGTCGCATGGGCATGGGCATGTCTTCAAAAACTATCCACAGATTCGTTTATGGTCGGTTGGCCGGCGGGTACACGGGGTCACGACACGTGGCATCGCCAGTCCGCTCAGCTCTGGGCCGCCGTTCAGCTCTTGGCGGCCGCCCAGCTCGGTCCCGACGCCACTGAGACGGTCAGCGGCACCTTGAGGTCCGCGGCCCCGGTGAGGGCGGACTCGGTGAGGCGGTGCACCTCTTTCTCCTCCCCCGCCGTCACCTCGACGATCACCTCGTCGTGGACCTGGAGCACGAGCCGGCTGGTCAGTTTCTTCGCCTCAAGGTCGCGGTCCAGCCGCACCAGCGCCAGCTTGAAGATGTCCGCCGCCAAACCCTGAATACCCGCGTTCATGGCCTGGCGCTCTGCCGCTTGGCGCACCCGGTAGTTCGACGCGTGG
>JBPYFR010000092.1:0-5411 GCA_051985685.1 Acidimicrobiales bacterium
GCGGTGACCTTCCTCACCGTCTACCGCCTCGGCGAGCTCCTGGGCGCCGCCCGCCTGGCGGGGGAGGGCCGGCGGCCGGTTTCGAGCCCGGTGCTCGGGGCAGCGCTCCGCGCTGCGCTGCAGACACGACCGGGCGTCTTCGGTCCGGTCGCCACACACCCGGCTACCGAGACCGCGCTCGTCAGCGCGTACCGCGAGCTGCGTGACCTGTCGCCCGGGGCGCTCGACGCCCTGGCCCGGCAGAGCGAGCGCGCCACTGACGTCGTGCGGCTGCACCGCGAGGCTCGGGCGGCGCTCGCGGGATCGTGGTACGACGAGGAGGACCTGCTCGATGCCGCGGTCGACGCGCTCGGCTCTGACCCGCCCGTCGTTGCGGGGCTCGGCCGCGTTCTCGTGTATCTCCCCGGGCGGCTGTCGCGCCACGCGGCGGCCTTGCTCGCCGCGGTCGCAGCGCGCCAGCAGCTGGTCGTGATTGCCGGCACCAGCGGCGACGCACGCGCCGATGCCGAGACGGCGCGCGCGGTCACACGGCTAGGCGGTGAACCGGCGACACCGCCCGCCGGTGGCTCGCTGGTGCCGCCGGTCGTCGAAGCGGCGCGGACGCAGATCGTCACCGTGTCCGACGCCGACGAAGAGGTCCGAGCGGCGGTGCGGGCCATCGTCCGGGCCGTCCGCGGCGGCACTCCCCTCGACCGCATCGCCGTGCTCTTCGCGGACGCACAACCCTATGCCCGCCTCGCGCACGAGCAGCTGACGGCGGCGGGGGTGAGGGTCAACGGCACCGCGGTCATGCCGTTGACGGCTCGCGTCGCGGGCCGAACGCTGCTCGGGTTGCTCGCGCTGCCCGACGGTGGGTTCCGCCGCGATGACTTGTTTGCGTGGCTGACGGGCGCGCGGATCCACTTCCGCGGTCGCTGGGTGCCCGTCAGTGCGTGGGAACGGTTGTCCCGTGAGGCCGGAATCGTGAGCGGGAGGGCCAATTGGGACGTGTCCCTCGAGCGAATCGCCACAGAGCGCGACGCGCAAGCGGCAGAAGCAGAGGAAGATCCCGATGCCGCGCCGTGGCGGGCCGAACGGTCCCGCGAGGAGGCCCGGCGAGCGCGTGAACTGCGCGCCTTCGTGCTCGAGCTCGTCGACGACATGACCGACGCGGCCAGGGCGGCGCGTCCATGGCCCGAGTGGTCCGCGTGGGCGCGCGGGCATCTCCGAAACTTGCTGGGCGGGGAGGCCCGCCGCGCGACGTGGCCGTTCGACGAGCAGCGGGCGTCCGAACGACTCGAGCGCGCCCTCGACCGTCTCGCTTGTCTCGGCCAGTTGGAGGGCCCGGTCACGCTCGACGTCTTCGCCCGAACGCTCCAGCTGGAGCTCGAGGCGGACCTGGGCCGGGTCGGTCGCATGGGCGAGGGCGTCTTCGTCGGCCCCATCAGCATGGGGGTCGGGCTCGATCTCGATCTCGTCGTCTTCCTCGGCCTCGCCGAGGGGGTGTTCCCCCCGGTCACGCGGGACGACTCGCTCCTTCCAGATTCAGAGCGGACGTCGACGGGCGGCGAGCTGCCGCTCCGGTCGGCCCTGGTCGAGCGGCGCCACCGCGAGTTCCTCGCCGCCCTGGCCGCGGCACGCCACCAATTGCTCTGCGTGCCGCGCGGCGACCTGCGCGGGAGCAAGGAACGGGTGCCGTCGCGCTGGGCGCTGCAGACGGCGGGAACCCTCTCCGGTGAGTCGTGGGACTCGCAAGACCTGCTCGACCCGACGCGGAGCGACCGGACGTGGCTTCACCACGTGGCCTCGTTCGACGCCGGGCTGACGAGCGTGGAGTTCCCGGCCTCGGACCTGGAGTACCGGCTGCGCGCCCTCCTCGCGTCGGTGCCGACAGGGTCGGCGTCGCGCGGTGACGTGGCCACCCCGGACCCGCTCCTCGCCGCCGGCGCGGCCATGGTCGCGGCGCGCCGCAGCCCGCGGTTCACCCGCTTCGACGGGAACGTGGAGGGTGCGCCGGTGCCCTCGCCGGCCGAGGTCCCGGTGTCGGCCACCCGGCTGGAGGCTTGGGCGTCGTGCCCCTTCGCTTATCTGCTCCAATACGTCCTCGGCGTCGAGGAGGTCGAGAACCCGGAAGAGGAACTGACGATCACCGCGCTGGACCGCGGGTCGCTCGTGCACAACATCTTGGAAGACTTCATCGGTGAGGTCCTGGCTCGACCCGTCGACGAGCAGCCCGGACCCGCGCAGCCGTGGTCGGGCCGGGATGAGGAATGGCTGGAAGCGTTGGCCGAGGCGCGCTGCGCGGAGTACGAAGCCAAAGGACTGACCGGGCGCCCCGTCTTCTGGCGGCGCGACAAGCGCCGGATCATGGACGATCTCCGCCGCGTGCTCGAGCTGGACAGCGAGCACCGCCGGCAGACGGCGACCCGGCCCAGGGCGGCCGAGTTGTCGTTCGGCCTCTCGGATTCGCCGATCGGCACCGTGGCGCTCGCGCTCGACGACGGCCGCGAGGTCCACTTCCGAGGCAAGGCCGACCGCGTCGACGTCGCGACGGACGGTGCCCTTCACGTCGTCGACTACAAGACCGGCAGCGTCCGCACGTACCAGAAGCTGAGCGAGGAAGATCCCGACCTCGGTGGCACCCGGCTCCAGCTCCCCGTCTACGGGCAGGCGGCGCGGGCCTTCTGTGCGCAGCCGGACGCTCCGGTGCACGCGGAGTACTGGTTCACATCGGCGAAGGGCGGGTTCGAGCGCATCGGCTATCCGGTCACGTCCGAAGTCCTCGGGCGCGTCGGCCAGTCGCTGGGCACCATCGTCCGCGGCATCGAGCGCGGGGTGTTCCCGCACTACCCGACTTCCTCGAGCACCCTGCCCTGGGTCGAGTGCGCGTTCTGCGATCCCGACGGGTTGGGGGTGGCCGAGCTTCGGCGGGCCTTCGAGCGCAAGGCGGAGGACCCGGCCATGAAAGGGTTCGTGGACCTGATTGAGCCACCGGTCGACGATGACGAGTGGGAGGCCGGTGAAGCGGGTGCGGCAGGCGAGGCCAGTGAGGCCGGCGAAGCCGGGGAGGCCGGTGAGGCCGGTGCCTGACGTCGTGCCGCCGGACCAGGCGGAGCGGGAGCGCATCGCCGGCGATCTGTCGTCGACGCTGTTCGTGGAGGCAGGCGCCGGATCGGGGAAGACCGCCGCCCTGGTGACGCGGGTGCTGGCGCTCGTCATGTCGGGCGAGGCCCAACTGGCCGAGATCGCGGCCATCACCTTCACCGAGAAGGCTGCGACCGAACTGCGTGACCGGATCCGCACTCAGCTCGAGGACGTCTTGGAATCCGATCCACATGGTGCCCTCGCCGACCGCGTTCCCCTCGCGCTCGAGCAACTCGATGGCGCGGCCATCGGCACCCTGCATTCGTTCGCCCAGCGAATCCTTTCGGAGCACCCAGTGGAAGCGGGCCTCCCCCCGCGCGTGGAGGTGATCGACGAAGTCAGCTCCGACGTCGAATTCGCAAGGCGCTGGGCAGCCTTCCGGGACGATCTCCTGGCGGATACGTCACTCGAGCGGACGATCCTCCTCCTCGTCGCCTCCGGCGTGCGCTTCGAGGGGCTGCGCATGTTGGCAGTCGCCTTCAACGAGAACTGGGATCTCGTGGACGAGCGCGTGCCGGAGTCCGCTTCCGACCCCCCCGACGTGGGCGCACGTCTTGATCCAGTGCTCAGCGAGATCGAACAGCTCTGCGCCGAGCCGTGCCGTGAATCGGGCGATTCCCTGCGCATCAACCTCGACGCCATCGCCGAATACGTCGCCCAGCTGCGCGCCATCCCCGACGAGCTCGACCTGCTGGAGCGGCTGGGCGACCAGGGCGCACACAAGCCACCGAGCTTCAAGGTCGGAAACAAGGGAAAGAGGGACGCGTGGAAAGCCGACCTCCAAGACTTGCGGACCCGCATCCGCGCCGCGGGCGACCAACTCGAGGCGATTCGGGGCGACATTGCCAACGCGTGCGTCACGCAGATAGCGAGCGCGCTCAGGGCGTTCACGCTGGATGCCGCCGAAGAGCGACGGAAGGCCGGTCAGCTCGAGTTTCATGACCTCCTCGTCCGCGCCCGCACGCTCCTGCGGGACCCGCGCTACGGGTCCGACATCCGGGCCCGACTCCACGAGCGCTACCGGAGGCTCCTGCTCGACGAGTTCCAGGACACCGATCCCATACAGATCGAGCTGGCGGTGCTCATTGCAGCAGACGACCCCGGGCTCGCGTCCACGTCCGCGTTCGACTGGGCCAGCATCGACGTCTCGCCGGGTCATCTCTTCTTCGTGGGCGACCCGAAGCAGTCCATCTACCGGTTCCGGCGCGCCGACATCTCGACCTTCCTCGCCGCGTCGCAGCGCTTCGGGGAGGCTCCGGGCGGCTGCGTCGAGCTGACCGCCAATTTCCGGACCGTCGTGCCGCTCATCGAGTACCTGAACACAGTTTTCGGGCGCCTCATCGAGGAGACCGTCGCCGAAGACGTCCCGTCCCAACCGCGCTATGTCGCTCTCGACGCCGTCCGGCCCGCGCCGCCCGACGGGCCGCCGCTCGCCATCGTCGGCCCGGTGGCCCACGAGAAAGGGGTGTCGGCGGACGAGCTCCGCGAGGCCGAGGCCGCCGACGTGGCCGCGACCGTGGCGCGGGTGGTTCGGGAACGCTGGAGTGTCGGCGACGGCGACGGCTGGCGGCCGGCCCGGCTGGGCGACATCACGATCCTGCTTCCCGCGCGGACGTCCCTGCCCTTCCTGGAGGATGCCCTGGACCAGCTCGGCATCCCGTACCGGGCCGAGTCGAGCTCGCTCGTCTACTCCTCCCGGGCGGTGCGTGACGTCCTGATGGTGCTGCGCGCGATCGCAGACCCGACCAACCACTTGCATGTCGTCTCGGCGCTGCGCACGCCCCTCTTCGCGTGCGGGGACGACGACCTCATTCGGTTCCGCGCCGAGCGCCGTGGTCGCTGGAGCTACCTGGGTGACCAACCCGACACTGTGCCGGAGGACGATCCAGTGCGGGTCGGCCTGGCGTACATGCGCGACCTCTACGAGCACCGGTACTGGCTCGCTCCGTCCGAGCTGTTGGACCGCATCGTGCGGGACCGGCGAGCGATGGACCTCGGGTTCGCCGAGGGTCGCCCCCGGGATGTGTGGCGCCGGCTCCGCTTCGTGGTCGACCAGGCCCGGGCCTGGAACGAGGCGACCGGCGGCAATCTGCGCCAGTACCTGAGCTGGGTCGCACTGCAGACCGCCGAAGGGGCACGGGTGGCAGAGGCAGTGCTGCCGGAGACGGACGACGACGCCGTGCGCATCCTCACGATCCACGGCGCGAAGGGACTCGAGTTCCCCATCACCATTCTCTCGGGCATGTCGACCAAGCCGCAGGCACGTCCCCGCGTCGCGGCCGAGGTCG
>JBPYFR010000093.1:0-9371 GCA_051985685.1 Acidimicrobiales bacterium
ATCCTGGCCGACACCGTCGACGGCATGGTCGCCGGGATCGCCCCGCTCATCGGTGAAGGGATCGCACGCCTGTGCGAGGACGTGACCTGCCCCACGCTGCACGTCCACGGGGACGAAGACGAAATCGTGCCGCACTCGTGGGGGGCTCGCCTGGCCGAGGAGCTCGGCGGAGATTTGGTCACCATCGAGGGCGGCGGGCACCTCCCGCAGGCCCGGGATCCCGTCTTGGTGAACGAGTTGATCCTGAACTTCGCGTCCCGTGTCGTACCGACTCCCTCGCGCACGCGCACCTGGACCAGGGCGTTGGGCCGGCCCCGACGGGCGCTCTACGTCTCCTCGCCCATCGGCCTCGGTCACGCCCAGCGCGACGTCGCGGTGGCCGAGCAACTCCGTCTGCTCCAGCCCGACCTTCAAATCGAGTGGCTGGCCCAGCACCCGGTGACGAACGTGCTCGCGGCTCGTGACGAGCACGTGCATCCGGCGTCGAAGTTGCTGGCGAGCGAGTCTGCCCACATTGAGGCGGAGTCCCATGAGCACGATCTCCATGCCTTCCAGGCGATCCGCGACATGGACGAGATCCTGGTGGCGAACTTCGGTGTGTTCCAGTCTCTGCTGGAGGACGAGCACTACGACCTCGTGATCGCGGACGAGGCGTGGGACCTCGACTACTTCCTCCACGAGAACCCCGAGCGGAAGCGGTGCTCCTTCGCATGGATGACCGACTTCGTCGGGTGGCTTCCCATGGAGCAAGGCGGCGAACGCGAGGCGCGGCTCACCGCCGACTACAACGCGGAGATGATCGAGCACATCGACCGCTTCCGGCGGATTCGTGACCGCGCCATCTTCGTCGGTGACCCCGACGACATCGTCCCCGCCGATTTCGGTCCCGGGCTCCCGCCCATCCGCGCCTGGACCGAACAGCACTTCGATTTCGCCGGCTACGTCACCGGCTTCGAGCCCCCTTCCGACAGTGCCCGGGCCGACCTCCGGTCTGCACTCGGCTACCGGCCCGACGAGACCGTGTGCATCGTGACCGTAGGCGGCTCCGGGGTGGGCGGATCCTTGCTCAAAAAGGTCATCGCCGCGCATCCGATGGCCAAGGACCTCGTCCCGGGACTGCGCATGGTCGTCGTCGCGGGTCCACGCATCGACCCCGACCGGCTCGGCGCACCGCGCGGCGTGGACGTCCACGCCTACGTACCCGGCCTCTACCAACACCTGTCCGCCTGCGACATCGCGGTCGTGCAGGGCGGCCTCACGACGACCATGGAGCTCACAGCCGGCCAGCGTCCCTTCGTCTACTTCCCGCTCGCCAACCACTTCGAGCAGCAGCACCACGTGCGGCACCGCCTCGATCGTTATGGCGCTGGCATCGCCATGGACTACGCGACCTCGACACCGCAAGACATCGCCGAGGCGATCGCCAAGGCGCTCAGCGGCCCGGTCACCTACCGACCCGTCGAAGCCGACGGAGCGGCCCGTGCCGCGCGTCTGCTCGCCGAACTCCTGTAACCGGCTCAGCTCCTGTAAGAGGACTCGTTCAACCCGTTCCGCCGCTGAGCGCGATCCGGACCGCGTCGGTATCTCGGCCGGAGGACGATGCCGCTATCGCCAACCCTGCATCACGTGCTCGAACCACCACTGGGGAGCGGACGCCACCAGCGTGCTCATGTCCCAGTAGTCGGTCCACCTCTCGATCCTTCCCTCGCGGAGCTCGTGCACGGATGCGACGGGTAGCGCCATGGTCTCGCCGGTGGGCCATGTCCAATGCTCGATGTGCTCCGTCATGACCGCGTCAACGCCAGCGACGAGATGCAGCCGCTCGTCCCGAAGCCCCGACAGCCGGCCGAAGGCCAAGGTCAGGCGCCGGATGATCTCGTCGGGACCTCGGGCCACGTCGTCCGCCGGCGTCGTGACGTCGGTGTACTCGCCCTGGGGGTCGAACCGAGCCGCCGCGGCGGCGAGGTCCTGACGGTAGAGGTCGTCCCAGAACCCCTCGATCACGGTGCGGTTCTCGTCGAATCTGGTCATCTGGGCCTTCCCGGGACACGCATGGTCAGCTGAGGCCGGGAACTCAAGCAGGCCGCCGGCGCAGGTCCTTGTCTGCGATGGCGGCGGGGACCCAACCGACGTCGGTCTGATTGAGGTCGGTACCCGGTGCCACGATCTCGTCGATGCGATCGAGCACTTCCCCGCTCAGGTGGACGTCGAGCGCCGGAAGCTGGGATTCGAGGTGCTCCATGGTGCGTGGCCCGATGATGGGTGTGGTCACGCCCGGGTGGGCGAGCACGAACCCCAGCGCGAGGGTGACGAGACTCATCCCGGCGCCGTCCGCCAGGTCGGTGAGCTCGGCGACCGCATCGAGCTTCTGTTTGTTCCCGGGCAGGCTCATGTCGTAGTGCTGCGGGATCATGGCGGCGCGCCGGCTCGTGTTCGCCTTGCCCGGCCCGAACGCGCCAGAGAGCCAACCGCCGGCGAGGGGGCTCCACGACAGCACGCCCATGCCGTACTTCTGGCAGACCGGGAGCACGTCCTTTTCAATCCCCCGCACGAGGATCGAGTAGGGCGGTTGCTCGGTCACGAAGCGCTCGCGGGCGCGCCGCTCGGCCACCCACTGCGCCTCGACTACCTCGTGGGCTGGAAAGGTCGAACTCCCGAAGTATCGGACCTTGCCCGCCCGCACCAGATCGGTCAGCGCGCCCAGGGTCTCGTCGACGTCCGTCTCGGGCGAGGGCCGGTGGATCTGGTACAGGTCGATGTAGTCGGTACCGAGACGACGCAGGCTGTTGTCGCACTCCGCCATGATCCAGCGGCGCGAGTTCCCCTGCGCATTGGGGTCTTGACCCATCTGCCCGTGCACCTTGGTGGCGAGCACGACCTTGTGCCTCTTGGTCTGAGCCAGCGCCTTGCCGACGATCTCCTCTGACTCGCCGAACGAATAGACGTCGGCGGTGTCGATGAAGTTGATGCCGGCATCGAGCGCGGCGTTGATGATCCGGATGGACTCGTCGTGGTCCGGTGTGCCCCAGGCTCCGAACATCATCGCTCCGAGGCAGAGGGGGCTGACCTTGATCCCAGTCCGGCCGAGTGTGCGGTACTCCATGCCGGTGGACCTTAGCCAGAGGCCGGCCGCCTCTCACCCGTGGCGATGGTCCCTCGCCAGGCCCGGGGTACCGTTCCGGTGATGCCCTCCTCGGAGCGCCGCCCGGCGGGCGCAGCCCAGGTGATGCCCTACCTGTACTACCCCGACGCCACGGCGGCCGAAGCCTTCCTGATGGACGCGTTCGGGTTCTCGGAGACCTACGCGATCCGTGACGGCGACGGCAACGTCATCACTGCTCAGCTGTCCACAGGCGACGGCGCCGTCATGCTCGGCCCGGCCGTCGAAGACTTCGGGTCTCGGCCGGTGGCTGATCCCTCGTGGGCCTCGATGCGGACCTTCGTCTACGTGGACGATGTCGACGAGCATTGTGCGCACGCTCGCGCCGCCGGCGCCATCATCACGACCGAGCCGGAAGATTTCGGTCCGAACCGGATTTACATCGCGGTGGACTCCGGCGGGCAACAGTGGATCTTCGCCCGGCCGGTCGGTTGAGGCGACGCACGCGGGGGGCCCGCCGTGACGCTCAGCCGGCGAAGCGGGCGCACGCATCCGAGGCCGCCAACAGCAGGGAGGGGTCGCTGCAGCGGGCGAAGCTGCGCAGTGCCGCTTCGGTGAGCTTGATCGCGTGCTCGTCCCCGGACGCGATGGCACGGTCGATCAGCTCGTCGACCGACGGTGCGGGTGGCCGGAGCACCGGCGCCGTGCGGTCGATGTCGTACCCCACGTGTAACGCGGCGGCGGCCTGCCAGACGTAACCGAGGGCGGCGTTGCGGTCCTCTCTCGACAGCCACGGGAGCAACAGCTCGCATGCCAAGGGCGAGGTGATGGAATGCACGAGGGCGATGGCGGCGCCGTTGTCCGCGTTGCGCAGGTAGGCCAGTGCGCCGCCCGTGGCCAGCTGGTCGAGCAGGCCGACCGCGTCGTCGGTGGGCGCCAGCGACGACACGGCTTGCTCGAACTCGTCGCTGATGTCCGCGACGTGGGCCACCTGA
Organism: Acidimicrobiales bacterium; assembly: GCA_051985685.1. Classification (GTDB taxonomy): domain Bacteria; phylum Actinomycetota; class Acidimicrobiia; order Acidimicrobiales; family RAAP-2; genus Bog-473. The sequence goes on from JBPYFR010000093.1 coordinate 4,096, forward strand.
TCACCGATGAGGTCCTCGCGGGGTGCGTCCTCAGGCAGGTAGGGCAGATCGGCCAGGACCTCGGACACGCCTTGCTTGCCGATGAGCAACGGCGGACCCGGGAGCTCCTGGTACTGGGACGCCCAGTAGGCGAGCCCGCTGGCCACCTCGAGCCGACGCGCCGGAGTGTCCGTGACGCCCAGGGCGCGCAACCCGTGAGCAGTGCGGATGAGGCCGTGGGTCGCGGCCCCGACCGCTCCCGGCAACAACCGCGGCGCCCACTCGCTGATCACCGCTTTGGCGGGACGGTCGGCGAACTCCCGCTCGAACAGGGCCAGCCACTCGGGGTAACGGGATACCTGTCCGAGCGCGCCCGGCCACTCTTCCTCAGACAACGGCCGAGGCGCAGGCGGCGGCGCATCGCTCAGTCGGGCTCGGTAGCGGGCCACCCAGCCCGAGATCGCCTCGGTCCGCCCCAGCGTGGCCATGGCCTCGGCCGCCATGGGTCCGTGGTTCGACAAGCCGAGCGACGAGTACTCGGGCGCCGTGCCGGCGAAAGCGTGCAGCGCGTCGTCGAGCGCTTCCGGCTCCATGGCTCAAGTATGTCGGGGCCCCGGCCAGTGCGGCCAGGCCAGAGTCCACCCCGCCCTTCAAGTGTGGCAACGACCCCCCGCGCGCCTGCCACTACGATCCGGCCTTCGACGACGGGAGGCGAGATGGCGACGACGCCACCACTGCACGGCATGCGGATCATCGAGTGCTCCGCGCTCGGGCCGGCACAGATCACGACGGCGCTGGTGGACCTCGGCGCCGACGTGATCAAGGTGGAACCCCCCGCGGGCGACTACATCCGCGAGATGACCTGGCCCATCGTCGAGGGTGTCTCGCTCATGCACCTCCACCTCAACCGGGGCAAGCGCTCACTCGTGCTCGACCTGCGCAGCGACGCGGGCGTCGCGATCCTGAAGGAGCTCGTCGCCGAGGCGGACGTGGTCGTGGAAGCGATGCGGCCAGGCTCGCTGGCCCGGCGGGGGGTGGGCTACGACGTCCTGCGACAGATCAACCCGGGGATCGTCTTCTGCACCATCTCGGGCTACGGGATGACGGGGCCGTACCGGGACTTCCCGAGCCACGGGATCGCCTACGACACCTGGGCCGGCATCGTGAACGTGGCCACCGACGGCGAGGGATTCGCGTACATCCCCGAGCACGCCTCGATCGGGATCCACGCCGGTCCCCTCTTCGGTGCGTTGGGCATCCTCGCCGCCGTGATCCGCGCCCGGGAGACCGGCGAGGGCTCGTACCTCGACATCGCGCAGTCCGACGCCGCAGCGGCCATGGACTGGCTGCGCAGCGAGACGTGGCGCGCCTACGAGCGTCCCGAGTCGGAGGTCACGGGCAACAAGGCCGACGGCTACGAGCGTCGCGCGCCCGGGACGGCCGGCATGGTCGAAGGCGTGCGCTACCAGGTCTACGAGACGGCCGACCACAGGCACGTGCTGTTCATGGCCTCTGAGCAAGCGTTCTGGAAGAACTTCTGCGAGGCCGTCGACCGGATGGACCTCTTCGAGCGCTGGCCGGGCTCCAAGTACGCAGACCACGCGCGGGGCAACCGCGAGCTCCAGCGCGAGCTGCGGGATATCTTCGCCACCAAGACCGCGGAGGAGTGGCTGGAGTTCGGCGGCCGGGTGAACACGCCCATCGCTCCCGTGAACACTCCGCAGACGCTCCTCGCTGATCCGCAGTTCGCGGACCGCTTCCCGCTGCTCCCGGAAGAGGACATGGGCGCCGACCAGCTGTTCACGCCGCTGCACTTCGTGGGCGAGGAGCTCCCCCCGCCGGCCATGGCGCCGACGGTCGGCCAGCACACCGACGAGGTGTTGCGGGACGTGCTCGGCTATGACGATGACCGAATCGCCGCTGCGGGAGCGGGAGGGGCGTTCGGTACCGACCGGTAGATGCGCCAGGAGAGAGGAGGAGTGTGATGGAGAGGGTTCGGTTGGGGGTGGTCGGCGCGGGGAACATCGCCGCGATGAACGTGCGGGGCTATCTGAAGGACCCTCGTTGCGACGTCGTGGCCGTCTGCGAGACCGACGAGTCGGCGGGACGCCAGGCGGCCACGGACTGGGGCGCGGCGTCGTACTACCGGGACCTCTCGGACCTGTTGGCCGACGACTCCATCGACGCCGTCGAGGTCCTGACCCCCACGCACCTGCATCACGACCACGTCATCGCCGCGCTCGAGGCAGGCAAGCACGTCTCGGTCCAGAAGCCGGTCGCGAACTCGGTCGACGACGCCCTCGCCATGCAGGCGGCCGCGAGCCGGGCCGGCCGCGTCTTGCGGATCAGCGAGTGCTTCGCCCACTATCCGCCGCTCGAGCTGGCCAAGAAGCTCGTGGCCGAGGGTGTCATCGGGAGGCCGTTGGCGTTGCGGATCCGCACGCTGGTCGGACAAACCGACTCCGAGTTCCAGTCCAATCTGAACATGGAGGGGTACCGCTGGCGCCTCGACAAGCGGAGCCCGGGCGGTCATCTCTTCGACGACATGGTGCACAAGTACGCCATGGCGCTTTGGCTGCTCGACCTGGACATCACCTCGGTGCAGGCGGTCGTCCGCCGGCGCGACCTCTACTTCGAGCCGTGCGCGGTCATCTTCGAGTACGAGGACCCCGAAGTGCTGGGGATGATGGAGGTGCAGTACGCACGGAACTTCTTCATGCGCTCGAGCTATTACGGGGCCGACGAGTTCTTCGAGATCACGGGCGACGAAGGGCAGATCTGGGTGACCAGGGCCACGGGCGAGATGCTCGACCTCGCCCCGGTGATGCTCTTCACCGGCACCAGAGCCGAACGCAAGACCACCGAGTTCACCGACGTCGACGCCGACTGGGGATCAGGCTTCGTCCGCTCCTCCCAGCACTTCATCGACGCGCTGGTCAACGGGGGACGTGCCGAGATGACGGCCGAGGACGCCACGGCGGTCCTCCGGCTCTGTTTCGCCGTCTACCAGGCATCCCAACTCGGCGCGCCGGTGGACCCGCGGTCAATGACCGGCTCGGTGAGTCCACCCGGATGGGGTGAGTGGTAGGACCCGTCCACGGGCGTGCCACGATGGGGTGGCCAGACCGCGACGGACAGGAAGGGGACGACGTTGGCGGAGCGATCAGGCACCTTCGCCGACGATCCCTTGGCTGATCGGCCCGCGACCAGTCACGAACGCTCGTCTGGACAGTCCTGGGATGCCTCGTACCACGGTGAACCCGCCCCTTGGGACATCGGCCGGCCGCAGCCGGCGGTCGTGCGTTTGGCATCCGAGGGCGGTTTCGCCGGAGCGGTGCTCGACGCGGGCTGCGGGACCGGTGAAAACGCTCTTCACGTCGCCTCGCTGGGATTGTCGGTGCTTGGCGTCGACGTGGCCGAGACGGCGTTGGCGATGGCGCGCGCCACGGCCGGCGATCGTGGCATACGGGTGGAGTTCGCTGTGGCCGACGCGTTCGAGCTGGAGCGTTTGGATCGCACCTTCCGGACGGTGCTGGACTGCGGACTGTTCCACACCTTCGACCGTGACGAGCGAGCACGATACGTGGCGAGTCTCGCGTCGGTGACGGAGCACGAGGGAACCGTGTATGTGTTGTGCTTCAGCGACGCTGGTCCGGACACGGGCCCGCACCCCGTCAGTCGGGACGAGCTGAGTGCGGCGTTCGACCCGGGCAATGGATGGCATATCACCGCCATCGAACCGGACCGGGTGCACACGCGGTTCCACGACGACAACGGCGCACCGGCCTGGTTGGCCACTCTCAACCGGATCTAGGCCGCGCCACCTTTTGGAGCAGCACGACAAGGCGGTGGGCATCCGCCGCCCGGTTCTGCGTCACTCCCAAGGCGGCGGGCCCACCTCCACGCGGTCCAACGTGGTCGCCACGGAGCCGAAGCGGTCGTCGCGCGCGGTCCACTGCCGCCGGGCCTCCGAGACCTCCTCGCGGGTGCGGGCGACGAAGTTCCACCACATGAGGACAGGCTCCGGGAACGGCGGGCCACCGAGCAACAACGCGCGGGCCGGCGCGTCGACGTCGAGGCGGCACTCCTCGCGTCCCGTCCCGAGGTAGGCGAGGACGCCGGGCTCGACCACCCGCTCCCCGATGGAGACCAACCCGTCCAGCACCGTCAACGCGTACTCGTCGTCGCGCTGCAACGGAAGGACGGCGCCGGGTCGCCCCAGCACGAGCTCGACGCCGGTGTGCCCGGTATCGCGGCGGGCGGGCGACACCTGGCCGGCGAAGGCGCCAACCATCACGGTGGCCTCCACGCCGGGCAGTTCGAGCCGAGGCAACTCCGGGTGGTGTTCGAACTCGGGCACGCCGTGACGCGTCGCTTCCGGTTGGGCCACCCAGAGCTGGAGCGCGTGGAGCTCCCCGCGGAAGCGCCCAGCGTTCTCCTCGGCGTGGGCCACACCGCGGCCCGCGGTCATGAGGTTGAGCTGACCGGGTCGGATGAGTTGCTCGGAGCCCAGGCTGTCTCGGTGGAGCAGTTCGCCGGACACCAGCCAGGTGATGGTCTGGAGGCCCATGTGCGGGTGGGGCCCAATGTCGACACGATGTTCCTCGTCCACTGCCACCGGGCCCGCGTGGTCCGCGAAGCACCACGAACCGACGGTACGCCGCACGCGGCGCGGGAGAACACGACGCACCGGCAGCCCGCCGACCATCGTTTGGCGCCCGGGCTCCAGCTCGACTTCGCGTTCGACCGCACCCGCTGACACCTCGGCCGTCGTCGGCGTGTCCTGGGTGGTCACCGGTCCGCTCACCGAGCCTTTCCTATACCCTCGCGACGACCGAACCGCTCGGAGGTGTCCACGTGACCGCTGCTGCGAACGACCCCGAGGTGGCCGACGTGCCGGCCGAGAGCCGGTTCGTCTTCCGGGAGGACCGTGCCTTGGCCGAGCTGGTCTACGAGCTCGACGGCGACCGGCTCATCCTCATCCACACCGGGGTGCCCGAGGCGCTGGGCGGCCGCGGCATCGGGGGTCGCCTGGTTCGGGCGTCGATCGCCCGGGCGGCCCGGGAGGGTCTGACCATCGTGCCCTGGTGCCCCTTCGCGCGGCACTGGCTCCAGGAGCACCCCGACGCGGCGCAGGGTGTCACGGTCGACTTCAAGACGCCGCCGCCAGCCGCCTGACGCGGCGTGTCCGGTCCACGCAGCCTGTTCTTTCAGGTTCCTTCCGGTCGGCGCCGTCAGTGCTGGTCGAAGAATTCGATGAGGTGGCCGACGGTCTGTTCCGGGTGCGTCACGATGCC
>JBPYFR010000094.1:0-3431 GCA_051985685.1 Acidimicrobiales bacterium
GAAGTCATCCGCGCGCTCTACGACCGTCGCACGGTGGTAGTCCACCGACTTGGCGCCCATCATCGCCATCCACGCCACGATCCCGATCCGCCTCCCGCAACCTCGGTTGCAAACGTGTTCCCGGATCTTGCCCACAATGGGGCAGGAGGTAGCGGTTGTAAAGGAGAGAATACCGGAGTGGTCAATGGTGGTAAATAGTGGTAAGAACAAGGAGGAACGGTCGGCGTCGTTCTTGCGGACGAAGCGGCGGGTGTCGTCGGCCGAGTCGTTCGCCGACGCCCCGAAGGAGGTACGCGCCGGCCCCACTCGCACAAGCGGCCGTACTCGGCCTTCGCCTTGTTTCGCAGCGTGAACCAGTCGGGCACTTCGGATCTGACGGGGTCGAAGCCTGGCGGTGCGTCAGGGTGAACAGAACCGTGCGGGAACCGGCATTCCCGCGCACCCGCCTTCGGAATGGCGGACGCACTCAACTTCGGCGATACCGATCGAGGAATGGCAATCGGTTCGCTACTGGCGGCGCGCGGCGGCCTGAAAAAGATGCGCAGCTGCGCGGTCAGTACAACGGGCAGCGGGACGAGAGAAACACCACGATTGGGCGATAACGGCGCATGATCGGGCGAGCCGCGTCTGCGGCGCGCCATTTGACTTCTGCGGCGCGCTCGGGACCGATGTGGTGCAACCAGTCCGTGAACTGGGCCTGTCCGAAGCGGTACTCGACCAGCTGCTCCGGCTCCGTGACACCGACGTCGACCGCGCGCTCGTCGACAGTGACATCGTGCAGGCCAGCCGCCTGCGCGGCCGAGGCCATGTCCTCGGCGGTACCAAGGACGGGCGCCGCGTTGGCCTTGAGGTCGCGGTACCAATCCGGGACTCGCCAGCCGGCCTCGACGGCCGTGGCGTCGACACGGTCGCGGGCCTCGCTGCGGCTGCTATTGGCGAAGACGCCGGCCAGCACGGCCCCGCCCGGACGGGTGACCCGGATCAGCTCCGCGAACCCGGCGGCCGGTTCGACCAAGTGGTTCAGGACGAATGCCGCGACACTGTCGTCCACGGCATCGTCGGCGAGTGGGAGTGTGCGAATGTCAGCGACCGCGGCCGGCGGCCTCGTTGCCCGGTTCCACGCCAGCATGTCCCAGGAGAAGTCCACCGCGATCCCCTTGGCGCCTTGCTCGGCGAGCACCTCGCTGACGAGACCCGTCCCCGCTCCGGCATCGAGCACGACCCGTCCCTCCAAGCGGTGAGGGCTCGCGGCCACGATGTGGTGAGCGATCGGGCCGTACACCAACATCGCTCCTGTCGCCCACCCGCGCTGCGCGCCCGAGTAGTGGTCGACCGTCACCTCTGGGCTGCGTTCAGCCCTTGCCGGGCGACCGCATCGTGCACCCAGCGCTCCCACCATCCCAGCTCGTCGTCGTCGCCCAACGCCTTCTCCCAACCGAACGTGGCCATCATCCCGATGACGCAGAGGTCCATCTGCGTTTCGAACCAACTGGAGGTCACCACTCCCTGACGCTCGAGGGCGTCACGGAACCGGTCGATCGTCGCCTCCTTGGCCTCCGGTAACCGCGCCCGATTGAGGGCCAGGTACCAGCACAAGTCCCAGCACGGCGGGCCCGAACCCGGATACGCCCAGTCGATCAGGATCGTCCTGCCGTCCGGGTGGGTGCCCAGGTTGCCCATCTTCCAATCCCCATGAAGAAACGTGACCGGGGTCGCGGTCAGTGGCCCAGTGATGATCTCGGGGTGCTCCTGCACCGCCAACGAGACCCGGGCCAGGGCCGGGGCCCGCTCGGGCAGCGCGCGCCAACCGGCGTCAGCGGCGACGATGGGCCCCGGAGGGTCGGCGACCGCGAGTTCGCGGCCCACATTGACGGCATCGAAGAACCGCATCCGCTCGCCCATCGTGGTCAGCCCGCCGACGGTGTCCTCCCAGCCCCAGAACGTTGCCGACAACTGGGCGAGGTGGTCGATGAAACCCTGGTGCTGCGCGTCCGATACGACCGTGTCGCCCTCAGGCACCAGGTGTGGCCCCACGTCTCGCATAAACATGCTGAGCTCGGCGTCGTCGCCCTCCCCGCACACCTCCATCGCAACCACGGTGTGGTCGATGCAAGCGGGAACCCGGTCCATGATCCCGGCTCGCCACACGAGGTACGGGCGGTGGACATGGTCGCCCGTAACCCGCATGATCCAGTCCGAAGCCGGGCTCAGCCGTTTCACGAAGTACCGCTCGCCGTCGAGTGTCACGCGCTCGAACACCGAGAGGCTGCGCGCGTCCCCCGGGCGCACCACCTCACGCGAGGACGCCCGCGCCAGCAGATCGCTCACAGGAGTGACAGACACCATCGTTGCTCCTCCCGACCCGGACCCACAACAATGCCACGGCGTCATGACCCGACCCGGAACCTGACGCCACGAGCGTCAGTCACGCCCCGATTCCGGGGCTGCGCGGCCCACGGCCAAACCCGCGATCGAAGGGGCGGCCGTCAGCCCACGTAGCGTGCCCGGAACTTGGCGATCCCGGGCGATAGGGCGGTCGGGGTCGGTAGCGCATCCGTGCCGTTCCTGCTCTGACCGACGGCCTCGGCCCCGCGACTGAACCCGCTTCGTCCGCTTCGCCGGATCGTCGGACTTACGCCGCTTGGGCTTCTGACCGGCCTTCTTCTTGGCGGCACTCGACAAAGGCCACGACGCGTGACCACTCCGATGGGCCTGATCCCGGTCGGTGCCCCGTTGAGCCACCATGGTGCGGTGGCGTCCGAGACGGTCGAGTTCACGGGAGGAGCGAATGTCCCGACCACGTCCGGCTGGCGGATGAACGCGTCCATTCCATTCGCCAAGCTCAAGGTCATCGGGTCGTCCGTGACGCTCGAACTGGCGAGGATGGCACGGTTTGTCGGTGAGCCGATGGTGCTCCGAGCCGAGCCCTCGGAGGTCGCCTCGATCTACCCCTTGACGGGACGCGTCATGGGCCGAGGTATCGGCTTCCGTCTGAGGACTGGACAGGAGTTCTACTTCTGGACGTTCTCTGGCGACCGAATCAGGGAGCTACTCAGAAACCGCGGCTTCCCCGTCACCGACGATCGGCAGCGCCCTCGCAAGATATGGAGGGGCGAACCGTAGCTACCAGGCGGGTTGTGCCGCTTCCGCTAGGACCTGCGTCCTCGGATGACACCCCGCTCAGATCCGAAGCGCCAGCAATCGCGCGGGAACCATTGGGGACCAGTTGGCGACGGCCTGGGGACCAGCCGTGGTCGAATCCGGTGCGTCACGGCGATCGCCGCAGCCGCCCGGAAAGTGCATTACCTCTGCGGCCATTCATCGGTCATCCCGAGGACACCGTGTCCCCAGAATGGAGACGACACCGTGACCGCCCACCATCCCGATAGCCGCGTTGACGTTCACCACCTCATCGACATCCCGACCCTCGC
>JBPYFR010000095.1:0-3970 GCA_051985685.1 Acidimicrobiales bacterium
CGACCTTCGTGCTGACCACGGTGCCGGTCACCGGCGTGCCCAGGTACAGGTCCTTCACGACGCCGGGCACCCGGCTCTCGGCCGAGAGGAGGAAGCGAGTGCCCATGGCCACCCCGGCCGCGCCGTAGGCCAGCGCCGCCAGCAGGCCGCGTCCGCTGAAGAATCCGCCGGCGGCGATCACCAGCACGCGGTCGCCCACGGCCTCCAGGACTTGGGGCAACAGCAACGTGGTGGGCACGGACCCGGTGTGCCCGCCGCCCTCGCCGCCCTGCGCGATCACGGCGTCGACCCCCCAGTCGGCCACCTTCTCAGCGTGGCGCCGAGCCCCCACGGTCGGTACCACGAACAGGCCCGCCTCTTTGCAGCGGTCCACCAGGGCCGGGTTGGGCGCCTGCGCGAAGCTGGCCACCCGGGCGCCTGCGTCGATCATGAGCTCGATGCGCTCACCCACGTCGGCTGCGTCGGTGCGCAGGTTCACCCCGAACGGCGCGTCGGTACGAGCGCGCACCTCCGCCATGGCCTTCGCCAGCTCGTCCAGCGTCATGGTGGCCGAGGCCAGGATGCCGAGGCCGCCCGCTTCGCACGTGGCCGTGACGAGGCGGGGTCCCGCCACCCAGCCCATCCCCGTCTGCACGAGCGGGTAGCGCAGGCCGACCCGGTCGCACAGCGCGGTGTGCAGGGCCGGGTGGAGCGGTGCGGGTGGGCCGCTCAGCTCCGCACCTCACGGTCACGCAGAGAACCGGGATCGAGCACGACCCGCACGAGGTGGAGCTCCTCGGGGGTGGGGTGCCGCGTCTCGGCGACGTCGCCGGGGACGGTCAGCTCGAAGCCGGTGGCGGCCACGATGTCGTCCACGGTGACGCCGGGGTGGTACGAGCGGAGCCGCATCGTGCGGTCCGGCGTGTCGAAGTCGAACACACCGAGATTGGAGACGACGCGGCGGACGTCGTGGAAGCGCGTCGCGCCGGCGCCCGCAGCGGCGGCGCGGGCGTAGCCGACTCCGCTGACCACGTCGACGTGCGCCACGAACGTGCGGACGCCGTGGTCGGGCACCCAGTAGCTGGTGGGGTGGTTGACGGAGTTGCCCGGTGCGCCGCGCACGCCGACGAGCTGGACCTTGGGGTGCTCGTGGTCGCCGATGGCCGAGATGTTCTGGTTGCCGGTGCGGTCGATCTGACTGGCCATCATCATGATGTGGCGCCGCCCCGACCACAGCACGTCGAAGACGCTGCGGTATGGCATGGGCGCCTCGCTGACGAGCTCGTCCGGGCGCGCGGTGAGCGGAGGGGCGCCGACCATGAGCGCCGCCTCGCCGTCGGTGAGCACGAGCTCCGGTGCGAAGGTCAGCCTGGCCACGCGTGCACCGAGGGAAGGGATGGTGCCGAAGGGGCTCGCCATCACCTCTCCGGCGTCGCGCCAAGCCTCGGCACAGGCGATGACGCAGAACTCTGCCCGCGAGACGCCGGCGCCGTCGGGCCCGGTCACGTGTGCGCCCGTTCCTTGACCCGGGCCTGGTACTCGTCCTCGGCGACCATGACGTAGCGGTCGGCGAAGGCGTGCCATTCGGCCGGGTCGCCCGCCGCCGCGGCGTACTCCTTCTGGAAGGCCTCGTCGCGCCCGTAGTCGGGTGGATTGGCGGTGAAGTGCGCGCCGCCGGGCGCCGGCGCGACTCCGTCGGTGAGCAGGCGGTGGATCGGCACCGTCGACAACGGGACGCCGTCGCCCGCGAGCACGCCGTCCTCGACGATGCGCTCAGTGGTGACAAACCGACGCTCGGCGGCACCCAGGAACAGCGGGTCGAAGAACACGTCGGGGCCGAGGACCTGTGCGTTGCCGGCGCGGTCGGCGCGGTTGGTGTGGACGACGGCCGCATCCAGACGCAGGGCGGGCATGGCCACCAGCTCCACGTCGGCATCGGCGGGATCGGCGAGGTACGGGCTACCGACCCCGTAGGGCGAGCGCACGAGCTCGAGCCCGGGGTTGACCGTGAGAACGTCGGAGCCGAGCCCGGCCCGGGTGGGGAGGAACGGCACCCGCCACGCCGCGGCTTGCAGCCCGAGGAAGAACATCCCTTCGTCCACTTCCATCAGTTCCACCCGGCCGTGCTGGCGGGCGGCACGCCAATGCGGGTCGAGCGCGACTGAGTCGAGGGTCACGAACCCGCACACCACCTTCTTCGCCTTGCCGGTGGCGCACAGGAGACCCACGTCGGGACCGCCGTAGGCGACCACGGTCAGGTCGGTGAGCGAAGAGCGGCAGATGGCGCGCACGACGGCCATGGGTTTGCGCCGCGAGCCCCAGCCACCGATCCCGATCGTCATGCCGGAGCGGAGCTCGCCGACGATCTCGTCGACGGTGGTGCGCTTGTCGGCCATCACCAGTTCACTGGGACGTGTCGGCGTCGCGCTTCTCGACGAAGGCCGCCCGCTGCTCGTCGGCGACCCCCCGCACGTGCAGTTCGTAGGTGAACCCCTGCTCGAAGCGGTAGCTCCGCTTCACGTCCACGGGGTCGATCCCGTTGAGCGACTCCTTGGCGCGCCGGATGATGGTCGGGCTCTTCGTCGCGATCTCGGCGGCCAGCGCCAGGGCGGCCGACCGAAGCCGGTCGGGCGGCACCACGGCCGCGACCGATCCGAAGGACGCGAGCTCGGCCGCCGTGATCGGCTCTGCCGTGTAGACCATCTTGCGCATCGCGTGTTGAGGTACGAGGCGGGAGAGATGGGTTGCGGCGCCGAGCGCACCGCGGTCGACCTCGGGCAGCCCGAACGTGGCGTCCTCCGATGCGACGACCATGTCGGCGTTGCCGGCCAGTCCGACGCCACCGCCCAGGCAGAACCCCTGCACCGCCGCGATGACCGGCACTTCGCAGTCGTAGACGGCGGCGAACGCCGCGGCACACCCGCGGTTGACTCCGACCAGCGCTTCGTCACCCTTGGCGTTGATCTCCTTGATGTCGACGCCGGCGCAGAAGCCACGCCCAGTGGCTCGGAGCACGACCACCCGGTTCTCCGGCACGCGGCCGGCTGCAATCAGCGCATCGGCGAGCGCGAACCACGTGGCGACGTCGAGTGCGTTCACCGGGGGGTGGTCGATGACCACCTCGGCGATCCCGCTCTGCTCCTGGACCAGATTGATGGGCATAGGTGCCGGATTCCTCTGTCCTTCTTTCGGTCTTCTCGTCTTACCGTCTTCTCGTCCGCGGTACCGGCCCTGACGCCGGTCAGAAACCCGGTCGGAACTTAGGCCAGCCCTGTCGGCTGGGCCAACACGGGACCGTATGGAGGCGTGCCGTAGGGTGGCGCCATGATGCAGCCGGCTCTCGACTTCAGCGAGCAGGTGGTTGTCGTCACGGGAGGTTCGCGTGGCGTCGGCGCGGGGATCGTGGCCGCCTTCGCGGCCGCCGGAGCGCGCGTCGTCACCTGCGGGCGCCACGAGGCGAAGGTCGACGGTGCCGTGTTCCTGACCGCGGACGTGCGCAAGCCCGCCGACGCAGAACGAGTGATCGCCAAGGCGGTGGAGCAGTTCGGTCGCCTCGACGTGCTGGTGAACAACGCCGGTGGCTCACCACAGGCAATGGCGGCCGAGCAGACGCCCCGCTTCGTGGAGGCGATTGTCGGGCTCAACCTGCTGGCACCTTTGTGGTGCGCCCAGTCGGCACACAAGGTGATGGCCGTGCAGGAGGACGGCGGTTCCATCGTCAACGTGGCGAGCGTCTCGGGGCTGCGGCCTTCGCCAGGCGCCTCCGCGTACGGCGCGGCCAAAGCAGGCCTGATCAACCTCACGGCCACGTTGGCGGTCGAGTGGGCCCCCCTGGTGCGTGTCAACTGCGTCACGGCCGGGCTCCTCGACACCGGTGCCGGGGACGACTTCTACGGGGGCCCGGCCGGGCTCACCAAGGTGGCGGCGACGGTGCCGCTCGGACGGATGGGCACACCCGACGACGTGGCCCAGGCCTGTCTGTTTCTGGCCA
>JBPYFR010000096.1:0-4093 GCA_051985685.1 Acidimicrobiales bacterium
AGGAAGGCCTTCCCCCCGAACATCGTCTTCTCACTGAGGCCCCGCTCCTTGGCCACGAGCGCCCGGATCCGTTCGGCGAGATCCTCGTCGTAGACCATGCCCGAGAAGCGTACGCGCCAATCTTGAACGGCCGATCTCGAACGACCCGAACAGATGCTCAGCCGCTTTTGGGTTGGGTTTTGGTTTCCTCGAGTTCGACCAGGAGCTCCCGGCACCGTTGGGCATCATGGGCGAGCTTGGCGCGGAAGGCGTCCATGCGGGCCAGCTTGGTGCTGAGCTGCTCGGCCAGCGACTCGTTGAGGACGAGCGCCTCCTCCAGGGTCGCCTTCTGCTCGGCCCGCGCCTTCTTGGTGGCAACCGTCTTGGTGGCGCGATAGGTCGCGCGCAGTTCGTCGAGCCGCGTCTCGAATGCGAGGAACCCCCGGATCTCGTCGAGGTTCATGCCGAGCACCTCACGCAGCTCCAGGATCCGCTGCAGGTGCGCAATGTCCTCGGTCGTATAGCGGCGCTCACCCCCGGCCGTGTACAGCGACGGGGTGAGCAGTCCGAGCTCCTCGTAGTAGCGCAGCGTGCGCGCCGAGACCCCCGCCCTCGTGGCGGCTTCGCTGATGCGGATTCCCGCCTCGACCGAGTCCGGGGCCGCGGGGGCGGCGGCCTCGTCCACCTGGGTCGACACGTCACCCCGCTGTGCCGAGAGTGCAGACATGTCAGTCCACCAACAACGGTTCGGTCTCGGCCACGGCCTCCTGGGCCGGGACCCGGTCGGCTGGGACGTCGAGGGCCTCGACTCTCTCGCCCTGCCTCTGCTCGGGCTCCTCGACGTAGTGGTACTTGCCGCCCCGCAGCAGCGACGCGAACGCACCGAGGATGCAGACGGCAGCGGCGAACGAGAAAGCCTCCGTCAGGCCCCGAGAGAACGCGGGCGCGATCAGATGGGGGAAGAACTGCCGGCTCGTCAGGTAGCTGGCCGTGGCGTGGGGCAGGTGGGCCAGCTCAGCGTGGCCCAGGATCACCTGCATCGGGTTGTAGCCCAAGAACGCCGCGAACAGGCTCCCGACGGGCGGGAGGTGCGAGACCTTCGTCGCCAGGTGGTGACCCACACCTTGTGCGGTGAGCCCGTGGTAGAGCGCGCCCGGCAGCGTCGACGCCAGACCCAGGATCATGAGGGTGAAGAAGATGCCGATGGAGAGGACCTGGGCCGACGAGTTGAACGTGCCCGCCATGCCGGCGCCCGCGCCGCGCTGGCTCGCCGGGAGGCTGTTCATGATGCCGGTCTGGTTTGGCGCGATGAACATGCCCATGCCGATTGAGTTGAGGAAGATCAACCCGGCGAACCCGGCGTAGGAGAAGTCGACAGGCAGTTGGACGAGGAGGATGAAGGTCAGCGCGACGAGCACCAGTCCTCCGGTCGCGAAGGGGCGCGCTCCGTAGCGGTCGGCCAGCAACCCACTGAGCGGTGCGGCCAGGAGCAACCCCACGGTCAGGGGGATCATGTAGATGCCCGCCCAAAGTGGGGTCTGGGCGAAGCTGTAGCCGTGTAGGGGGAGCCAGATCCCTTGCAGCCAGATGATCAGCATGAACATCAAGCCGCCCCGGCTCAGTGAGGCCAGGAAGCTGGCGACGTTGCCGGCCGTGAACGCCCGGATGCGGAACAGGGTCAGCCGGAACATCGGGTGCGCCACCTTGGTCTCGACGACCCCGAACGCGACGAGGAACGCGATGCCCCCGAAGATCGCAGCCAGGACTTTCGGGCTCGTCCAGCCCATCGTGTGCCCGCCGTAGGGCAGCAGCCCGTAGGTGATTCCGACCAGGACCAGGATCAATCCGATGGCGAACGTGATGTTGCCCACCCAGTCGATGTGGGCCGGTGTGCGCACGCCACGGTCCTCGAGCTTGAGGTAGGCCCAGCCCGTGCCGAGGATGCCGAACGGCACGGACAGCAGGAAGACGAGGTGCCATTCAACCGGCGCCAGGAGGCCTCCGAGCACGAGGCCGATGAAGGAGCCTGCGATCGCGGCGACGTTGTTGATGCCGAGCCCGAGCCCGCGCTGGTCGGCCGGAAAGGCGTCGGTGATGATCGCCGAGGAATTGGCGAAGAGCATGGCGCCGCCGACTCCCTGGCCGACCCGCATGACGATCAGCCACACTGCACCCGCGGTCCCGGTCAGCCACGTGACGGCGAGCAGGATGGAGAAAGCGGTGAACACCGCGAAGCCGAGGTTGAAGATCTTCACCCGGCCGAACATGTCGCCCACCCGCCCGAGGGTCACGACGAGCACGGCGAGCACGACCATGAAGCCCATCAGCATCCAGAGCATGTAGCCGGTGTTGCCGGGCGTGAGCGGGTTGAGGTCGATGCCGCGGAAGATGTCGGGCAGCGCGATCAGCACGATGGACTGGTTGATGAAGACCATCAACGTGCCGACGGTGACCGTCGAGAGCGCGATCCACCTGTATCGAGAATGGTTGTGGTCGAGGTCGACCCGCAGCGCCGCCGGGGCGTGGCCGTTCGTCGTCAGTGGGGTGGTGGTGGTGGTCCGGCGCACTCCCGGAAAGTTTAACGTTAACGTCAGGGTTATGAACCCGCTGGTTGGCGAGGGCTGTGGGCAGGGGTTTTTGGGTCCGGACCCGGGGCTTTGAGCGCTGGGCCCGGGATCGGGCGCCGGCAATGGGCAGTCCTCTGACTGCCGGGAGTTCCTCCCACCTGTGACTGCCGGGAGTTTCTCTCAAAACTATCCACCGATCGGTTTATAGTTTGAGAGGAGGACTAACGGGCTCCGGTCTCTGTCCCCCGGGGCGAGGTAAGGGCCGCCTCGAACACGGCCGCCACGTCGTGCGAGTAGGCCACGGCGGCCTCGTTGCCCAGCTGGGTCACCGACATGAGGACCGAGAGCATCAGGGCAATGACACCGTTCCCGACGGCGACAGGGTCGATGTCTACCCGCACAGTCCCGTCGGCCTGGCCGACACGCAGCAGCTCGGTACATGCCTTACGGAGCTCCTGGAGCGCCGGGATCTCGAGCACGCGCACAGTGACGTCGGGCTCGAGTCCGGCGAGCAGGCGGCGGGCGAGCGGATGGCGCTCGACCGCAGCGACCAGCGTGAAGATCAGTGAGTCGTACCAGCGCGGAATCTCGCCCACGTCGGCGACCGTGGCGAGCCCCTCTTCGATGACGCCGGCCGCGTCCTCGTCGACCGCGGCGAAGAACAGTGCTTCCTTGTTGGGGAAGTAGGCGTAGGCCACGGTTCCGCCGACGGAGGCATCCCGCGCGATGTCGGCGACCGACGTGGCGCGGTAGCCGTCCCTCCCGAAGCGAGCAATGGCCGCCTGGAGGATGGCGCGCTGGGTCTGGGCGCCCTTCGACTCCGTGCGTTGTACTGCACTGGCTCCCGTTGTGTCTGCCACCCTCATTGGCCTCCGTCGCAGTCTACGAAAGAGAGACGAAATTCCGAGAAAGAGAGGATTTGAGGAAATCTCTCATATAATCTAGTCTGAGAAGGACGGTCGATCCGGGAGGCCTACAGGCGTGACCCATCCAGCGACGCAGTCTCAGTCCAGTGCACCGGCACGCAAGGTCCCGACGCGCCGGATGTCCTTCGAGGAGTCCATTCGGGAGCTGCCCAAGCACTTCACCCGAGACGGCGACCTGATCTCCAGTCACGTGATCATGGTGCTGTCCTCGGTGTTCCCCGATGGTGAGGACTTCTTCGTGCGCTCCGTGCGCCACTTTCGTGACCAGATAGAGGACCCCGCACTGAAGCACCAAGTCGCCGGCTTCATTGGGCAGGAGGCGATGCACGGACGCGAGCACCGCGTGTTCAACGACCGCCTGGCCGAGCTCGGTTACCCCACCAAGAGCTACGAGAAATTCACCAGGGTCGGGCTCCGCCTGCGGGAGCGCCTCCTGCCGCCCAAGTCCAACCTGGCCGCCACTGCGGCGCTCGAGCACTTCACAGCCACGCTGGCCGAGCTCGTGATGAAGAGCGAAGAGATCAGGGACTCCATGGGCGACGACGCCGTCCGCGACCTCTTCCTCTGGCATGCGCTCGAAGAGTCCGAGCACAAGGCCGTGGCCTTCGACGTCTACAAGGC
>JBPYFR010000097.1:0-6504 GCA_051985685.1 Acidimicrobiales bacterium
GCCCGGCTCGACGACAACAGTCTCGGCCATGTCAGACCCGTTCGAGGATCGTCGCCGTTCCCATGCCCCCACCGGTGCACATGGTCACCAGACCAGCGGTGAGATCGCGCCGTTCCAGCTCGTCGAGGAGGGTACCCAGGAGCATGGCGCCTGTCGCACCGATCGGGTGGCCGAGCGCGATCGCTCCTCCGTTCACGTTCACCGTCGCCGGGTCGAGATCGAGCTCTCGCATCGCCTTGAGAGGCACGGCGGCGAAGGCTTCATTGATCTCCCACAGATCGATGTCCCTTGTCTTCATGCCAGCTTTCTTCAGACACCGCTCCGCCGCCGGGGCGGGAGCGGTGAGCATGATCACGGGTTCAGCTCCGACCACAGCCGTCGCCCTGATGCGAGCCCGCGGGGTGATCTGGTGGGCCCGCACCCAAGCATCCGAGGCGATCACGGCGGCCCCGGCACCGTCCACCACACCCGAGGAATTACCGGCGTGGTGCACGTGCTCGATGTGATCGATGTGCGGGTACCGATCGACGCAGACCTCGTCAAAGCTGCGCGCGTCGGCGTCGGCGTGCCCTGTCGCCCCCATCTCGGCGAACGCAGGGCTGAGCTTGGCCAACGCATCGAGTGTTGTATTCGGGCGCGGGTGCTCGTCCCGGTCCAACACCACCTGGCCAGTGTCGTCGCGAACCGCGATAACCGACCGATCGAAGCGCCCTTCCTCCATCGCCACTGAGGTGCGGAGCTGACTCTCGACGGCGAACGCATCGACGTCGGCACGGCTGAACCCTTCAAGGGTCGCGATGAGATCGGCCGAGATGCCCTGGGGGACGGTGGGGGAAACGGCTCGCAGGGCCGGGTTTGAGCCGTCGATGGTCGATGCGCCTACGCCGACGTCCCAGCGGGACATCGACTCCACTCCCCCCGCGACCACGAGGTCCTGGGCTCCGCTGCCCACCCCCATGGCGGCCACGGTTACCGCCTGCTGCCCAGAGCCGCAGAACCGGTTCAGCGTCATCCCGGGCACCGTCTCTGGCCATCCGATCAACAGCGCCGAGAGCCGGGCGATGTCGTCCCCGTGATCACCCGAGAGGATCCCGTTGCCGGCGATCACGTCGTCGACCTCGGCGGGATCGAATCCGACCCGTGACGTGAGCGCACGAAGGCATCCGCCGAACAGCGCTTGGGGATGGATGCCGTGGAGAGCGCCGTTGGGGCGACCTCTGCCCCGCGGTGTCCGAACCACATCGACAATCCATGCGTCACCCATCTTCCGGCCTCAATCCACCCACGAGAGCGTCAGCTCTCCTAATACGCACGGCCGACACAGTTAGCACCGGCATGTTGGTCAGATCAATCGAGATCAACGAGAGGCGGGGCGCAAGGTTGGTACTCGGGCTACCGCAGGCCGCTCCGACCAAGTTCCTTGGCGCGGTGGCCAGCCTCTCCGAGCTAACCCAGGAGTCCCCGCGTCCGGGAGAGCAGGCGCGGGAGCGCCGACACCATGGCCTCGATGCCGGCGTCGGGCGACGACTGCCGGCGGTTGTGTTTCACAATGAGCGACCATGTCGCCACGGACTTGAATGCGGAGAGAGCCTCGAACCACTCGAGGTCGGGCACGCTTCGTGCGAACGAGTCGGCGTACGCGGCGGCGAGTTCGGCCGTCGGTGGCATCGAGCCTGCGTAACGTGTCGGACGGCCGTATGTCTCCGGATCGCCATTGAGCAGAAACCAGCCGACGTCGACCCGGGGATCGCCCACCGACCAAATCTCCCAGTCCACGACGGCTGTGATGCGTGCTCCTACGGCCAGGAGGTTCCCCAGTCGAAAGTCGCCGTGCACGACTGCCGGAGCGAGAGGAGCCGGCGCCGATGCCCGCAGCACATCACCGACGTCTTCCCAGCCGGACACCAGCGGTGGGTCAACCGTCTGGAGACTGCGGGACCACCGGTCGACCTCGTCCTGGGGGCTCGTGACCGGGACGTCACCGAAACCCAGGGACCGAAGTTCAACGCGGTGCAGAACGGCCATCGTGCCTGCAGCGTTTCGTTGACGCTGCGCCATGACGGCACGCTCGGTGTCTACGCCCGCAAGGTCGTAGAGCGGTTCCACCGAGGTCCCCTCAACCGCGGACATCACGAACAGTGGCGGCACATCCGGAGGTTCGCCGGCGTCCTCCCACAACACCCCGGGGACCGGCACCGGCGTCGCGCCCAGGGCCCGGATCATGCGGGCCTGGCGCAGCACGTCTCGGTTGAGGATCGGCGGGAGTCCGGGCGGCGCCACCTTCACCACGACGGGGCGACTCCCCATCGCACCGGAGTAGGTCAAGCCCGACGCCCCTCCGGACAGAGGACCCAGGTCGACGACGTCGGCCGCGCGGAGTCGCGCGGCCAGGTGGTCGAGTCTGAGTTCGGGCATTGCCTTAGTATCGGCGAAAGTCGAGAGGGAGGGCGCCGTGGCCGGGGACTACGAGGGCCGTATCGCGCTGGTGACCGGCGGGAGCCGGGGCCTCGGCAAGGCCATCGCTCAGCGCTTGGCAGCCGACGGCGCAACGGTCGCCATCACCGCGCGCACCATGCACCCGGACCCGAAGCACGTGGGGTCGCTGCACGAAACAAGCGAAGAGATCGAACGAGCCGGTGGCAAGGTGGTTGCGATCCAGGCGGATCTGTCCCAGCCGGAGGACCGGGAACGGCTGTTCGCGGATGTGGTCGCCCAAATAGGCGCACCTGATGTCCTGGTCAACAATGCAGCGGTGACGTTTCTGCGCCCGCTCGACGGATTCCCCGAACGACGCGCGGTGCTGATGTGGCAGATGCACGTGATGGCGCCACTCCATCTCACCCAGATGGCGCTGCCGGGCATGCGCGAACGTGGACGCGGCTGGATCCTGAACCTCACTTCCGTGGCGGGCGACCGCATCCCGGGCCCGCCGTTCGCTGAGTTCGACCGAACAGCGGGCTTCGGCATGTACGGAACCTGTAAAGCAGCACTCAATCGCCTCACACTCAGCTTGGCCGCAGAGCTCTACGACGACGGCATCGCCGTGAACGCCGCCGCGCCGACGAATCCCGTGGCGACTCCGGGTGCGGGCGCGCTCGACCTGGCCAAGACGGATACCGAGGACATCGAGTTGATCACGGAGACGGCGTTCTGCATGTGCCAAGGGGACCCCAAGGTGCTGACGGGCCGCGTCGTCCAAACCCAGGCCTTCCTGCGAGAGGTCGGCTGGCTCCAGTAAAGAGTTGAGCGCGCAGACGATTCAGTCCCTACGTCGCCAGGCGAGTCATCTGATCCAACCCGATTTGCCCGGCAACAAACGCGTCTGGACGTCGTCGAGGGATGGTTGACACTTTGCTCCTCTCGGGTTGCTCGGGCTGGTATCGATCGCCTTGAAAGCCGGGGCCGAGTAGGTTGCCCCCGAGACAAGGAAAGGTCATGTCCGAGATGTCTGAAGGTCCCCTCCAAAGCGACAGCAAGCTCGTGCGAGGTCCGACGACCCTTCACTATCAGGTCTTTGGTGCTCCGTCGGAACGGACGCCATTGTTGCTCACGCATGGATACGCATCATCCTGCGAAATGTGGCGGGCCAACGCGGTCGCACTCTGCGGGTCGAGACAGGTGATTTGCTGGGACATGCGAGGCCATGGTCGAACTATTACGGCGCCAGACTTGTCTAATTACTCGACTGAGGCATGCCTCGAGGACATCATTGCCATCCTCGAAGAGTGCCGTGCCCGGAAGGTGGTATGCGCAGGCCTGTCGCTTGGTGGCTATATGTCACTTGCCTTCTATCTCGCGCACTCTGAGCGGGTTGCAGCCCTCGGACTCTTCGACACGGGACCTGGGTTCCGCAATGAAAAGGCCCGCGAACGCTGGAACGCGTACGCCGAGTCCACAGCCGTAGGGTTCGACTCAGAGGGTCTGGCCGCCCTGGGCTCGAGCCCCGAGGCTCTGCTCGGCCAGCATGATCCCGAGGGTCTCGCCTTGGCCGCACGAGGAATGCTCGTCCAGCGAGACTCGTCGGTAATCGATGCTCTGCCCGCAATCTCCGTGCCGACGCTCGTCTTGGTCGGAGAGCAGGATGAGCCCTTCCGAAGGGCGGCAGCGCACATGGCCGAACAGATCCCACAAGCAACTCTGCGCGTTCTGGCTGGCGCTGGTCACGCATCAAATATCGACGAACCACAGGCCTTCAACAGTTCCGTCCTTGAATTCTTGAGCACACTCGATTCTTGAGCAGACCTGGCTGAATGGATTCGGTGGGATTTTCGTGAGATTGATCTCGCCGGCGGGCGCGTATCCGGCCTGCGGGGATCGAGCGAACGGTCAGCGACAGGAGCGTCGAGAGGTTGCCAGAAGCGGTTCCAGGTCGGAACCCGTACCTTGGCAAGGTCGTGTAGTCCGTCCGGTGCGCCCAAGGACTGCCGCAACTTACTTTTGTGATCTGAGAGCTGTCCCTGCAGTCTCACCGAATTCGCTCAATTTGTAGACGGTCTGCTTCCGTGCCGGGAAAGGGCGCATGATCAACGCAGACTTTCTACGCAGCCGGGTCGGCGCGAGACTTGCTCCATGAAGACGCCGGCGAAGACGACAACAGGCCGTGCCGCGCTCGACGCCTGGCGTCGCGCCTTCCCGGCGGACCCCTTCGCCGATGACACCAGCCTGCAAGCCATTCTCAAGCGCCACCTCGGCGGGGACCGGCTGGAGGCGCTGCGCGCGTCGGCCGGTGTGTTTGCCCGTGATGTCATCACCATCATCGGCCCGGCAGCAAGCCGCTACGAGCAACGGGAACACCTCCCCGAGCTGGCCCGCTGGGACGGGCTCGGTCGCCGCACCGAGCAGGTGTCCTTCGACCCGAGCTACCACGAGGCCGGACGGGCGGTCTGGCGGTCGGGCCTCGTGGCGTTGTCGGGCGAACCGGGCCGGGCCTACGAGCAGGCGGTCCTCCTCTACCTCCTTTCGCTCGAGGGCGAGGCCGGCCACGCTTGCCCGGCCACCTGCACGATCGGTCTCGCCCGAGCCCTCCGACGCGTCGCGGACGACGACGTGCGCGAGCGGTTCCTTCCGACGCTCGTCGATCCCGCCTACGACACCGCCGAGCGCGGCTCGCAGTTCCTGACCGAGGTCCAAGGCGGGAGTGACGTCGGGGCAAATGCGTGCGAGGCCGCGCCCACGGGCGACGGCCGCACGTGGCGCGTGACGGGCGAGAAGTGGTTCTGTTCGGTCGCCGACGCGGGCCAATTCTTCCTGACGGCCAGGGTGCCGGGCGGCCCGAAGGGGACACGCGGACTGGGCAGTTTCGTCGTACCGCGGTTGGTCGACGGCGAGCCAAACGGCTTCTCGATCCGGCGCCTGAAGGACAAGCTCGGCACCCGCGGGATGGCGTCTGGCGAGATCGATTTCGACGGCGCGCTCGGTTGGCCGGTCGGACCGGTCGCCGACGGTTTCAAGACGGCCGTCGGGATCGTGCTGAACACGAGCCGATGGATGACTGCCCTCGGCGATGCTGGCATGATGCGCCGCGCTGTCCTCGAGGCCCATGCCTACGCTCGTCACCGCGAGGCCTTTGGGCAGCCGATCGCGGCGTTTCCGGCGGTGCGACAGCGCGTCGTCGATATGGCGACGAGTCAAAACGCCGCGCTCCACCTGTGCTTCGAGCTCACCCGGCTCGAAGACCTGATCGACGGCGGCTCGGCCAACGAGACGGACGTCTTGCTCCACCGCTTCTGTGTGAACGTCGCAAAGTACCTCGTCAGTCTGCAGGCAACCGACGTCGTCCACTCGGCGATCGAGGTGCTCGGTGGCAATGGCGCGATAGAGGATTTCTCGGTTCTCCCTCGCTTGTACCGCGACGCCATCGTCTACGAGTCCTGGGAGGGCACGCACAACGTGCTCGTCGCACAGGTGCTCAACGACTGCCGCCGCCTGCCCATCTTGGACGTCGTGGGCGACCGTCTCGACGCGCTTGCATCGGAAGCGGGCGAACTTGGCGCGGAGATCGTCGCCATCGCGACTCGATCACTCGAGGGCGCCCGGCATGCCGTGGGCGATCTCGAGTTCGGCGCATGGCACTTTCGCGGCCTCGTCGACAGGCTCGGTCTCGCCTACGAGGCGGTGCTCCTCGCGTCGTCTGGGGAGTCCGACCTCGCGAGCCATCTCGTGCAGCAAAAGCTCGCTCAGTCGCCGGCCGCGGGCATCGACGCAGCGCTCCCAGAACGTGTCGACGCAATCTGGAAGCAGCTCGGGTGACGCTCGACGTGCCGCGACGTCGACATTTGCCCGTTGCCGGTGTCACGCTGCTCTCGGAACCGCGCCTGGCCATGCACCGTTCCGATCCGAGAGGGCGGAAGAAGGGTTTCAAGCTTGCGGGATCGTCTACCCGCGCATGACCTCCAGTCCGATTCCAGCCTCAGCCATCGATCCCGCGACTGCGACACCCAACCAGGTGCGGGAATCGGTGAGGTCATGGCTTGCCGAGCAATGGGATCCCGGCCTGGCACTGAT
>JBPYFR010000098.1:0-6002 GCA_051985685.1 Acidimicrobiales bacterium
ACGGCTCGCTCGACCTGGACCTCGACCTCCTGGCCGAGCTCGACGTGGTCGTGGCCAGCGTGCACTCCAAGCTGCGCATGGACGCCGCGCAGATGACGGCGCGCATGCTGGCCGCCATCGAGAGCCCCCACACCGACATCCTCGGTCACTGCACCGGCCGCCTCATCACCGGCCGGGGCCGGCCCCAGTCGACGTTCGACGCGGAGGCGGTGTTCTCCGCCTGCGCCCGCACCGGGACGGCGGTGGAGATCAACTCCCGGCCCGAGCGCCAGGACCCACCCGAGGACCTCATGCGCCGCGCGGTCGACCTCGGGTGCTCCTTCGCCATCGACACCGACGCCCACGCACCGGGACAGCTGGAGTGGTTGGGCCGCGGCTGCCGCAACGCGGTGGCCGCCGACGTGCCCTTCGAGCGCATCGTGAACCGCAAGCCCGCCGAAAAGCTCCTGGCCTGGGCCGCTTCGCACCAGGAGGCGGCGTGAGCCTTCCCGTCCGACCGCCCGTCGCACCGATGCTCGCCAAGCTGACCCGTGAGCTCCCGCGGGAAGCAGGCCTCTTTTACGAGCCGAAGTGGGACGGCTTCCGCTGCATCGTCTTCCGCGACGGGGAGGACGTCGAACTGGGCAGTCGCAACGAGAGGCCGCTCACGCGCTACTTCCCCGAGCTGGTCGACGCGTTGCGGCGTGAGCTCCCGGACCGCTGCGTGCTCGACGGCGAAGTGGTCGTCGCCGGTCCCAATGGGCTCGACTTCGACGCGCTGTCACAGCGGATCCACCCCGCCGAGAAGCGGATCCGCCAGCTGGCGGAGGCGACGCCCGCGTCGTTCGTTGCGTTCGACCTCTTGGCCCACGGCGACACCTCCTACATGGAGACCCCCTACGCGGAACGGCGCAAGGCGCTCGAGAAGCTGCTCAAGAAGGTGCGGCCACCCGTGCACCTCACGCCCGCGACCCAAGACCCCGAGGAAGCGGCCGACTGGTTCTCCCGTTTCGAGGGCGCCGGCCTCGACGGGGTCGTCGCCAAGGGTGCCGATCTGCGCTACCAGCCCGACAAGCGGGTCATGCTCAAGGTCAAGCACCAACGCACCGCCGACTGCGTGGTGGCGGGCTTCCGGACGCACAAGGACGGCGCGGGCGTGGGCTCACTGCTGCTCGGCCTGTACGACTCCTCGGGGACGCTTCATCACGTCGGAGTCGCGTCGGGCTTCAGCGTGGCCCGGCGCAAGGAGCTGGTCTCGGAGGTGGCGCCCTACCGCAAGAACGCGTTGAAGGGCCATCCCTGGGCGGGCTGGGCCGAGGCACAGGCTGAAGGACGAGCGCCCGGATCGATGAACCGCTGGAACGCAGGGAAGGACATGACCTGGGAGGCGCTCCGTCCCGAGACCGTCTGTGAGGTGTCGTACGACCACCTGCAGGACAACCGCTTCCGCCATGCCACGTCCTTCGTGCGCTGGCGCCCCGACCGCGAGCCGTCGTCGTGCACCTACGCGCAGCTGGACACGCCCGTGCCGCTCGAACTCTCCGAGGTCTTCGGAACCTGATCCGCACCGCCCCGTGCCAACCCGTGCCGGTCTGAGCTATCTCCCTCCCGGAGCGCGTGTGACGCGGACCAGCCGGAAGAAGATGAGCACGAGGGCCAGTTCGCCTAACACGAAGCCGAACACGTGGAGATGGTGGCTGTACCGGCCGAGGGGAAGCACAGCCAGGAGCACGCCAAGGGCGAGGGCGAGCGGGACGACCGTTCCGATCGCGAGCCGGCGCACCCAGAGCCGCGGGCGGGCGGGCAGCACGAGCGAAGACGTGGGAGCTGGATCGGCAACGGGTCCGCTGTAGAAGTCGATCGCCGCTCGGCCCAGCTTTCGGGTGGCCCGGCTGTTGGCGACAGCCCAGACCGGAATGCTCACGATCGGGACGAAGAACGATGCGACTTCGACACCCGCGATGATCATGTCGATCGGTGATTTCGCCGTGAACTTGCGGACCTGGAGGCCGATCATCGAGGGGAGCTGGCGCACGAGCTCGGCCGATGTCCGAAGACCGGATGCGGCCGTCTGGTGCTCCGCAGGAGCGCCGACCCTGTGGAGTGCCGCCGCCGCGTCGGAAACGCTCTGGTACCGGCCCTGGACGACCAGCACTTCAGCCGCCCGAGCGGGATCGGTCGGATCCCGGCCGTACACAGCCGCGATGCGCAGCACCACGATCAGCTGCTCGAAGTAGATCATGGCCATGGCGGGGGGCAGCCCGACGTAGAAAGAGGATCCCGTGATCAGGCCCGCCCGACGGGCGACATGGGTCGACCGGCGCAGCACTCGCCCCGCGAGGCGCTCCGGAGGATCCGAAGGGTGACGCTCGATGCTCTTCGAGGCCCACTGCCGGACGTGCGGAGTCAGTTGGGGCAGTGCGTGCAGGACGGCGATGTCGGCGGCATGGGCGGGAGCGAGGCGCAGCGCTCGCCACAGGCTGGTCCTCGGCGGGGCAATCGACTCTTCTCGCTCGGCCACCAGCCGAGTCTGCCCGGCACGAGACTTCCGCATCGAACGCGAGATGCTCCGGCGCGGAACCCGGGTCTTGTGACCGTCCTCTCGTCCTATTCGAGCAGGCCTGGCTCGGCCGCGAGCTCGGCGCGCACGGCCGTCTCCCAGAAGCCCGCGAAGCCCTCGCCGTCACCAGACCCGACCAGGTCGATGAACGCCTGGGGCACGCGCGAAGGAGACGAGCTCCCGGCGGCGCGGGCCATCCAGGCATGCTGACAGCGTTGCTCGAGCGCCACCGCGCGCTGATACACGGCACGCGCCGAGCGACCGAGCACGAAGACGCCGTGGCCCGCGAGCAGCGCCATGGACGCATCGCCCATCTGCTCGACCGCACGCCGCGCGCTCTGGGGGTCGTTCACCGGCCCCTCGTACTCGTCGACCAACACCAGGCGGCCACCGCCCAGCGCCGAGCTCTGGTCGAGGATCGGCGGCACCTCGCCCATGTCCGCCCACACGGTGCCGTAGAGCGGGTGGTTGTGGACCGCCCACCCGATGTCCCGGCGCCGCCGGTGCAGCTCGAGGTGGAGTGGGATGCCGAGCGGAACGGGCCACTCGCCCTCGACGATCCGGCCCTCGAGGTCGATGCGGATCACCTGCGCTGGTTGCAGCTCGGCCCAGGTGAGAAGCCAAGGATTGCAGAGCAGGGTGCCATCGCCGAGGTTGACCGTGATATGCCCGGCCAGATGATCGTTGTAGCCCTCGCGCCAGAGGGCGCGGGCCAGCACGACCAGTTCCTCGCGCTGCGTGAGGTCCGGCATCAGCTTTTCGGCGGAGGGCGTGAACATGCGCAGAGAGCCTTCAGAGGGGCAGTACGGGGTCGGGCAGGGGATGGCGAAAGAGCGCCGCCGCGTTCTCACAGCACATCGCACGCAACTCGTCGTCGGGGATGTGGCCCCAGCACTCCTCAATCACTTTCTGGGTGTCGGGCCAGGTTCCGTCGCCGTGGGGGTAGTCGACCTCCACCATGACGTTCTCGACGCCGATGCGCCGGCGCGTTTCAATGGTGGACGGGTCGTCGAGGGTGCAGAACCAGAAGTTCCGGCACAGTACTTCGGAGGGTCTCAGGTCCCACCCCTGGCCGTACCCCGACCGGTCGACCATGTTGTCCAGCCGGTCCAGCAGCATCGCGACCCAGCCGATACCGCCTTCGCTCATCGCAATCTTGAGCGCGGGATGGCGCCGCGGGTACTCCGACCAGAGCCACTCGGCACAGGCGGTGAGCGACAGCTGGCCGAAGAGCGTCGCGCCGAGCTGCAGGGCCGGTCCTCCGGGCGGCGCGGGCATGAGACCCGAGCTCCCTACATGCAACGACACCACCGTGTCGGTCTCGACGGTGGCGTCCATGATCGGGTCCCAGTGTGCACGGTCCCACAGTGACGGCAGGCCGATCTCGTGCGGACGCTCCGGCAGGGTGACCGACCTGAAGCCGCGCGCCGCGTTACGGCGGATCTCCTCGGCCGCCACGGCAGGGTCGGCCAGGTAGGTGATCCCGAGGGGAACGATCCGCTCGGGATAGGGCCGGTGCCACTCCTCGAACAGCCAGTCGTTCCAGGCGCGGATGCAAGCCAAGCCGAGGTCCCGGTCCGAGCATTCGAAGAAGACGCGCCCACAGAACCCCGTGATCTGCGACGGGAAGTTCAACGAGCCCCAGACGCCGTTGATGTCCATGTCGCGTACCCGTGCGGACGCGTCGTAGCACCCGGGGCGCATCTGGTCGAAGCGGAACGGCTCCAGGCTGTAGGTGTCGGGGCGACGTCCCGCCACGGCGTTCATGCCGACCTGGAAGTACCGCTCGCCCTCGAACTCCCATACTTGATGCCCTCGCTTCGTCTCGACGATGTGCGGCGCGCGCGCCGCCAAGGCCTTGGGCATCCGGCCCTCGAAGGTGTCGGGTGGCTCCACGACATGGTCGTCGACCGAGATCACCGTGTAGCGCACGCGGCGCGGCTCGGGATCCGGGAGGAACAAGTCGGTGTCGAGCGCAGTCATGTGAGGTGGTCCTGCGAGGTGGTCGAGGACACCGTCAAGGATAGGCAACGCAGGTGCGGCGGTCATCGTGGTATCGACGACCTCTGGCGCGGCGGTCGCCCACCTGGGCCGCGGGGTGCGTCGGGCCCGGACGTCCGTCACCCGCCGTCACGTGTGCGCGACCCCGATCCGCGGAATACTGGGAATCGGTTGGCACCAAGGAGGTGACATGGTCGCACTGGTCGTTGTCTCGACGTTCGTGGTCCTACTCCTCGGCATTCTCGTCGCGGGCCTGCTCCGGAGCCACGCCGACATTCTTCGCGCGCTCCACGAGCTCGGGGTCGGAGTCGGCGATCCCACCGCCGAGGACGGGCCTGCGCCGACCGTGCCGGTCGCGCTGGACCCAACCGCAACCGGCGTGGTCTCCGACGAAGCACCGACTGTCGCCGGCGTGACCCCGAACGGCGATGCGAGGGCAGTGGCGGTCGCCAACGGCGGGCGTCCCACGTTGCTGGCCTTCTTGTCCTCGGGTTGCGCCACGTGCGCCGGGTTCTGGAGGGATCTCCAGGAGCCCGGGCGCCTCGACCTGGGCGACGTCCGCACGGTCATCGTGACGAAGGGCCCGGACATGGAGATCTCCTCTGACATCGACGCGCTCAGCACCGGGCGCGTCCCCGTCGTCATGTCGACGGACGCGTGGGTCGACTACAAGGTGCCTGCCTCACCCTTCTTCGTGCTGGTCGACGGCGCAGCAGGGCGCCGGGTCGGGCACGGCGTCGCCGCGCATCCCGGCCAGCTCGCTGATCTCGTCCGCCGATCGGAGCGGGAGGCGCGTGCCGCCGCCGACCCCCGGCGCGCCACGAGCCTCGACGGCCCCGCGCGCGAAGCCGCCAACGACGAGGTGCTCCTCGCCGCTGGCATCACGCCCGGCCACCCGAGTCTCTATCCAAGATCCTTCCGGGACGTCTTCCCCTTCGCCCCCCAGTCGCCCGCCGACGGCGGGTCCGAGCACACCGGGCAGGCCGGCTGATGGCGACCATCAGCGCACATGGCATCACGGCGCGCCTGCCCGCCGGTTTCGAGGGTCGCATCTTCGTGCGACCGACGATCGGTGAGATCGTGTCGTACCCGGTCGCCCACTTCGCCACGTTTCCGCTCCCGAACGACGTCGGCGATTTCGGCAGCGGCGCCGTCAACCTCATGGGGCCGTCCGACGTCTTCGCCACTCTCTTCCAGTACGGGCCGGAGAGCGTGGGCACGCGCCTGTTCGCCCGCCAGGGGCGTCCCGTCGGGCTGTCGCCCTCGGACTTCCGGCCGGCGCTGCTGCGCCGTGCGCTGGCCGGGCAGGCAGGGACCCAGTGGTTCTTCACCGAGGCCGGGCGGCCCTTCTCCTTCTACGCCGTGCTCGGCAATCAGGTCAACGGTCCCCAGCTCGTCCCGCGGGTCAACCAGCTGCTGTCCTCGCTCTCCCTGAGTCCGGCGGCTCCCGCGATCCCCGCGC